>NZ_JRPQ01000152.1 GCF_000762405.1 Hoylesella timonensis S9-PR14 | reverse complement strand
AAATAATAACCAATCATGAGTAATAGTTCTTCACACTCTGATAGGAACCAATCTGACATCATAAAAACAGACCTTAGTCTTTTTCAAAGGCTGCCAATATGCTTTATTGATGATTTCGTAGTATATGAGAAAAGTGTAGATGTTCTACGTCAACTGAATAGGAATATACTTATACTCTGTGATTTTAGCATCAAAGAGGTAAATGAAGATGTGGATCTGATTTTAATAGAAGTAGAATACGTAAGAAAAGAGTTTTTCCTTCATTTATTCAAGATTCTAAAACCTAGTGCTGCATTTATATTACAATTAGAGAAGGAGAATAGTACTTGTTGGATTAGTGCTATTTTAGAAAGTCAAATCTTGAGTATAGATGTTGATATAGAAAACATATCTAATTCACAACAATTCTCGTACAATCGAATAAACAATACACTCTGGAAGGAGGTATATTCACATTCTTACAAAGATTTAGTAGGATTAAATATTGGGTGTGGCCAGAGACCTTTACCTAATTGGTTAAATACTGATATAGTACCTCATCTACCACATATATATTATATGGATGCAAGGTTAAGATTTCCTTTTCCTGACAACTCATTTCATAATATATTCTCCGAGCATATGTTTGAACATTTAAATTTTAAGGACGGGGTAAATATGCTTCAAGAAGTATACAGAGTTCTTGATAAAAATGGAATATTTACCTTATCAATACCTACGCTTGATTTTTTAATGAAGCTCTATAATTCATCCAACGATGATATACATCAAGAATATATAGAATGGAGTATATCAAGGTATGATCAGTTTACAAAAAACTTTTATCAAAATCAACCAGTCCCTTCAATGTTTGTCATAAATAATTTTATGAGATTTTGGGGACATAAAATGATATATGATGTTAGCACATTAACAGATATATTATACAAAATCGGATTTCGTGAGATAACTTGCTTTGAGATAGGCGAATTCAGCTTGAACAATACCAATTTAGAGCATCATGGAACGATAATTCCTGATTGGACAAATAAACTTGAAGCAAAAACTTTAGTATGTTACAAATAATTAAACCGATTTAATTGCAATGTTAAAAAAAACATTCCCTCATTACACTCAATTAAATTCAAGTGATTGCGGTCCAACTTGCTTACGTATGATTGCAAGTTTTTATGGTAAAGAATATTCACAAGAAACTATACGTAGACACTGCTTCATTTCGAGAGAGGGCGTATCTTTACTCGGTATATGTGATGCTGCTGAATATATAGGGATGCACTGTCTTGGGATGAAACTTACAATAGATCAGTTGGTTGATGAAGTAAATTTTCCATGTATCCTACATTGGAATCAAAATCATTTTGTTGTATGTTATGATGTAAAACGTTCACGAATAGGTGAGAAATATAAATTTTATATAGCTGACCCTGCTTCTCAATGTATTACATATAATGAAGAGGAGTTTAAAAAAGGGTGGATTAGTAGTAAGTTTAAGGGGGAAGAGTGTGGAGTTGCTTTGCTCCTTGAACCAGATGTGGATTTTGGAAAAAATGAAGATGATTGTTATACACCTGAGAAAAAGAGGAATTTCCGCACTTTTGCCCATTACTACTTACAACACAAACGTTTATTACTTCAAATTATAGCAGGTATGCTAGTTGGTATAGGAATGCAGTTTATCTTCCCATTCTTAACACAAGCTATGGTTGATGTTGGTATTGGACATAAAAATTTCAATATTGTTACTTTAATCTTAATTGCCCAAATCATTCTATTTATAGCTCAGCTATCCGTAGATTTTATTCGAAGTTGGGTACTACTCCATATTAATGCTCGTGTTGATATTACCTTAATCTCTAGCTTTCTCTATAAATTAACGTGCATGCCTCTTAATTTTTTCGATACACGTAAATTAGGAGATACGTTACAACGTGTAGGTGATCATGCAAGAATCAAGAGTTTTTTAATGGGAAACAGTCTAAATATTATTTTTTCATTCGTCTCCTTAATCATATTTTCTTGTGTATTAGCATATTATAGTATAATGATTTTTTCCATTTTTATGGTAGGGAACATTCTCAACTTATTATGGATTACAATATTTATGAAATACAGACGTGAACTAGATAGTAAACGGTTTGGATTATCCAGCACTGAACAAAATAGATTAGTTCAACTTATTCAAGGAATGCAAGATATTAAATTAAATAATTGCGAAAGAGAAAAAAGATGGGAATGGGAGCATTTACAAATCGGTTTGTTTCGAATTAGCTCAAAAGGCTTAACAATTACTCAAATACAACAAACAGGTAGTTCATTTCTTTCTCAAGCTACTAACTTTATCATTCTTTATCTATCAGCAACTGCTGTTATCCATGATAATATGACTTTAGGAATGATGATGTCAGTTTCATATATCATAGGTCAATTGTCTGCTCCTTTTGCTGATTTTGTAAATTTTGCATATGCATTGCAAGATGCTCGTATCAGTATGGAACGATTAAATGATATTTACGAACAAGAAGATGAAGAAGACGATATTGATAAAAATATGACAATATTGCCTACAGATCATAATATTAGAATTGAAAATATGTATTTTAGCTATAGTGGTAATTCTCGTAATTATACATTACAAGATATAAATCTAACTATTGAGGCTGGTAAAGTTACAGCCATAGTAGGTAGCAGTGGAAGCGGCAAAACAACTCTTATAAAAATTCTACAAGGATTTTACAAACCAAATCAAGGCTCTGTTTGTATTGGTAATGTTCCATTGGAACTCATAAATCCGCATGTTTGGAGGGCTTCTACTGGTAGTGTTATGCAAGATAGCTTTTTATTCTCTGATAGTATTGCTAAAAACATCGCTTTATCTACCGAACAAATCGACATAAAACGACTTCAGCTTGCATCCAAAATGGCAAACGTTGACTCGTTTATATCTACCATGCCTTTGGGTTATAACACTAGAATAGGTATGGAAGGAATTGGAGTAAGTCAAGGTCAGAGACAACGTATTCTGATAGCTAGAGCTATTTATAAAAACCCCGAATTTATCTTCTTTGACGAGGCAACGAATGCTTTGGATGCAACTAATGAATGGGAAATAATGAATGCTTTACATAGTTTCTATAAAGGCAAAACAGTAGTCATTGCAGCACATAGACTGAGTACAATATCTCAGGCTGATCAAATTGTTGTAATTAAAGAAGGTAAGATTGTTGAAGTTGGTAGTCATGAACAATTATTAGAAAAAAAAGGAGAGTATTACGAACTTGTAAACTATCAAATGTAGAATATAATAAACAGCTAATGAAAGAATCTGTAAAAGATAATTTGACTAGAGATAAAAAGAATCTTCATAATGAAATAGAGTTAAATAGTTATGAGGTTCAGAAGGTTATGGGACGTATCCCATCAGGAATCATTCGAATGGGGCAGGGAATTATTTTATTAGTATTCATATGTATATGTATTATGTGTTTTTTTATTAAATACCCAGAGTACACTACTATATATAGCGAAATTAGTAATGTCAATAAAATGCAATCTGTTAGATATAGCAAACCAACTATAATTGACAAAATATACAAAAACGATGGTGACATAGTTTGTAAAGGGGATACGATATGCTCCATGAAGGATAATTCTGATGTTAAATATCTCATATCAAATAACACAGGGTATATATATATAACAAATGAATTTAGAGAAGGGCGTTTTGTAGATTCTAGTAAAATTCTGTATGTTATCATTGACTCGTTGAACAAAGCACCATTCTCTTCTTTTTATGTAACCAGTACACAAATTTTATACCTAAAAAATGGAATGTATATCGAAGGTGAGTGGGAACATGGAATTATAAGAGGATTAATTACAGAAATGTCTAATAGACCTGATCCTCAGACGGGGCTGTTTAACGTAATAGTTAAATGGAATCAATATAATATGAATTCCTATTATCCTTTTTATAAGAGAAAAATTATTATTAAATTACATATGTCAGATACACAACTTTGGAAAGTCCTTTTACATTATAATTAACGTGAGTTCGACGAATTCAGAACAGAGTAAGCTGTGTATCAATAGTCCTTTGTACATTGATACACGGTTTCTTGGGAAACAAAGAATAGGCAGCAATAGCGCCTAATAAATTGACGATGAAATTGTCAAAGCATCTATGTCTGGAGTGTTCCACCTGCGCAATATTCTTAAGCTCGTCATTCACCGTTTCTATAATGGCTCTTTTACTGAGTAAGAGTCTGTCAGAAACACTCATCAAAGCTCCTTTCATATTGCTTTTCAGCTTGGTAATAAGTTGTATTCCATCCACAAACAGTCTTTGGAAGAGATTCTTGCTGATGTACCCTTTGTCGCCGACCAGCTTGCCATACATGAAATCTACAAAAGCTTTGTATTCCAAAGGCTTACGATCACCAACATCTCCCGGTGTTATCATAAAATTGAGAAGCTCTCCTTTCTCATTGCAAATCAAATGCAATTTGAAACCGAAGAACCAGCCCATAGAGCATTTTCCTCTTTAAGCTATGCCTTTGAAAACTTTGTGAATATGTATTCTCTGGCTTTTGCAGACAAATTCGAGAAACGAATATCTCCCTTCTTTGCACAAATGATCAAACTACAAGAAGAAATACAACAATTAACTAAACAGCGCGACGAACTTCTCCCTCTCCTAATGAACAACCAGGTAAAAGTCGGTGTCGAGCGTTCTCGACTAAATTATGATTTAGCGTATCCAAACTCCTTTTTTCTTCTGAAATCAACCGTGAGGCTTATTGTTTGTTCCTGTATGGATTTTATTTCATGGGTGAGATTTATAAGTTCTTGCAATAATTCATTTACGCTATTCTTTACCGTATAAAGGTGCATCAAGCGGACGACTTGATTATAGTTTATGCCAATCTTATGCACTTGGGCTGTGAGTTCGGAGAGCTTGCGGTAATACTCCACGGCAGATTTATCCACCGTTATCACCTTGAAATGCTCTCCAAGGATACGGGCACGAACGAAATCGGACTTGCTCACTGCCCCCGACTTGTTGTACAGGTCAATGGCACGCAGCTGGTCTTTTACATCGGGCATACGGGTGTCCCACCGGTCCCAATGGGGAACTTCTACTATGTTTCGATGTCCGTAACGATTCTCATTGGCTATTTCTAATTTTGGCATAATCTTAATTGTTTTGTTTGTTGTCTAATCACGACTTTGGAGTGATTTAATCCCCTTTCGGGGCAAGGGCTTTTTGTGGGACAAACGGTAGTTTGTCGGACAAAGACACACCTTGCCAGTATAAAGAAAGAGATAGTTTGTTATGTTCCATAAAGTAACNTTTCTGGGGCNCTTTTGATAGACGAGAGTTCAAAGTTCAAGAAGTAAATCAAGAGATAAGTTTAGACTAATNTCTTGACTTACTGACTTTATGAGCTGACATATTTTTGACTAAAGTTAATTTTAACTTAGGTCGAAACTAATTTCTTGACCAAAGTCACAANTGACCATTTGACTTAAGTCGCGACTGATTTCTTANCTTAACTCATAACTTACCTGTTTGCGGTATTGGATTATAATGCCTTTCAAGCATTGTCTGTATGTCGCTCTGCTTGTATAGTATCTTCC
>NZ_JRPQ01000151.1 GCF_000762405.1 Hoylesella timonensis S9-PR14 | reverse complement strand
GAACCGCCACAGAAGTAGATACTCATGAGAGAACGGATGATTTCGCTGTACTGATAACCGAACGATCTACACCTTAGATCGAGGGTTGAGTCGATTACAAATGATAATGTGGAGTCAAATTGCTCCATGACCCAAAAATAATCCCCCAAAAGGAGTGAGTCTCTCAGATTTTATTTGTATCTTCGCCATGTCTATTGTCGGATTCTCTTGTTTTTTTTGCAACACTAAGATAAGTAAAAATTCTGACATGGCAAAATCCTGAGCAACTTTTTGTTGCTCAGGTACTTAAAAAGTTTAATTTATAATAGTGTTGCGGAATTAAGGATTATTTTTTTTGATTATAAAATATTTGTTGTATATTTGCAATCACTAGTGGGTACTTTAAATTAAACATCGTTCTTTGAAATCTTTGATAATCGCATAGTTATGTATCTTTTTGTAGTGTGACGATTTGAATTGAAGAGTTGTTTTAGCTTTGCCCAAAAGCTCAAAACAATGAATCAAGGCAAATATATCTTCGCTCAACTTACAGATTTTCTTCCCCGTCGTGTCTTTGACCGTTTGGTAGAGAAATATTCCGGGAATAAGAAAATCAGAACATTCACCTGTTGGAATCAGATGCTGTGCATGATCTTCGGACAACTGACCGCCCGAGACAGTATGCGTGACCTTATGCTCAGCCTTGAGGCACACAAGAACAAGTATTATCACTTGGGATTCGGTGCAACAGTTAGCCGTACCAATCTGGGGAAAGCAAACTGGGATAGAGATTATCGTATCTATGAAGAATTTGCTTATACCCTGATTGCGGAAGCCCGTAATAGCTACAACAAAAATGACTTCGAGGTGAAAGTTGACGGTAATGTTTATGCCTTTGATTCCTCCACCATAGACCTTTGTCTGAATGTCTTTTGGTGGGCGGAATATAGGAAGCACAAAGGAGGCATCAAACTTCATACCTTGTATGATGTAAAGACTTCCATACCGACAATCGTACTGGTAACTAATGCTAAAGTACATGACGTAAACATGCTGGATGAGTTGAGTTATGAAAAGGGAAGTTTCTATATCATGGATAAAGGATATGTTGACTTCACCCGTTTGCATAAGCTTCACACCAGTGGTGCTTACTTCGTTACACGTGCAAAAGATAATATGAGATCCCATAGAATGTATTCCCGTGAAGTCGATAAAACAACCGGATTAAAATGTGATCAGATTGGAATGCTTGAAACGTATAAATCGCTCAAAGTATATCTGGACAAACTCCAGCGGGTTAAATACTACGATGAAGAACCAGACAGAGAATTTGTGTTCATCACCAACAACATGGAACTATCAGCAGAGGAAATTGCTTTGCTATACAAGAAGCGTTGGCAGGTGGAACTATTTTTCAAATGGATAAAACAACACCTGAAAGTAAAACCTTTTTGGGGCACCACGATGAATGCAGTCAAGATACAAGTGTACTGTGCCATCATAACATACTGTCCGGTTGCCATTGTCGCATACAGATTGAAAGTTAACCGTCCAATCTACGAAATTCTACAAATTTTGAGCTTTTCTCTACTGGATAAAACGCCTGTAAGAGAGATACTTACCGATTGCGATTACAAAAATGTCAAAGAACTAAATTATAAACAATTGAAAATCAGCTGGGATTAAGTGCCCAGCAGTGATTTGCGATAAAAAATAATCTTGCACATTTTATGAAAGATGCTCTCTGACATAGAACATTGCAAAGAATAAACCTTATAATATTATTGTAATATAATAAAAACTATGAATATGCAACACAAAAATGTGTATATAGTTGGTATGTATGATCGTAGCATAACAGGTTTTGCAACATATAAAGAGGAATTATCTGCTTGTATGTTGACGCAACCTGACCTTTCCGTCAATTTTATAAATTTAAGATGTCCGATACCTGAATTTAGGATTGACGAGAAGTCCGGCATTATTATTTATGATTGTCCTGCCACAAAGCAGAAACCTCTAGAGGTTGCCGGTGCATTATTGAGTCTGCACATTAGCGATAATAATAACAATATTTTCCTTATTAATTTTGCTCCTTCTGCCCTTTTTGTAAAAATACTCCGTAAATATTTCAATAAAGGGAAGATAGTGTACATAATTCATGATTTCATGTGGGCTCTTTATCTATGGGGTGACATAAATAGATTGAAAGATATAATTGCCTGTGGCAAATCAGATAAATTAACACCTTTGATAAAACAATTCTACTTTGATGGGGCTGAGACTTTCAATATGTCAGATCACGTGGTTTGTTTATCTGAAGACACACAACAACTTTTAGAAAATCTCTATAAAGTTCCCAAACACAAACTTACAATGATCCCTAATGGATTGAGGGATGCATTTGACAGTATCAGTTATAACAAA
Source organism: Hoylesella timonensis S9-PR14 (assembly GCF_000762405.1). Lineage (GTDB taxonomy): Bacteria > Bacteroidota > Bacteroidia > Bacteroidales > Bacteroidaceae > Prevotella > Prevotella timonensis_A. Next base: position 19,803 of record NZ_JRPQ01000151.1, on the reverse strand, counting down.
AAAACAAAATTATGCGGAGCTGTTAGCACATATAGGACACTGCTATATGTAGGACGTACTTCTGAACAAAAGGGAATTATAGATCTCCTTGAATGTTTCAAAATGGTTTTGAAGGTTTTCCCAGATTGCAAATTGGCACTAATAGGCGAAATTGACAGTAAGGTTATAGGCGCTATGGATGATAAAATCAGACCTAACGTACTTTTACTTGGCGAACAACCTAAGCAACGTGTTTATGAATGGTATCGTATTGCAGATATAGGGATTTTGCCGTCATATTATGAACAATGCAGTTACACTGGTATCGAAATGAAAATGTTTGGGCTTCCTGTTATATCCTCTGATGGCTTTGGGATAAGACAGATGTTTCGACCCAGCAATGCGATAATAGCATCAATCGGTAGTAGAAGTCATAGGCAAGAGTTCCAGAGAAACTTAGCAACCGCCATAATAAAAGCCCTTTCACTACCTGCGGAGAGGATATCAGAGCTTAAACAGAACTCTCGACGCGATTATTTAGACAGATTTAACTCAATAAATACACTCAATAAATATAAGTGTATGCTAGAGAAATTAAGTATTGATAGAATCTAAAACATTTAATTTGCGAAAACCAATGAATACCGTTAGCTCTACCTGCACTCCCTAGCAAGTAGAGTGGTAAAAACATACTTGCTTAGACAAGTATTAGGGAATAATGAACATATTATTAACAATTTGAAATTTATTAAAAATGGAAATCAAGAAAATTCGTTTGATTGATACTCCCAAAAAGGAGTTCTCACTGACTAATAGTGAAATGTCTTCATTACTTGGAGGCAATGCTTTCTATTGTCCCGGGTCATATACAGATGGTGGCATATTTGGTGATGATAATTGTACAGCCAGCTATTCAAGTGGGAATTGTGGCAGTGCAAGTGATTACTGCGGAAGCTACACCTCATGTGTTTTTAAATTCTCTTAAAAAAAGGTTGTGGGTGCTTGGAATGACAATTAATTGGATATCGTTGCAAGCACCCTTCTAAAATCATCAAAATATGATTTGGTCTAGATATACTCATCAATTTAAAAAAGAAGACAGATATTTCCTCTATAATTCTCTATCCAATAGTTTGGCAGAGCTATGTGAGCAAACGTACCACGCTATAGAATTAGGGCGACAAACAAAAACTATGGATTTTTTAGATGAAGAGACCATGAGTCAATTGTTAACGATGAAGGTCATTGTTGATAATGACGATGACGAAATAAATAAAGTTAGATACACAAATATGTTACGTCGCCAAAACAACTGGCGTTTGATACTAACCATTAATCCAACTTTAGCGTGCAATTTCAATTGTCCTTATTGCTTTGAAGCGACACATCCTAACACCTACATGTCGGACAAGGTTGAAGATGATATTATTCGGCATATAAGCTCAAATAAAGATGTTAAGGCTATTGATGTTACATGGTTTGGCGGAGAACCATTATTGGCATTTGACCGAATAAAAAGCCTCACAGCCAAAATGAAAAAATTAGGGCTGGCATATACGGCTCGCATGATTACAAACGGCTATCTTTTGACTCAAGATGTCATCAATGAATTGCCATCACTATCAATCAAATCCTTACAAATAACAATTGATGGTATGGCTGACTTGCATAACAGTAGACGCTGCCTCAAGTCAGGCAAACCAACTTTCGAAAGAATAATCAAAAACATTGACGCATTGCAAGCGCAGTTTCCACAAATAGGTGTGGCTATACGCGTGAATGTGGATGAAACCAATGAGAGTGATTTTGTAAAGCTATACCTTTATCTATCCGCTAAGCATTATCCGAATGTTCAACTTTCTTTGGCATTTGTGACGAACTTATCAGACTGCAAGTCATGCGAAAATCTTTGCGACAGAGGGCGTCAAGCGAGATACATCAAACACATTCAACAGGAATATGGAATAGGAGGAGCATTTACGTATCCTATATCAGATCGATATGAATGTGCAGTAAGGAATAGAAATGCAATAGTTATTGGTCCGGAGGGGGAAGTCTACAAATGCTGGAATGACGTAGGTGACAAAAGGAAAATTGTTGGTACCATTGATGGTAAAATTATAAACGAAACTCTATTACTGCGATATTTGATTGGAGCAGATCCCTTTGAAGATTACCGTTGTCAAGAATGTATTCTTTTGCCTGTTTGTGGTGGTGGTTGTCCGCTATCTCGTATACAAAACAAATTTGAAAGTAAGGATGTTAATGTTTGTCCTCTAATCAAAGAGCATCTGGACGATTTTCTGCTAGCGCATGCGCTGCACAAACAAGCAACACAAAAGAGTTCACAGTAGCAAAGATTTGAAAAACATCACTCACCAAAACAATTCGTAAGAAGTTTGAATAAAAAAAGTTAATCTTGGGAATCAACTAAATAGAAGTCAAGTATCTACAAAAGTACTTATTCTTTAATCCTTATCAAAATCGTCCAATATTTATACCGCAATAGACAATTGTATAAAAACTCAGCAAGATGGAAAAAAATTACGCATCAAAAAACGTCATCACAATAATAATATGTTTCTTGTGGACTTTGGCAGTTTATTCACAAGGGAACAATTATACCTTCACCGGTAAAATCTTTGAAGCTAACACCAAAGTACAACTTCTTGAGTGTCGAGTAGAAGTCTTATCCTCGTCAGACAGTATCGTGATGGCCTCTACTACCGCAACTCGTAAATACACAAGTGGTAAGGAGTATTCTTATACTTCGGAATACAGTTTAACCATTCCTAGAAAAGAAGGCGACTATTTGATACGGGTTACAAAAAACGGATATGAAACCACATGGCACCCAGTGTCTCTACGCAATTTGTATCATCGTGAATATTCACGTAGCATTCCCAACATCTACATGCATAAAGAGAAGGTCATGAATTTAAATGAGGTAGTCGTTAAAGCAACTAAGGTAAAATTTTACATCAAAGGAGATACTATCGTATATAATGCTGACGCATTCCAATTGGCAGAAGGCTCCATGCTGGACGCTCTTATCCGGCAGTTGCCCGGCGCTGAGTTGAGGGCTAACGGGAAGATATTTGTCAATGGGCGATTCGTTGAGAATTTGCTTCTGAATGGGAAGGATTTTTTCAAAGGGAATAATCGTGTACTGTTAGACAACTTACCGAACTACATGGTCAGCAAAATTGATGTTTATGAAAAAAGAGGCGACGACAGCGAGTTTCTAGGACGTGAAGTGGCAGGAGACATCCGTTATGTAATGGACGTGAAACTGAAAAAGCAATACTCGATAGGAATGTCCGGGAATGTTGAACTTGGCGGAGGAAGTGAAGGGTATTACTTAGCAAGATTGTTTGCCATGCGTTTTACCGACCATTCGAGACTTGCAGTGTATGGCAATGCAAACAATTTGAACGACGACAACAAACCCGGAGAACATGGCAACTGGAGCCCATCTAAATTGTTGGGAGGTGTTACTACCCTACAGGTAGGCGGTTTGGATTATAATATAAGCGATAGAAATGGACTGTACAAACTGAGTGGAAATGTGCATTTAAAACATGCCGATAATGAAATAGACAACAAAACCTTTCAGACAAACTTTCTGTCCGAAGGAGATGTATACAGTCGGATGACCAACAATGCGACAAATAACACATTTTCACTATCGACTAATCACAGATTCTATTTTGAATGGGAGAAAGCCAACCTTGAAATTCTTCCTGACCTCAGCTACAACAACTTTCGAAATAGGAATAGCTACTCAGCAATTACATCGGATGACAATACAATCTTTGGCAGCAACGTATCTGCCGACAGCCTGTTTGGCAAACATCTTGCAAATGCTTATAAGAAGTATGCCATAAACAGGAACATCAAGCAATCTAAAAAAGATGGCTATGGATGGATGACATCTATTGCTATCAAATCTAAGATCAAATTCAACCGAATACCCGACAACCTCACGCTATACGCCAAAGCATCGTACACTGACACCAAGGAAGAAGTATTTGACCACAATCGTATAGAGTACTACTCATTGGGAAATGTGTCATCTACCGATTTCAGAAACAGATACTTTGATATAAAGCCAAGTCGGGGGTACAGTCTGATGACAAAGGCAACCTATACATATATAATGAATAACAATCTCTTCATAGATATCAGCTATTCGTTCAACAGAGACTATTCGAAATCAGCGTCAGGTTTGTATATGCTGAATAAACTTGCAGGTTGGGGTGAAAACACTCTGGAAGAATTAGGTACTTTACCCTCTTACACAGAGTATATCCATACCATAGATAAAGCCAATAGCTATGATAGCAAGCAAGAAACAAATAAATCTACAATAGAACCTTTCTTAGTGTGGAAACAAGAGACCGAAAGATCAGTTTGGAGAGCCCAATTAGCCGTACCCGCATCCATACAGCATCGTTTCTATACCTACCATCGGGGCAGTGTTGACACAACGTTTACAAAGCGTAACCCACTTATCAATATATACAGTTCCTATTTGAAATGGTCAAGCAAAGATTGCAAATATGAAGCACAGTTACAGTATGCATTAAACTCGAAAACTCCTGATATGAATATGTACTTAGACGTGTATGACACGACAGATCCATTGAATATCAGAGTGGGTAATTCGGAACTAAGAACATCGATGTCGCACCGGATAATCACCTCGTTTATCAGGATGTACCCTCAAAAACGACTGATGTGGGCAATCGAGGGAGTATTTAAACCGGTACAAAATGCAATTGCCATGGGATATTCGTACAACAAACAAACGGGAGTAAAAACCTATAAACCGGAAAATGTAAACGGATGTTGGAGTGGTGATCTTAGTGCAGGAATGAGCTGTCCCATCGGGAAACAGAAGAAACTAAACCTAAAGTCGATGTTGGGTGTAGGCTATATCCGAAATGTGGACTTCATAAAAACGATAGGTGTCTCAGTATCCTCACGCAGTATTGTCAAAACCAGAAATCTGACAGAAATGGTGCAATTAAAATATGGTATAGGGAAATCGTCAATAGGCATTAGCTCGGAAGGGACATGGCGACGTTCTACGAGTACACGTGAAGATTTTACCACCATCAATACGACCGAACTGAAGAATGGATTCGCGGCTCTGCTCCAACTGCCATGGAATCTTCAATTAAGTACAGACATGACACTATATACCCATCGGGGCTATGTAAATACCACTATGAATACAGACGATTGGGTATGGAACGCTCGTTTAAGCTATCCATTTGCCCGAGGAATGTGTTTGATTCAATTAGACGGTTACGATATCCTGCGCCAATTAAGCAACATTACACACACACTCAATGCACAAGGTATCGTAGAGACATATACCAATGTCATTCCACAATATGTCCTTTTACATTTTACCTACCGTTTTGCTTCAAAATCTAAGAAAAAATGAGCACACAATTCTCTCTTCATCAAAAAGTATTGCATCACGTTATATGTAAGTCATACGATGCTACTTCCCCGGGCCTATTGAATGGTTCTATGGGAATATGTATAACGCTGTACTGTCTTTCTGAAAGACACTGTAGCAAAGCGATTAAAACTTTTGCAGACCATTTGTTAGATACATGTATTGGGAATATTAGCATAGACACATCTATCGGTTTTTCTAATGGGCTTTGTGGAATTGCTTGGGGTATCGACTTTCTGCTATATCGGAATTACATAACAGGTAACTCAAAGAAAATATGTGAAGATATAGACAAACGTATCTCACAGATTTGTCCTCAAAGACTTGACTGCAGTTTAGAGTATGGTCTCAAAGGACTTCTGCATTATCTACTTGCTCACTCATACAACAGCTCATACCATTCTAATTCTTTCAATTGTGATTTTTTGTCCGAGGTCTATACTCTAACGTGTAAAATGGTGGCAACTACGCTCGATGAAGATATGAGGTATCTTTGTAAAAACTACATTGGCTGGTACAATGGCGAGACGTGGGACTATACTTTCTGCTTAAATCATTTCATAAAATTAGATTTGCGAGAAATTACAGAAGAAAATTATCAACTATACCCCATTCAATTGAAATCCGGATTGTGCGGGTATCTAATTAACGAATACAATTAATAGAAGTGATGATTTTACTTGTTGTATATGATGTAGCGAAGCACATTTCAAAAGAAGAAAAAAAGAAAGTTTGGGCATGAAAAATGAGCCTCACTCACAAATAGTAAAAAGTTAGAATTAAATGGGGTGTAATCAATGGTTGTTTGTCATCTGCAAGCAATATCATTGAAAGACGCTGTTTATGCTATGATAGCAAAAATATACAGTTATATATAGAGAGAAATCCACCAACTTATTATCTTTTGCTATTTTAGAATCACTTAATTCAAATAAAAAAGATGTAATACGAATTGAAACATTATAGAAGAATATTTTTCCAATTTTATACCCAACTCGACGCCATGGACTGCGGTCCGACCTGCTTGCGCATGATAGCCAAGTACTATGGCAGGCATTACAGTCTGGAAACCCTCCGCCAACATTCGTTTATCACGCGCGAAGGGGTGTCCATGTTGGGTATAAGCGACGCTGCGGAATACATCGGCTTCCGCACATCGGGGGTCATGATTTCGTTTGAGCAACTGGTCAAAGAAGCACCGTTGCCCTGCATTGTCCACTGGAAGCAGAATCACTTTGTGGTGGTTTATCATATCAAAAAAGATAAAAAAAACAGGCACAGCATTTACGTGGCAGACCCCGCCTTAGGATTGGTAACTTACGATGAAGCCGATTTCAAAAAATACTGGCACAGCACCAAGAGGAACGAAGAAGAACGGGGAACGGCATTGCTTTTAGAGCCCGGGCCCGAGTTTTTCGACCGTGAAGCCGAAAAAGAGAATCACAACCGCAGCTTGCGCTATTTCCTGCGTTATCTTTCACCCTACAAAAGCCAATTGGTACAATTGATGTTGGGAATGCTGGTCGTGAGCACCCTGCAACTGCTTTTCCCCTTTCTCACTCAATCGCTGGTGGATGTCGGCATTCGTGACGGAAATCTGGGTTTTATCACGTTGATTCTGATAGCCCAACTCGTTATCTTTATCGCCCGCCTTTCCGTGGAGTTTATCCGCAGTTGGATATTGCTGCACATGAACACGCGGATAAACATTGCCTTGATTTCCGACTTCTTGACAAAACTGATGAAACTGCCGCTCCGCTATTTCGATACGAAAATGACAGGAGATATCATGCAACGCATCGGCGACCACGGACGCATCGAATCATTCCTTACCGGGAACTCCATCAGTACGCTGTTCTCGTTTGTGAATTTCTTTGTGTTCGCTTTCGTGCTGGGGTATTACAACTTGGTCATCCTCGGAATTTTTCTTGCAGGAAACGCCCTGTATGTACTTTGGATCCTGTTCTTTATGAAATACCGTCGCGAGCTGGATTACAAACGGTTCGCCCAGTCGGCCGGCGAGCAAAGCAATATCATTCAGCTTATAACGGGCATGCAGGAAATCAAACTCAACAACTGTGAAAAACAAAAGCGGTGGCAATGGGAACGCATTCAGGTGAAATTGTTCAAAATCGGCATCAAGGGGTTAATATTGGGACAACTCCAACAAGTCGGCTCCGTGTTCTTCAGCCAAACCACCAATATCATTGTTTCGTTCATCGCCGCCAAAGCCGTGGTGGACGGGCACATGACACTGGGAATGATGATGGCGCTGACCTATATTATCGGCCAGCTGACCGCTCCGGTGGAGCAATTTATCGGTTTTGCCCGTGCTTTTCAAGATGCACAAATCAGTTTGGAGCGTTTGAACGAAGTTCATGGCAAAGAGGATGAGGAAGAGACCATCGAAAACAAACTGACCGTACTGCCCGACAGGCGTGATATTTCATTGGAAAACCTGTCATTCAGTTACGACGGTGCTGACCGAGATTATGTCTTGGACGACATCAACCTGACCATTCCGCAAGAGAAGGTTACCGCCATTGTGGGAGCCAGTGGAAGCGGAAAAACCACACTCATAAAATTACTGTTGGGATTCTACGAACCGAACAAAGGCACCATTAAAATCGGAGAAACGCCGCTAAGTATCATCAATCCGCACTTATGGCGCAGCAAGTCCGGCTCGGTGATGCAGGACGGATTTATCTTTTCCGAAAGCATCGCCCAAAATATAGGTGTAGGCGATGACCATATAGATATCGAAAAACTACGTCATGCTGTAACGGTAGCCAATATCCGGGATTTTATCGACTCTCTCCCCTTGGGTTACAATACCAAAATCGGAATGGAGGGGAACGGAATCAGCCAGGGACAACGGCAACGTATCCTGATTGCCCGTGCCGTGTATAAAGACCCAGAATTCATTTTTCTTGATGAAGCCACCAACGCATTGGACGCCAACAATGAAAAAGAGATAATGAAGCATCTGCACGAGTTTTATAAAGGTAAAACCGTTGTGGTGGTGGCGCACCGGCTAAGCACCGTGCGTGATGCCGACAAGATAGTGGTACTGGATCAAGGGAAGGTAGCCGAAGAAGGCACACACGAAGAATTGACGGCATTGAAAGGAAAGTATTATGAATTGGTGAGAAATCAATTGGAACTGGGCAAATGAGGAGGTGAAGTATGGAATACGAAGAAAAGAAATACAAAGAGATCGAACTTCGCAGCGAGGAAGTACAGGAAGTGATGAGCGAAATCCCGCCATGGATACTTCGCTGGGGAATTACTGCGCTGTTCGTCATCGTGACGGCCCTCTTAATCGGGAGTTGGTTCTTTAAGTATCCCGATACCGTTACGGCGGAAATAACGGTAACCTCGTTAGAGCCGCCGGCAAGTATCATCGCCCGTTCAACAGGAAAAATAGATGAGATTTTTGCCCAAAACAACCAGGCGGTCAAGGCGGGAACTCCTTTGGCGGTTATTCAAAACCCCGCTAATACCCAAGATATGCTTACGTTGATCAGTGCAATGGAGGCATGGGAACTATCCGGATATTCAGAAGATGAGATAAAAGTCCTTTTTACCGGACAATCCCTCTCATTAGGCTCCATCCAATCTGTTTACGCCTCTTTTTTAAGCAGTTTGAACGATTATCAGAACTATAAAACACTGAATTATTATCCGCAAAAAATCGCAGCCCAAAAACGGCAATTGGCAGCCCAAAAAGAGTATCACAATCGCATCATCAGCCAGGTCCCGGTTGCGAATGAACAACTTCGTACAACTAAAAGCATTTTTGAACGCGACTCCATTCTCATTGCCAAGAATATGATTTCCGACAATGAATACGATATATCCAAAAGCGGTTTTCTGCAAAACAAACAATCGTATCTTTCATTCAAAGCTTCGCTTAAACAATCGGAGTTGCAATTGCTGAAAGGCGAGGAAAACCTTTTGGACTTGCAGCAGCAAGCCACCGAATTGGAACGAAAATATCTACTTTCGCTGCGGAATGCTACGGAAGCCTTAAATGCCCAGATAAAATCGTGGGAGCGTGATTATCTGTTGGCAAGTCCCATCAATGGCATTGTAACCCAAATGGGCGTTTGGAGCAGTAACCAGAATGTGAATGCCGGTGAAATCGTGTTTACCGTCATGCCGTCGCAGCAGAATATACCCAAGGGGAAGGCGATGCTTCCCGTACAGGGAGCCGGAAAAGTGAAAATCGGCCAGCGCGTAAATGTCCGCATCAATAATTTTCCCGATCAGGAATTCGGCTATTTACTCGGAAAAGTGGAAAGCATATCGAGTATTCCTACCGCAGAAGGTTTCTACGTGGTGGAAGTCAGTTTTCCCAACGGAATGCGAACCAACTACGGAAAAACGCTTCCTATCACCCAACAAATGCTCGGCAGTGCGGACATCATCACGGAAGACCTGCGGCTGATGGAACGTTTTTTTATGCCAGTGAAGAAATTATTAAAGAATCAACAATGATATGGATAAAGAGCATGCGTTTCTGAAAGGATATACCGAGCGTTTGATAGAAAAAGGAAGGTGTCTTTCGGATATTGGACTTTGGAACGGAAAAATGGGGATAGCAATTTATTTGCTTCATCTTGCAAGAATTACACAAGATGAAAAATACGAGAATCTTGCCTCAGAGTTGACCGATGCCGTTTACGGACAGATCTCTCTTGGTTTACCATTCTGTTTCGATAACGGATTGTTGGGTCTCGGTTGCGGTTTTGAACATATCATCCATAATGGATTTGCGGATGCGGACAGGGATGAAATATTATCCGAAATAGATGCTGTGGCGATAAATATCATAGACTCCCGCCCGATAGAAGAGCTTGGTCTGGGAAAAGGCGTTTGCGGGATCGGGTGCTATCTGTACCACCGTTTAACAGACCGACCGAATGACAATAATAGCATGATTGTCTTAAAATTGAAGGAGTATTTGATTTATTTGATTGATTGGATGGAAGAGCTGATTCAGAAGACAACGGATAAACAGGAATATAACGACGCTTATTTCCTACTTGCTCGTTTACACAAGCTGAATGTATTCAACCATAAAGTTGAGAAACTTTCAGCGGTGTGTCTGCGTAAAATAATTGATTTCAATTGCCGGATAACGGATGGTTATGAATTATTGGGGATACCGTCATTAAACGCATTGAAGCCATGGATGTAACTTCGGAACTCACAATTGTCATACCCGTTCGAATTGACTGCAAAGAGCGCAAAGAGAATTTGGATGCGGTTTTATATTCGTTATTGAATGCAACGGATGCTTTTATAATTACGATGGAAGCAGATACGGAACAGCGTTATCATTGGCAAGAAGAAAACCATAGGTCAACTCATATCTTTGTTCGGGACGATAGTCTTGTTTTTCATAGGACACGGTATTTGAACAAATTGTTGATTTTGGCAAAAACAGATATTGTTGGTATTTGGGATACGGATGTCATATTGGATGCGGCTCAAATCAGACAAGCCGTGAATGCCGTTAAAAACGGGGTAACGCTTTGTTATCCGTATGACGGACGCTTCTTGTTTTTAAGTCCTGCACAAAGTGAAAACGCGAGAAATGGTGTCATATCCTTTTTAAAGGATAAAAACTTCGATGAAAAAGGAGCCTTTTCAATGGGGCGTCCTTCAGTTGGAGGAGCATTTATCGTAAATAAGCAACGCTATTTAAAAGGGGGTGGGGAAAATGAAAATTTCTACGGTTGGGGACCTGAAGATGCTGAGCGCCTCAAGCGAATGGAAATCTTAGGAGAACCTACACAACGGATAGAAGGTCCGTTGTTTCATTTACATCATCCACGGGGGATAAACTCGACTTTCGGAGGCGATGAAAGGAGTAAAAAGAATGTGGGCGAACTGATAAAGATATGCGGGATGAATACGATTCAATTAAAAGAATATATTGATACATGGGCTTGGAAGGAATGAAAAACGGCTGATTCTTGTTGGAAACAAACCGATTTACAGGACAGGATTACATACGATTGTGGATTCATTCGACTATGTGCTTAGGATTAGCCGGATGAATAATCTGGGGAATACGGGCTATCGAATCGACGGTATCTACTTGGAAGCCAATAATGTTTTAAAAATGTTTTCAAGGGCGGTGAAAACAAAGACGAAATAAAAAGAGCTAAAAACATTTTTATGCACAGGTTTTGGTATGAACGCTTTCAAGAGCGGGAATTATATTTAACGGACCAACAGTATGATACCGTAGAAATTATCGATCATGAAACAGCGATAAAGGATATCGGTTTTGAACGTCCGACAAGTGCCGTCTTGATGTTGGCATATCTGTTGAACTCTTCATGGAAAGACAGATTCCATATACATATCACAGGCCTGGATATAGAAAACAGAGCAGAATTAATTGACCGTAACCCCTTGTGGAGTTATCATAACGGTGCGGGGATATTTGAAGAAAAATATCTTAAAGAGCTTATTGCGAATGGACTTATCACACGAATTAAAGATGAATAATACTCCGACATTAATTCCCATGAAAGGGATAAGTCGGCGATGTCTGGAAAAGAACAGGAAATTACTGCCTTTTACGGTACATTTTTTAACTGCCCAAAACTGCATGAATAATGCTATTGCCATATCGGATTGTCCAGATTTACTGGAATCAGCCGAGAAGTTTGGATTAAAGACCTGTTTGGAGGTTAGTGAAGAAGGGCAGGACGTACTGGTTTCATGTCATAATTTTATTAACAATACTCTGTTAATAATCACATAATTGTTTGAAAATGAGCGAGTTGATTAACAAAACATAACTAAATAAATTTGGCTAAGTGTCTGATTTTCAGTACCTTTATAGTTGATTCAAGACTTTAAAAGTATGATGATTTCAGAGCCACTTAGCCAATATGAGGAGATCCTCAAGGATGCAATCCGTACATCTATGAGAGAATCTGGTGCAAAGTTAGCAAAAACTTTCCAGACTCTGCTCATCGAGATACTGACTTTATATATGATTCTACCCAGAAAGATAAACTTCACACAGATGGCTCGCTACGGCAAGCACGGCGAGCAGATCTATCGTCAGAATTTCAACCGCAAGAAGAAAGACTGCATTGATTGGCTTCTGTTGAACCTGTCTCTTGCAAGGCGTGTGTTGGATATGGATGGCTTACTTGTCATTGCTATAGACCCATGCTATATCAGCAAGGCTGGGAAGAAGACTCCTCATATCGGACGGTTCTGGTCGGGATGTGCAGGGGCGGTGAAGCACGGACTTGAAATCATGGGCATCGGCTTGCTGGATGTTGCCAACAACAAGTGCATGATGCTGCGTGCCCATCAGACAATAGGGAACTCCGCGCTGAAGATGAGGAACAAGACACTCGTCGAATATTACATCAGTGTTATGAAGCGGTATTCAAAGAAACTGCTGAGTATCACTGATATAGTAGTGGCTGACGCATTCTTCTCCACATCCACATCCGAGAAGGGCATATCGGAGCTTGGCTTCTATCTAGTTAGCCGCTTCCGTGACAACGCTTGTCTGCATTACATTCCCAAGAGGGAAAAGAGGCGTGGACGACCAAGAGTCAAGGGAGACAAGATAGACTTGGCAAACCTCAACCTCTCATGTATGGAAGAACTGCACATTGATGGACTGGACGGAAAGGCGTACACCCTCGAGGCTTATGCCAAGGCTCTGAAGAAGAGGGTGCGACTTGTCATCTGGCGAATGCCCGGTGGAAAGTGTAAGTTGTTCTTCTCGACAAAACTCTCTATGACGGGTGAGGAAGTATTGAAGACATACCGCACTCCTTTCCAGATAGAGTTCTGCTATCGCGACGGCAAGCAATTTACGGGACTTATGGATTGTCAGGCAAGACACAAGAGCCAGCTGGACTTTTCGTTCAACGCATCGTTCGCCTCACTGAATGCCGCTAAGGTCTTCATGAAAGACAATTCCATGGACAATTCCATGGCAAAAGTTAAGTTGTTGATGTTCAATGCGAACTATACGAAATTAATTTTCGACATGTCCCGATGCCGACCGAACCGAACTTTAATTAGTAAGATTGTCAAAGAACTCATTGGCTGGCAGCCTAAGGCTGCGTAGCCATATACTCAAATTTTAACGAACTATTGTTTATGGTAAAGTAAATAATATAGCTAAATATGCTAATCCAATTAATAGAACCTATGCTATTGCTTTGAAATTTGACACTCCAAAGGAATTCAATGATATAATCTTATGGAAGATTCCTTCAGTGGCTAAAATAAGAATATCAAATCAAAGTATATTTGATAAATTCTTTAGGAGCAAGATAATGCATGATGATATGTAATAAACCATTCTATAAAAATAAAATGAATATAGCTTTCCTTTCTTCTTTAAATCCCATAGATATTCATAGTTGGTCAGGTACACTTTATTATATGTATCAAGAGTTATCCAAGAGGCATCACGTAAAATGGATTGGTGGCAATTTGTATGCTAAAATGAAAGCCTACCATAGTGATTTGCATAAGGATGAGAGTCATTTCAATGCGGAAGAATATGCGAAAGAGTTTGGAGCCTTGATTTCTATTGAGCTGCAATCAGCCTATTATGATGCGGTCATTTGCAGAGACTACTTTTATCTTGCATATTTAGTAGCGGAAATTCCTATTATATATATTGGTGACACAACCTTTCATCTATTCAAGGGCTATTTAGGCATAACAGATGAATGTATTATCCATCAATACGACGAGCTGGAACGTCTTGCTATAACAAGAGCTACTAAGATTTGCTATCCTACTCCTTGGGCAAAGAAAAGTGCCATGGAGCATTATGGCAAAAAAGCTGGCGATGTTGAAGTAATTGAATTCGGAGCTAACATCCCAGAGAAGATACCTTATAAACAGAAAAAAGATACTAAATGTTGTAACTTACTTTTTGTGGGAACAAACTGGAACATGAAAGGTGGAGACAAAGTGTTGGATGTTTATCATAAGCTGAAACAAAAGAATCTAAATTGTAAGTTGACAATAATAGGCTCTACTCCAGATTATGCTATAGATGACCCAGAAATAAAAATATATCCTAGATTAGACAAGGGACAAAAAGATGATTGCGATTGCTATAATTCAATCTTGGAAGATGCTGATATTCTGTTAGCTCCAACAGTATTTGATTGTTATGGAATTGTTTATTGTGAAGCTGCTGCTAATGGTATAGTAGTGTTTACTAACAATGTTTGCGGTATTAATCATGTTGTTAAAGATGGCATCACTGGATATTTGTTTGATAGCAATACACAACCAGATGTGTGGGCAGAAAAGATACAAGAGATTATCATCTCTAAAAAAATGGAAGAACTATCTTGCAATGCGCGGAAAGAATATGAAGAACGCTTGAATTGGAAAGTTTGGGGTGAGAAGATAGAAATGCTCATAAACGAAGTATGTCCTTGTGTGGATATGTATATGCCTATGTATGCAATCAATCTTCCTGAGCGAAAAGATAGAAAAGAACACATTCTTTCTGAGTTTAATAAACGTAGTGAGTTTGAACTACATTTTGTCACTGCTAGTCGCAATAGTAATAGCCGACTGGGGCTATGGCAAAGTATTGTAAGAATTGTCAGTATAGCATCAGAAATGGGTGAACAATTTGTAGTTCTATGTGAGGATGACCATTATTTTACGAAGAATTATTCTCCCAAACTATTAATGGCTGAGATGCAGTTGGCATTTCAGATGGGAGCCGATATACTTTCTGGAGGTATCGGAGGGTTTGGAAGAGCTGTTAAAAGAGGTTTCCACCTTTACGAAGTAGATTGGTTCTGGTGTACACAATTCATTGTAATCTACTCTTCTCTATATGAGAGAATTCTATCATATGATTTCAAAGAAGAAGACACTGCTGATGGTATACTATCTACTATAGCAAAAAAAAAGATGGTCATATACCCTTTTATCTCTGAGCAAAAAGATTTTGGGTACTCTGATGTAACAAGAAGTAATCAAGAAAATGAAGGAAGAATAAGGGAACATTTTAAGATGGCTAACCATATGTTTGAATACTTAGAACACTTTTCGTATAATCAATTATTCTAAATCAATTCCACAGCAATTGTATTTAATGAGTTTCTAAGGATTTCATTCTTTAAACAAGCCAGATAGATTAGGGGTACTTTTGATACGTTCAATCTCTGCATCAACTATAGATAGAACTTGTTGCTTAACACACTTATAGTTGGCTTCGATAGTCTCTTTGAGATTGTCGGAGCCATCTTCTTTTATGAAGTTTGCGATTATGGGGATGGGCTGGTAGGCTTTCATTTCTGCCGAAACCTTGGCATTATCAACTACTATCTCTGCATGGAAAATCTTCTGGTCGATGCGCTCGTCAAAGTTGTCGGATACTGCTCCCACAAACATACCCTGCGTGAGGTTGCTGATTTTCGATGCAGGGATAAGACTATCCATCTGTGTAGAGATAGAAGTGGATTTATCATTGCGATTAATGGTCATAGACTGCCGTTGTTGAAGCACTTTACCAAAACGCTCGGAGAGAGTCTTAGCGGTTTCTCCTACGACTTGACCACTGAACACGTTGCCCACGGTATTTTGTATCACTTTACTTTCTTTGTCCCCATAATCGCGAGTGAGCTGTGAGAAGTCCTGAAAACCCAAACACACTGCTACCTTGTTGCTTCGGGCGGTAGCAATAAGGTTGTCCAGCCCACGGAAATAGATAGTCGGCAACTCGTCGATAATCACAGAACTTTTGAGCTGTTTCTTCTTGTTGATGAGTTTCACAATACGACTATTATAGAGTCCAAGAGCAGCTGAGTAGATATTCTGGCGGTCGGGATTGTTACCCACGACAAGCACTTTTGGCTCATTATGGTTATTGATGTCGAGCGAGAAATCATCGCCTGTCATCACCCAATAAAGTGCAGGAGAAATCATTCGTGAAAGCGGTATCTTGGCACTGGCAATCTGTCCTTGTAACTGGTCTTGTGCTCCGCCCTCCCAAGCATCCATAAAGGGCGAAAGATAGTTGGCAAGTTCATCGTAGGAAGTGAGTATCGGGAAAATCTGTGCATAGGGGCGGTTCAGGAACTCAATTGCATGAGGAAAGGTGCAATACTTTCCGTTCTCATAGATTTTCAGGAACCAAATGATAGCAGCCAGCAAGATAATCGGTGACTCTACGAAGAAATCACCCTGCTTCTGTATCCACGAGCGGTTGAGGTTAAGCATAATCGTGTAGGCACTCTCATAGGCATCTGAAATGTCCGTCATAAAGGACGGATTGATAGGATTGCAGCGGTGCGATTTGCGTGGGTCATCAAAGTTAATCACATAGAACTGAGGCTTTACCTTGTAGGCGTCCAAATGATGGAGTAGGTGATTGTAGGCGATTTCAGACAAATCCGGGAACTTATAGTCGTAAATATACATGGCAAAGCCTTTCTCGATCTGTTGCTTGATGTAGTTGTTCACGATAGCATACGACTTACCAGAACCCGGTGTACCGAGCACCATTGAAGCCCGGAACGGATTGACAACATTAATCCAACCATTGTTCCATTTCTTCTTATAGTAAAAACGTGTAGGGAGATTGACAGAGTATTCATTCTCCATCAACCTTGTTTCTTGCATAAAACTTTCATTTTCTGTATTGAATACATCGTCCATCAGATTGTTTTTGAGCAGTCGGCTCATCCACACACCTGCCATCAGCAGACAGATATAGCCCACAGACAGCGTAAAGATATAGAGCGAAGCAGCCCCCACCTTACCTATGGGCAATGCCAACAACCACCAATTCAGAAAGAAGAACACGAACCCGGCGAAAAACACTGTCCAAATCTTTGGCCATGTGATTTTCTCTTCCTTTACGCCTTTCGTCCCAAAACAGGATAAGGCAAGAAACACTACACAAAAGAGCTTTGTCCAAAGGATGGATGAAAACAAGCCTGTGGAGCGTTGAAAGTTCATCAGTATCTTGTTGATGATACCGAGTGTGAAGTGCCACGACTGAAACGCCTCGTAGCAGAACCAATAACAGTTAATCAGGAGGAAAATCACCGAAATACCCCGCATAAAGTCCATGACTTTACCCAATGCTCTTAAATCGTCTTCTTGTGCCATAATGCTGTGTTTTTAGCCTCCCCCAACCCCTCCGAAGGGAGGGGAGTTGTAAAGTTCTTGTTTGTTGAATGAGTTTATTTAATGTTTTCTTCGTCTAAGTTTTACCTTACTTTGTCTTCGGAGCTTACGCTGCCATGCTACTTCCTTCCAATCATCGTTGCCCGAAGAAGAGAAGGATTCACCCACCATATCGTCAATAAGTTCATCGACAAGGTTGTCGCTTTCCTGCTCATCAGACTGTATTGTCTGCATCTGTTGTTGAAAGGTGGTATCAATCTTACCATAAAGCGATTCATCCAAGAATGGATTTTTCTCTGGGTTAGAGAAGTACTCGTTAAACTTATTGGCGGCATATCCTTTACCCAATCGAGAACCATTGAGCGCAATGCCTTTTTTATCATCAATGAATGTAATACCATAGATGCGTCCACCCTCATTCTTGCGGATTATAACACGCAAGCCTTGTTCCTCCAATCTTTGTAGAAGTATTTCCTCCGTTTGGGGAGAAGTACGCATTACTTCTAATACCTTTCTTCTGACGGCTGGTATCAATGACTTAACCGCCTCTTTCGATTTTTGCATCTTATTTTGAACGGCAGCATAGCCTACACCTCTGCCAATGTCCGAGGCGTGAATGGGCGTGCTCACCTTATTGCCCTTGTCATCGGTAGGCACATAGACCAGCCCGTCATATCGTTTTCCTCGATACTCCGTTTTAACCTCCTCTACCGCAAGGTTGTATTTACGCAGAACGGCATTTAGTTCACCTAAGGAGCAGAATGTGTAATGCTTCATTGCAGAACGGACGGTGTTTGCCACCTGTTCCTTGATATTCCCTTGCACAACATTGACCTTTGGTGTTTCTGTTGTTGTTCTCTCACTGACCTTTGAACTTGGAATGAGGTTATATTTCTTTTCCAGAGCATCAGTAATCTTTTTGCTTCGCCTGCCCTCATACCTGTCATTGATTTTTCTACCTTGGCTGTCCACCCGAAGTGATACGATGTGTATATGCTCACGGGCGATGTCGTTGTGCTTGAACACGATGTAGGGTTGTTTTCCGTAGCCGAGAGCCTCCATATACCCCTTGGCTATCTGCGTGAGTTGCTCATTGGACAGCTTCTCGTCCGGGTGCGGATTGAGGGAGCAATGGAACACAGCTTTCTTTGTTCGGCATTTCTTCGGTATCAATGCCTCCATATCAGCAAACACTTCCTCCATCGTATAGCGACCCTCCTTATTCTGATACAACTCAGCAGCAAGAAGAATGCTCGCTTCCCCTTTTTCCACCTTTTTGAAATTATAGCCGAGTGCTCTTCCAAGGTTTTCCGTGACTGAAATTTTTGCAATCATCTTTTGCGGTAGTCAATGGTAAGATTGATTGCCTGCTCCTGCAAGGTGATGATTTGAGCAGACAGTTTCTCCAACTTCTCAAGCATAATCTGTGCAGTCTTTACGCTGTGATAGCTATTGATGGCTCGTACAGCTTGGTTATACAGCACGCCTATTTTATGTATCTGGGCAGTTAACTCGGAGAGCTTACGATAGTACTCCACAGCAGACTTATCTACCGTTATCACCTTGAAATGCTCCCCCAATATCCTTGCTCTCACGAAGTCGGACTTCGTTTCCGCACCTGACTTATGGAACAAGTCAATCGCCCGTTGCTGGTCTTTCGGGTCAGGCAAGCGTACATGCCAGTTGTCCCAGCGAGGCTTTTCTGCCACTTTTCGTTCAGAACGATGCTCCTCTTTCTTATCCATATCTATTTGTTTTCTAATTACGACTTTGGAGTAATTCATCTCCCCTTCGGGGCAAGGGTCTTTGTGGTACAAATGGTAATTTGTGGTACAAAGACACACCTTGCCAGTATAAAGAAAGAGATAGTTTGTTATGTTCCATAAAGTAACNTTTCTGGGGCNCTTTTGATAGACGAGAGTTCAAAGTTCAAGAAGTAAATCAAGAGATAAGTTTAGACTAATNTCTTGACTTACTGACTTTATGAGCTGACATATTTTTGACTAAAGTTAATTTTAACTTAGGTCGAAACTAATTTCTTGACCAAAGTCACAANTGACCATTTGACTTAAGTCGCGACTGATTTCTTANCTTAACTCATAACTTACCTGTTTGCGGTATTGGATTATAATGCCTTTCAAGCATTGTCTGTATGTCGCTCTGCTTGTATAGTATCTTCC
>NZ_JRPQ01000150.1 GCF_000762405.1 Hoylesella timonensis S9-PR14 | reverse complement strand
GATATTACCTCCATGTATTATTCTCGCCTGCAAAGTTACGGCGAGTTTTCAAATATCTCATTATCAATGGTATTCACTCTTTTTCCTCGCATTTCCCTGTACTTCACAGGTAGTTGAAACTTAGGATAAAACCTTGTTATTTTGCAACCGAATTCAGTGAAAAGTCAACTTAAAATTCATTTGAATGTAGAGTGCAAGAAGATAGTTTCAACCTCTGTGATTCTTATCCGAATGAAATTCAGGATATAGTCAATTTTAATCCTTTGAGCTGAGTCAATTTTAACCTAAGTCAAAATTCGACTTTTGAGTCGAGTCAAGAATAAGGTTTCAACTTTGGACGTAATCAGACTTATCAGTCAAGTTAAAAAATAATTTATAACACAACTAACGACCATTCAAGATTATGAAAAAGAAAAACGAAACACCCATCTATCTGGGCTTCGCCTCACAGAAGGGCGGAGTGGGCAAAAGCAGCCTTGCGGAAGTCTTGGCAGCTATCTTATACTACGAAAAGAATATCCCTCTTGCCGTCGTGGACTGCGACGGCACACAGGAATCGTTCTTCAAGCTACGCGAACGGGACAGAGACCTTATCGAGTCCTCCCCCGAACTGGGCAAGGAACTTCACGAGCGTCTGGCTTGCTATGGCAAAAAGTCATACCCAATCATCCGAAGTAAACCGGAGAGTGCCGTCGGTGATATTGAGAAATATATTAAAAAGAAAGCTTCCCCTCCGCAACTCGTTATTTTTGACTTTCCCGGTCATGCAGTTACAAGTGCCTTGATGGACTTGTCCATTACGATGGACTACATTATCTCTCCGATAGAAGCCGACCCTCAGTCGCTGGCATCGAGTTTCGCCTATGCCAAAACCATCTGTGAGTTGGGGATTGGCTTTGAAGGTTCACGTATTCAGGACTTCTTCCTGCTTTGGAACAAGATCAACCGCAGTGCGAGTACCACGGTCATTGATTTGTTCACTGAAAACGCAAAAGAACAAGGACTGACCATCCTTGATTCACGTATCTACCATTCTGTTAGGATTAGTCGAGAACTGGCACAGGGAGGAACAAGAGGCGTGTTCCGATGCTCTTACCTTCCTCCTGCAATTTCCATCCGTCCGCAGACGGGAGTGGATGAATGGGTGGCGGAAGTCATGCGGAAAATCAAACTGTAAACGGAGGATAGTGTATGAGTTCATTAAAGGAACAACGAGAACAGCTGCTTCAGGAAAAAATGAAGGAGATGGCGGATATTGGTGTCAAGAAACGCACGGCAGAAAACACTCCTGATTTTGATGAGCCCATCGACTTGGACGAAGAGATCCTATCAGAGGACCCCGTCTCAGAAGATGTAGAAAAGGAGGAAAAGACCAACGATATTTCTACCGAACAGGTTGTTCACTCTCCCAAGCGCAAGAAAGTAGGTAAAGGTATGAATGCAGCTATGGCATTAGACTTTGAGGAATACGAGCAACGTTTTCTGACAAGCGTCCGTAACGGGCGCAACAAGTCAGGTTTCAGCATTCACACCGAAATCCTGCAAATTCTGCGTGATGTATTGAGCGACCTTCGCTCGGAGGCTTCCATTACAGGATATATAGAAAACATTCTTCTTGACCACCTGAAGACCTATCAGGATATGTTGAACCACACCGCCTCACAGCGTAGGCGCAATAAAACCATAAACTTATGATGATGGAATTACTTATGAATATCTTGTTGCTGCTTGGAATTGTATGGATGCTTTTGGGCATCGCATACCTTTGGAGAATATTCCGACACACAGCACCACAACCGGCAGAAAAAGCCAAAAAGCGACCTACCGTAACAAATGAGCAGATAGCACAAGCTCGCCATGTTCTGGTGGGCAGAAGTAAACCCTTCGTTTCCCCGTCTGTCCCCGAAGTTCCCGCCGTTTCCCCGTCTGAAAATTCAGCCGATAATCCCGATACCTTTGCAGCGCAAAATGTACGCAAAGAAGATGAAACGGAGTCGCCAATCCCACCTCAATCGCCATCGGAGCATACCGACGAACGGGAGAAGGACAATGAAATGCAGGTCGCCTACACAATGGACGAACCTGAAGAGGATTCCATTTTAAAAGAAGACCTGCTGATTGCCGATGAAGCCATGCCCGAAGTTTCACCGACTTCAATCCTCTCACGGGACATCGCCCGTGTCAGTGGCTGGCACAAGAATGACGATGCGCTTCAGACAGAAAATGAGGAAACCATCCATGAGACCCTTCAAGCCATACGAGGCACGGAGTTGATGGAACACCTCAAAGAGAGCACGCTCAAGCAAGAACACGACCATCAACGACTTCTTGCCGCCATTCGCAAAGCTGAGGAGGCGGAACAGCAGGAAAAAGAAACAGCATCCTCTTCCGAGTCCGAAGCGGACGAAAGAGGAGACGACAAAGAAAACACGGCGGACGACAGACCGCTGTCCTATTATCTGTAAAAATGGTTTCTTGATTTTCATATTTCGGAGGAATGCAGGGGTGGCTCAAAAGTAAAATAATCAGCCAATATCTATCATACGATAAAACCGAGCCACCCCTGACACCTCCATAAGAAGACAATTCGTTTAACAACTTAAAATAAACAGCAAAATGAACAACAAAAAAATCACAATGATGCTGNTCCTGACGGCACTGACCACCGCAGNAGCGTANGCACAGGGAAANGGTATGGCAGGTATCAACGAAGCCACAAAAATGGTAACNTCCTACTTCGACCCNGGTACGAAACTCATCTATGCCATCGGTGCCGTAGTGGGTCTTATCGGAGGAATAAAAGTATACAACAAGTTCTCAAGTGGCGACCCCGATACGAGCAAGACAGCCGCTTCTTGGTTCGGTGCGTGTATCTTCCTNATTGTGGCTGCCACNATCNTACGTTCNTTCTTCNTGTAANAATGGCNGAGTGGGAAATCAATAAAGGTGTAGGTCGGACGGTNGAGTTCAAGGGCTTGAAGGCNCANTACCTCTTCCTCTTTGCTGGGGGACTGCTGGCGGTCTTCTTTCTCGTGGTGGTGCTCTATCTCTGNGGCATNGACCAGNTNGTCTGCCTCGGTCTTGGCTTAGTGGGTGCAACACTCGTCGTGTGGCAAACGTTTGCNATGAACCGCAANTANGGCAGATACGGACTGATGAAGCAGGGAGCCATTAAGATGCACCCGCGCTACCTCTTGAACCGCCGGACGGTCTATCACCTTATCCGTAGCCTTCAACCCAAAAGAAAGAAGCAATGAGACGTACTGTTGAGGTCTTTGACCGAAAAAACAACAGTAAAATCACGACCTTGGAAGCGAAGTTCCCGCTGCTCTCCGTCGAGCAGGGGTGTATGGTGGGTAAGGACGCAGATATTACGGTCGCCTTCCGTTTGGAACTACCCGAACTCTTTACCGTCACTTCTATAGAATACGAAGCAATGCACTCGGCATGGCACAAGGCAATCAAGGTGCTGCCCAACTATACCATCGTGCATAAGCAGGACTGGTTTATCAAGGAACGTTACCAACCAAAGATGGCAGAAAGCGGACTTAGTTTCCTCTCACGTGCATCTAACCGACATTTTAACGAGCGTCCTTTCCTGCACCACTCAGTCTATCTCTTTCTAACCAAGACCAACAAGCAGCGTATGCAGCGACAGAGCAATTTTTCCTCGCTCTGCCGTGGGCACTTGCTCCCCAAGGAGATTACCGACAAGGAGGAAGTGGTCAAGTTTATGGAAGCGGTGGACCAGTTCGAGCGTATCATCAACGACACGGAGCAAATCCGGCTCACCAGTATGAAGGAGGAGGATTTGGTGGGGACAGCCGAGAAGGGCGGACTCTTAGACCGCTACTTCTCCCTTTCTGAAGAAGGACACGCTTCTTTGGAAGACATACGATTAGGAGCAGACCTTGTGCGTATAGGGGATAATCGCCTTTGCCTACATACGCTGTCAGACACGGACGACCTGCCTACAAGTGTTTCCACAGACACACGCTATGAGCGACTATCAACGGACAGAAGCGACTGCCGACTGTCCTTTGCCGCTCCCGTTGGCTTGTTGCTGCCCTGCAACCATATCTATAATCAGTACCTCTTCATCGAGGACAGTGATGATAACCTGCAAAGGTTTGAGAAGCAGGCACGCAACATGCACTCGCTTGCAAGATACAGCAGAAGCAATCAGATTAACGAAGAGTGGATACAGGAGTATCTCAACGTAGCCCACTCGCAGGGATTGACCTCCATTCGTGCCCACTTCAACGTGCTAGCATGGAGCGATGACAAGGAAAAACTCCGCAACATCAAGAATGATGTGGGCAGCGCGTTGGCACTGATGGAGTGCAAGCCACGACACAACACCATTGATACGGCAACCCTTTATTGGGCAGGTATTCCCGGCAATGCCGCCGACTTTCCAAGTGAGGAGAGTTTCTATACCTTTATCGAGCCGGCTCTCTGTTTCTTCACGGCTGAGACCAACTACAAGGACTCGCTCTCTCCCTTCGGTATCAAGATGGC
>NZ_JRPQ01000149.1 GCF_000762405.1 Hoylesella timonensis S9-PR14 | reverse complement strand
GATATTACCTCCATGTATTATTCTCGCCTGCAAAGTTACGGCGAGTTTTCAAATATCTCATTATCAATGGTATTCACTCTTTTTCCTCGCATTTCCCTGTACTTCACAGGTAGTTGAAACTTAGGATAAAACCTTGTTATTTTGCAACCGAATTCAGTGAAAAGTCAACTTAAAATTCATTTGAATGTAGAGTGCAAGAAGATAGTTTCAACCTCTGTGATTCTTATCCGAATGAAATTCAGGATATAGTCAATTTTAATCCTTTGAGCTGAGTCAATTTTAACCTAAGTCAAAATTCGACTTTTGAGTCGAGTCAAGAATAAGGTTTCAACTTTGGACGTAATCAGACTTATCAGTCAAGTTAAAAAATAATTTATAACACAACTAACGACCATTCAAGATTATGAAAAAGAAAAACGAAACACCCATCTATCTGGGCTTCGCCTCACAGAAGGGCGGAGTGGGCAAAAGCAGCCTTGCGGAAGTCTTGGCAGCTATCTTATACTACGAAAAGAATATCCCTCTTGCCGTCGTGGACTGCGACGGCACACAGGAATCGTTCTTCAAGCTACGCGAACGGGACAGAGACCTTATCGAGTCCTCCCCCGAACTGGGCAAGGAACTTCACGAGCGTCTGGCTTGCTATGGCAAAAAGTCATACCCAATCATCCGAAGTAAACCGGAGAGTGCCGTCGGTGATATTGAGAAATATATTAAAAAGAAAGCTTCCCCTCCGCAACTCGTTATTTTTGACTTTCCCGGTCATGCAGTTACAAGTGCCTTGATGGACTTGTCCATTACGATGGACTACATTATCTCTCCGATAGAAGCCGACCCTCAGTCGCTGGCATCGAGTTTCGCCTATGCCAAAACCATCTGTGAGTTGGGGATTGGCTTTGAAGGTTCACGTATTCAGGACTTCTTCCTGCTTTGGAACAAGATCAACCGCAGTGCGAGTACCACGGTCATTGATTTGTTCACTGAAAACGCAAAAGAACAAGGACTGACCATCCTTGATTCACGTATCTACCATTCTGTTAGGATTAGTCGAGAACTGGCACAGGGAGGAACAAGAGGCGTGTTCCGATGCTCTTACCTTCCTCCTGCAATTTCCATCCGTCCGCAGACGGGAGTGGATGAATGGGTGGCGGAAGTCATGCGGAAAATCAAACTGTAAACGGAGGATAGTGTATGAGTTCATTAAAGGAACAACGAGAACAGCTGCTTCAGGAAAAAATGAAGGAGATGGCGGATATTGGTGTCAAGAAACGCACGGCAGAAAACACTCCTGATTTTGATGAGCCCATCGACTTGGACGAAGAGATCCTATCAGAGGACCCCGTCTCAGAAGATGTAGAAAAGGAGGAAAAGACCAACGATATTTCTACCGAACAGGTTGTTCACTCTCCCAAGCGCAAGAAAGTAGGTAAAGGTATGAATGCAGCTATGGCATTAGACTTTGAGGAATACGAGCAACGTTTTCTGACAAGCGTCCGTAACGGGCGCAACAAGTCAGGTTTCAGCATTCACACCGAAATCCTGCAAATTCTGCGTGATGTATTGAGCGACCTTCGCTCGGAGGCTTCCATTACAGGATATATAGAAAACATTCTTCTTGACCACCTGAAGACCTATCAGGATATGTTGAACCACACCGCCTCACAGCGTAGGCGCAATAAAACCATAAACTTATGATGATGGAATTACTTATGAATATCTTGTTGCTGCTTGGAATTGTATGGATGCTTTTGGGCATCGCATACCTTTGGAGAATATTCCGACACACAGCACCACAACCGGCAGAAAAAGCCAAAAAGCGACCTACCGTAACAAATGAGCAGATAGCACAAGCTCGCCATGTTCTGGTGGGCAGAAGTAAACCCTTCGTTTCCCCGTCTGTCCCCGAAGTTCCCGCCGTTTCCCCGTCTGAAAATTCAGCCGATAATCCCGATACCTTTGCAGCGCAAAATGTACGCAAAGAAGATGAAACGGAGTCGCCAATCCCACCTCAATCGCCATCGGAGCATACCGACGAACGGGAGAAGGACAATGAAATGCAGGTCGCCTACACAATGGACGAACCTGAAGAGGATTCCATTTTAAAAGAAGACCTGCTGATTGCCGATGAAGCCATGCCCGAAGTTTCACCGACTTCAATCCTCTCACGGGACATCGCCCGTGTCAGTGGCTGGCACAAGAATGACGATGCGCTTCAGACAGAAAATGAGGAAACCATCCATGAGACCCTTCAAGCCATACGAGGCACGGAGTTGATGGAACACCTCAAAGAGAGCACGCTCAAGCAAGAACACGACCATCAACGACTTCTTGCCGCCATTCGCAAAGCTGAGGAGGCGGAACAGCAGGAAAAAGAAACAGCATCCTCTTCCGAGTCCGAAGCGGACGAAAGAGGAGACGACAAAGAAAACACGGCGGACGACAGACCGCTGTCCTATTATCTGTAAAAATGGTTTCTTGATTTTCATATTTCGGAGGAATGCAGGGGTGGCTCAAAAGTAAAATAATCAGCCAATATCTATCATACGATAAAACCGAGCCACCCCTGACACCTCCATAAGAAGACAATTCGTTTAACAACTTAAAATAAACAGCAAAATGAACAACAAAAAAATCACAATGATGCTGNTCCTGACGGCACTGACCACCGCAGNAGCGTANGCACAGGGAAANGGTATGGCAGGTATCAACGAAGCCACAAAAATGGTAACNTCCTACTTCGACCCNGGTACGAAACTCATCTATGCCATCGGTGCCGTAGTGGGTCTTATCGGAGGAATAAAAGTATACAACAAGTTCTCAAGTGGCGACCCCGATACGAGCAAGACAGCCGCTTCTTGGTTCGGTGCGTGTATCTTCCTNATTGTGGCTGCCACNATCNTACGTTCNTTCTTCNTGTAANAATGGCNGAGTGGGAAATCAATAAAGGTGTAGGTCGGACGGTNGAGTTCAAGGGCTTGAAGGCNCANTACCTCTTCCTCTTTGCTGGGGGACTGCTGGCGGTCTTCTTTCTCGTGGTGGTGCTCTATCTCTGNGGCATNGACCAGNTNGTCTGCCTCGGTCTTGGCTTAGTGGGTGCAACACTCGTCGTGTGGCAAACGTTTGCNATGAACCGCAANTANGGCAGATACGGACTGATGAAGCAGGGAGCCATTAAGATGCACCCGCGCTACCTCTTGAACCGCCGTACCGTCTTTCACCTTATCCGTAACCTCAAATCAAAACGCAAGGCATAATGAGAAACAAAAGCAAGATAACTACCTTGGAAGCGAAGTTTCCGCTGCTCTCCATCGAGCAGGGTTGTATGGTGAGCAAGGATGCTGACATCACGGTGGCTTTCCGTGTGGAGCTGCCCGAACTCTTCACCGTCACCTCTGCCGAATACGAGGCGATGCACTCGGCATGGCATAAGGCGGTCAAGGTGCTGCCCAACTATACCATCGTGCATAAGCAGGATTGGTTTATCAAGGAATGTTACCAACCAAAGATGGCAGAAAGCGGACTTAGTTTCCTCTCACGTGCATCTAACCGACATTTTAACGAGCGTCCTTTCCTGCACCACTCGGTCTATCTCTTTCTAACCAAGACCAACAAACAGCGTATGCAGCGACAGAGCAACTTTTCGTCGCTCTGCCGTGGACACTTACTTCCCAAGGAGATTACCGACAAGGAGGAAGTCGTCAAGTTTATGGAAGCCGTGGACCAGTTCGAGCGTATCATCAACGACACGGAGCAAATCCGACTCAGCCGTATGATGGAGGAGGATTTGGTGGGTACAGCAGAGAAAGGCGGACTCTTAGACCGCTACTTCTCCCTTTCTGAAGAAGGACACGCTTCTTTGGAAGACATACGATTAGGAGCAGACCTTGTGCGTATAGGGGACAACCGCCTTTGTTTGCATACGCTGTCAGATACGGACGACCTGCCCACAAGTGTTTCCACCGACACACGCTATGAGCGATTATCAACGGACAGAAGCGACTGCCGACTTTCCTTTGCCGCTCCCGTAGGTTTGATGCTGCCCTGCAACCATATCTATAATCAGTACATCTTCATCGAGGACAGCGATGACAACCTGCAAAGGTTTGAGAAGCAGGCACGCAACATGCACTCGCTTGCCCGCTACTCCCGTTCCAATCAGATTAACGAAGAGTGGATACAAGAGTATCTCAACGTCGCCCACTCACAGGGATTGACCTCCATTCGTGCCCACTTCAACGTGCTGGCATGGAGCGAGGACAAGGAGGAACTCCGCAACATCAAGAATGATGTGGGCAGCGCGTTGGCACTGATGGAGTGCAAGCCACGACACAACACCATTGATACGGCAACCCTTTATTGGGCAGGTATTCCCGGCAATGCCGCCGACTTTCCAAGTGAGGAGAGTTTCTATACCTTTATCGAGCCGGCTCTCTGTTTCTTCACGGCTGAGACCAACTACAAGGACTCGCTCTCTCCCTTCGGTATCAAGATGGC
>NZ_JRPQ01000148.1 GCF_000762405.1 Hoylesella timonensis S9-PR14 | reverse complement strand
TCACGGCTGAGACCAACTACAAGGACTCGCTCTCTCCCTTCGGTATCAAGATGGCTGACCGACTTTCGGGCAAGCCAATCCACTTGGACATTTCTGACCTACCAATGAAGAAAGGTATCATTACCAATCGCAACAAGTTCATTCTCGGTCCTTCGGGTAGTGGCAAGTCTTTCTTCACCAATCACATGGTACGCCAGTATTACGAGCAAGGGGCGCACGTGCTCTTGGTCGATACGGGTAACAGCTATCAAGGCTTGTGCGAGCTTATCCACCGCAAGACCAAGGGCGAGGACGGTGTTTATTTCACCTATACCGATGAGCATCCTATCTCTTTTAATCCTTTCTTCACCGATGATTACTTCTTTGACGTGGAGAAAAGAGAAAGTATCTGCACCTTATTGCTTACGCTTTGGAAGAGTGCCGATGAACATATTACCAAGACAGAAGCAGGCGAACTTGGTTCTGCCGTCAACACCTACATCGAACTTATCAGGACGGATCACACCATCGTTCCCTGCTTCAACACCTTCTATGAGTACCTGCGTGATGTGTATCGGGAGGACATGGAGCACCGGGACATCAAAGTAACGCTCTCTGACTTCAATATCAACAACCTCCTAACGACACTCAAGCAGTATTATAAAGGTGGCAGGTATGACTTCCTGCTGAACTCGGATAAGAATATCGACCTACTCTCGAAACGTTTCATCGTCTTTGAAATTGATCAAGTGAAGGACAACAAGGATTTGTTTCCTGTCGTAACGATTATCATCATGGAAGCTTTCATTAACAAGATGCGCCGATTAAAAGGCATCCGCAAGATGATTCTCATCGAGGAAGCATGGAAGGCGATTGCATCCGCTAATATGGCAGACTATATAAAATATTTATATAAGACGGTCAGAAAGTATTTCGGGGAGGCTATTGTCGTAACGCAGGAGGTGGACGACATTATACAATCTCCCATTGTCAAGGAAAGCATCATCAACAACTCCGACTGCAAAATCCTGCTTGACCAGCGCAAGTACATGACCAAGTTCGACGGCATACAAGCCATGCTCGGACTCTCCGAAAAGGAGAAGAGTCAGATACTTTCCATCAACCAGAATAACGATACCAACCGACTATATAAAGAGGTGTGGATAGGTTTAGGCGGTATGCAGAGTGCCGTCTATGCCACAGAGGTGAGTATGGAGGAATACCTTACCTATACCACCGAGGAGACGGAAAAGGTGGAGGTGATGCAACGTGCGGAACTGTTAGATGGCGACATCGAAACGGCTATCAGGCAGTTGGCAAGTGAAAAACGAGAGAAAAGAAAGTAATTTTTCAACAACTTAAATATGACAACAACAATGAAAAAACAAGTTTTTATGCTACTTACCGCTTTGATTTTATTCTGCGGTGGTCAGACCCACGCACAGTGGGTAGTAACCGACCCGGGCAACTTTGCGGGTAACATCGCCAATTCCGTCAAGGAAATCGCCACCGCCTCGAAGACGGTGAAGAACACCTTGGACGGATTCAAGGAAGTGGAGAAGCTCTACAACGACACGAAGAAGTATTACGACGATTTGCGTAAAATCAAGAACTTAATCGGTGATGCCTATAAAGTAAAAGAATGTATCCTGATGGTGGGCGACATCTCGGAGATTTACGTTACCTCGTACAAGAAGATGCTCTCAGACAAGAACTTCCGTCCTTCGGAACTTGCTGCAATGGCTTCCGGCTATACCAAGTTATTGGAATTGAGCGGCGAGAGCCTGAAAGAACTCAAATCGGTTGCCAAAAGCAATGTGTTCTCGATGAACGACCACGAACGTATGCAGCAGATAGACCATATCTATACCACGCTGCGTGAATATCGTTCGCTGGTATCTTACTACACCCGTAAGAACATATCGGTGAGCTTCGTGCGTGCCAGAGAGAAGGGAGAACTGAGCGAGGTAAAATCCCTCTACGGTAATACGGCAAGCCGCTATTGGTAATCAAGTAAGGAAAGGACAAACTTATGGATTTTGCCAGTTTACACGATTTGCTCCGCTCGACCTATGACGAGATGATGCCGCTTTGTTCGGATATGACAGGTGTGGCAAAGGGGATTGCGGGCTTGGGTGCGCTCTTCTATATCGCACTGAGGGTATGGGCTTCGCTTGCCCGTGCCGAGGCAATCGACGTGTTTCCGCTCCTACGTCCCTTTGTGATTGGTTTTTGCATTATGTTTTTCCCTACGATAGTGCTTGGCACAATGAATGGCGTACTCTCCCCAATCGTCAAGGGTACGGAAATGATGGTGGACAAGCAGGAGGGGACACTTGCCAAACTTATAGCACAAAGGGATAAGTTGCAGGAGGAAGCCTATCTGCGCAACCCCGAAACGGCATTTTTGGTATCGAATGAAGCCTTTGACCAAAAGATTGAAGAGATGGGCATCGTCGGTCCGGAGGATGCCATAACCATTGCGGGAATGTATGCGGAACGCTCTGCCTACCAAATGAAACAATGGATTTTAAAGTGTGTTCACGACATCATGGAAATACTCTTCCACGCTGCGGGATTGATTATTGACACGCTGCGCACTTTCATTCTGATTGTGCTCTCCATTCTTGGACCCGTCGTTTTCGGCATTGCCGTATGGGACGGACTGTCGGGGTCGATGACGGCTTGGTTTTCTCGCTATATATCGGTGTATCTATGGTTACCGGTGAGCAGCATCTTGACCGCCCTTCTGACAAAGATACAAGTGCTGATGGTGCAGAAAGATATTGAAACCCTTAGCGACCCGAATTTTCTCCCCGATGCGGGCAGTTGGTATCACATTGTCTTCTTCCTCATCGGTATCGTGGGCTACTTCTGTGTGCCTACGGTAGCAGGCTGGATTATTGAGGCTGGTGGTGGCATCGGCTCTTACGGTCGCAACGTCAACCAGACGGCTCAGCGTGGAGCGCAGGGCGCATACACCGGAGGCAAGTATTTGGCAGGTGGAGCCGGAGCCGTTGCAGGCAATGCCATCGGACGTATCAAGGGTGCATTACTCAAAGGTAAATAACAAAAAACGTAAAAAACAATGGAATTCAAATCACTCACCAATATCGAGACCTCATTCCGTCAGATCAGGCTCTATGCCTTTGTCTTTGCCATCGTCTGCGTGGCGGTCAGCGGCTATGCCGTCTATGCCTCGTATGGCTTTGCCAAAGAGCAGAGGGAGAAAATCTATGTGCTTGACCAAGGAAAGTCTTTGATGCTCGCACTGAGTCAGGATGCAAGCAAGAACCGACCTGTGGAAGCGAGGGAACACGTCCGTCGTTTCCATGAACTGTTCTTCACCATCGCGCCCGATAAGGATGCCATCGAGAAGAACATGGAGCGTGCCTTTGTGCTGTGTGACAAGTCGGCTTTCAATTATTACAAGGACTTGGCGGAAAAGGGTTATTACAACCGTGCCATTTCGGGCAATGTCAATCAGCGTATAGAGGTGGACTCTATCCGCTGCAACTTTGAGGTCTATCCCTACGAGGTAACGACCTACGCCCGTCAGTTCATCGTGCGACCGAGTAACATCACGGAGCGTAACCTGATTACGACCTGCACCTTGCAGAACTCCGTCCGCTCGGACAACAATCCGCAGGGCTTCCTCATGGAGCAGTTTATGGTGCGACAGAATCAAGACCTCCAAACCTATAAACGATAGCACGATGAAAAGAACAAGGGGATTTTCATTCGCACGGCACTATTTGAGGGCGCACTTGTGGCTTCGCCATCGGTGCGACAGGCTCACGGCAAAGCAGCGCAAGCTGATTGTATTCGGATTAAGTTTTGTCTATCTCGTCTGTTCTTTAGTGATGATAGCGCAGTTTTTCCTGTCGCACGATAAGGAGGAAAGACTACCTATCCCCAAGGGAACGATAATAGACAGCGACATCCATACAGATAGCGTATTTATACGACTTTATCAACAATATTCAACTAATAGTAATGAAAATGGATAATAAACAGAAAGAATATCTCAAGAAAGGACTGGTCTTCGGTGGGCTGGGATTGCTTTTCGCCCTCTCGATGTGGTTCATATTTGCCCCGTCGGGCAAGGAGAAGAGTGCGGCGCAGCAGGGACTGAACGACAGCATACCGCAGGCGACCACCGAACAGCTGACGGGAAACAAACTTAAAGCCTACGAATTGGGCGACAAGAGCCGTCAGGACGAACAGACACGCGAGGAGATGGGCAGGCTTTCGGATTACTTTGATAGTAATACCGCCCCCTCGGAAAGCGAGCGTGCGGAAACAGCCGCTTCGACGGCAAAGATTGAAAGCTC
>NZ_JRPQ01000147.1 GCF_000762405.1 Hoylesella timonensis S9-PR14 | reverse complement strand
ATGTGGTTATAAGTGAATTTATGAGAGAAAGAGAAAGTTTTGCAGAGGTCTCATTACATACTTTCAGATAATTCCTCTACAAATAATGATAAAAATACGTTTTAAAAGCAAGTTTGCAATCAGCAGAGAATCAATTAGTTACCAAACCGTAAAATAAAAGGTGCTTAATTGGGCTTCAAAAGGGCGTTAGTTAGGCCTCAAAAGGGCACCTATTGCAAGTTAATTAGGGTCTACTAAATAAATATAATCCACTGATATTCAATAATATATACCTTATATTATTTGTGTAATTCACCAAAAGTGACTACCTTTGGTTGTTAAAACATTAACGACGTAAAATGAAATACTACTCTCAATATCGTAGTCACGACTTGTTTGAACTTCAAGAGTCCCTCTCAGGATTGAGCAAGTTGAACTGCTGGGTCAAACTTGCAGACAACCTTCCATGGGACAGGATTGAGAAGGAATATAACAAGCACTTGAAGAACAGTCATTGCGGCGCGAGCAACAAGCCGGCCCGCATGGTGGTAGGTGCCTTGATAGTGAAGCATGTGGAGAATTTGAGTGACGAGAAGACCATTCAGGCCATTCAGGAGAACCCTTACATGCAATATCTGCTCGGTCTTGACAAGTTCATGGAAAAGCCGGTTTTCGTTCCCGAGTTGTTCGTCCTTGTCCGCAAGCGTCTTGACCATGATTTCTTCAACATGCTTACCTTGATGCTGGCGGAGGTGGATGGAAGCAAGCCGAAGAGGGAGCGCACGG
The DNA here is from genome assembly GCF_000762405.1 of Hoylesella timonensis S9-PR14. Classification (GTDB taxonomy): domain Bacteria; phylum Bacteroidota; class Bacteroidia; order Bacteroidales; family Bacteroidaceae; genus Prevotella; species Prevotella timonensis_A. The sequence goes on along the minus strand of NZ_JRPQ01000147.1, from coordinate 29,808 downwards.
ACGAGGACGGCAACGACTATGGCGGTACGATGAGAGTTGATGCCACCTGCTGCGATGCCGAGGTTCGCTATCCAACTGACTCAAACCTTTTGGAGGACGGCAGCAGACTGATAGACCGCCTTCTTGACAAATTCTGTACCCGCCACAATATAAAGAAACCACAGATCTACCGTGCGGAAGCCCGCCAGGCTTTCATCTGCTTGATTAAGAAAAAGCGCAAGGGGAAGAAGCTCATAGACAAGACCAAGCTAATCCAGATACGTTGCTTGAAGGCTGATTTCCATACGTTTCTTGATTTTCTCGGCAGACATACAAGTGACCTTCTCTCATGTTTCAGTCGGCATGACTTCAAATGTCTCAATACAGCATTCAAGATGTACGAACAGCAGAAAATGATGTTCGAGCAGAATGTCCGCAAATGTGCCGACCGCATCATCAGTATCTACCAACCTCACCTCCATCCCATCGTCAGGGGCAAGGCAAAGACCAAGGTCGAGTTTGGGGCAAAGGTTGGTGCCAGCATCGTCAACGGCTACACTTATGTGGATCATCTCTGTTGGGACGCATACAACGAGTCGTCCGACCTCGTCACCCAGATGGAACTCTACAAAAAGCGTTTCGGCATGCTTCCGCGGGAGGTTCAGGCCGACAAGCTCTACCTTGGAAAGGAGAACAGAAAGTATATCAAGGCATGCCACGTCGACTGTTACAACCATCCGCTTGGCCGGCCACCGAAAGAAGAAAACGATGAGCATGCGGAGGACAAGAGAAGGGCTGTCGGTGAGAGGAACTGGATTGAAGCCACGTTTGGAACCTCCAAGAGAGTTTACCGGGCAAACGACATCCGGGCGAAACTAAACGATACGGCTGACACATGGATAGGAGCTTGCTTCTTCGCTAAAAACATAATGAAGTTCCTAAGGGGACTTCTTTGTTTCTTTTTTGAAAAAACAGGGTCGAGAGACTTCAAAAAGAGTATTATCGTCAAATTCGATGGACTTTCAGGAGTTTTTGCCATACCACGAGCTTGCATGGTTACTATTGGTTAGCAGACCCTAATTAGGCATCTTTTAGAAGCTAAAAGAGCATGTATTGGTTTTGAGTTGTCGGAAAATTATTTACAAGTATCGGTAGTGTGCGAGTAAACTGTTTGTAGAAGATGCTGATGTTATTACAATCTCAGCTGTACGCGGAGTAGTAATTCACGTCCACGTAAAGGTAGGAATGTGTTGAAAGTATTGATACCTGTATTCTGCGTAATACTGTAAGATTTGCTGTTTAATAGGTTTGTCCCAGATACTCCCAGCTCCCACACATTATTAATTTTGTAGTTGAAGTCTCCATCTAATAGGCTACATGTATGGTAATGTCCATCCATAACTTCGTTTGTCAGATTATAAAACTTCATTTTTAGTTCCAACTTCTTTGTAGGGAAGAGGTAAAGAGCTGCATTGGTTGTATAGGACGAAAGAACATCCAACTTCATGATACTACTCTGTTCCCAGTAATATTTAGCTGTAAAAGCGGCTGATAGGCGCAGCCAAGATATCTTTTGGAAACTTGTGGTGAGCGTTCCTGAAGCGTGATGAGAATGGTTATTGACCATAACACCTGATTGTGAAACAAGATAAGAATCTCTGTTATATGTCGCATCAAACTTTAAGGAAACGCCTATGGGGATGAAAGTCTTATCCAACATAGCATTTATAGCAATGTTATGCCGGTGGTTACTGCCTCTTACCCACTTCATAATCGTCATTGAATCGTTGTACTCATAGTTGCAATAAGCCTCGCTTCTTGTATCAGAGTAGGTAAGTGAAAGGTTAGCAAAGAGCATCGTTGCGAGATTACGATAGCGGAAATGGAGCGAAGTGTATAGGTGGGTAGACTTATAAACGCCATTTCCTGTAACCTGTATGTTTCTGTATCCCTCTCTTAAAGGCTTCAAAGCATAGAAATCAAGAGAGTTGTCATCTGTAGAGATTGAGGAAGATAGGTTTACTGTCAGTTTGCTCGTCAGTAATTGTTGTAATGTCAAGTAGGGTTTAAATGCTATGAAGTTGCGTACAGACAGTTTGTTGTTCTTCTTTGAAAGGCTGATTCTTGTCCATTCAATAGGAAGTCCAAAGCTAACATAGCTTTGCTTTGTATATTTCCATGTGTAGCCTGGTTCACCTTGTAGTTTGAATGTACGATGATAGATATCACCTTGATAATTGTACGAGTTATTCCTGTAATAAGCTCGTAAGGATATGTCCAAATCATTTCCGAGGGTAGGGATTGAAGTTGTGATACTGTTTCTGGTCATAGTTGACCGTGTTGCAAAGCGTTCTGTAACATTATATAGTGGTAAGGAATCAGAAGCTGTTACCAGTTCTTCTCTACGATTGGCGTATCTAACGAGTGAGCGAACCTGCAACATACTCTTTCCTAATTTGAAGGAAGAAGACAGATAGTTCTTGATATAAGACGGTTTTATACGTATCTGTTCAGTAATTCCAATCCCATTCGTGACTACTTGATTTTCGGTTGTCTGTCGTCCAAAGGAGTATTTAAGTTCGTCAGAAAAGAATCTATGCGTGCTATTTTCTTCGTATTTCAGTGTTGGTACGATGCGAAATATGCGTTGCTTCATCCATTCTGACGTCTCCAACGTGATAGGAGTAAGTCCTCCATAATAGTTTGTAGTCGACTGATTATATCCAGCATGATCCTCATAAAGAAGAATGTTACTGCGTAGTGTTATGTCTTTCGATAGTGTAATGATATTATTAAAACCTGCGCTATAAGACTTGTTCTGTAAGTATCGCTTTTGTGGGAGAGCCTCTTGGCTTACGTCTTCTTGCAGAACACCCTGTGGAAGTGGCTCGTATGTATCGAGATTATAGACATCAATGTGCTCTTTAGTTTCCTTAGAAAGGTCTTTTCCCGTGTTACTCATCTTGGCAGAAACAAGTGTTTGCGAATGTTTCATCACCTGTGTGAGAAACAACTGATTGTCCCAGATAGTGGGTTTGACGCCTAAGCTACCAGTAATCTCGCCAAAAGGACGAGCCTTGTGGTTCTTGTCAAGGCGGATATTTAATGCTGCTGATTCTGATGGTTTGCGTCCTTGCATCATCTTAACAGGTTGATGATTCTCCAAAACTTCGACATTACGCACCGCATTAATAGGCATATTGCGGGTTGCTTGAGTATAGTTATTACCCATCAAGTCCTGTCCTTCAATATAAAACCGATTGATTGCACGACCTTGATAAGACACTGAACCGTTTTCAGAAACCTTGATTCCCGGTAGTTTTTTGAGTACATCCTCTAAATGACGGTCACCCTTCTGCAGAAAAGAACCAACATTGTAGACCAGTGTGTCACCTTGTTTTCTTATGGGAGATAGTTTTACGACGACTTCTTTTAGTTCCACCGGCTTGGAAGACAGTAGGATAATAGCTGGCTGATTTGTAGTCTGATGGATGTCAGCTACGTTTATTTTCCGTTTACTGTAACCAATGAGTGTGAACATTAGTACATCCTCTTGGTGTGCTGTGAGGCTGAGGTTGCCCCTTCCGTCAGCAATTTTATAGCTTAGCATCTTGCCCTTTGGAGTTGCTATGCGGCACATTACATCTGCTAACGGTTGGAGGCTGGCAGAGTCCCTTACCTCAATCGTTAGCTGTACCAGCGCAACCTCCCGCTGTGCAAAAAGGGTGAAAGAGGTGGTAAGGAGGAAGAATAAAAGAAGTATCCGTCGCAAGATGTTATTCTAATTCTATCGGATTGTAAGGCTTTGCATTCACTGTTGCTGCAACATCAGCCGATACGGTAATGCTTCCATCTCCTGTTAAGGCTTTTATAGGGTCGGCACAATAGTTCTTATACATTTGTCTGACAGTCTTTCGGGTACTCTTCGTCACAGCACTTTTGTCGTACATGTAGATCGGAGTATAGCTCTTTACCTTCTGTAATCCTGTCAAGGTGAAAATGAAGTTGTTCTGTGTGTCCTGCACTTTAAAGATGAGTCCAGGTAATCCATAGAACTTATAGGGTCCGTATGGCAACTCTACATCAGGTGCATACCAGGCTATGTAATCTCGTCCAAAGAGTCTTGTCTTAGCCTTTTGACACTGATATCCGGCAATAGTACTGTCTCCTTGCAGTAATTCCCACTTCAACAGAGGAGCTTCTTCTTCGTATTGATATCTTTGAAGTCCTCCTGCCTTGCATTGAATAAACTCTTTTTTAGTCTCTCTATTCAGCAGGATGAGTTCGCGTAAGCCTATGCTTTTCAATGCTCCGATAAGTTTAGGACCCGATGAAGTTGCCTGAGATTCCCCTCTTGCAATTGAGGCGGAGATAGAGTCGAAGGTAAGTTGTCCATAGTCAATGAACATATTGTGTTGCGTACCGATTCTTAGAATTGTTACTGCCGTACGTTTTGCATCAGGATACTTTGCGTCTTTTGCATACTTGTATTCATAGGTTATCTGATATTGTGCAGATTCATATTGCACCGTTTTTGTCGAATCCCATCGCCCTTCTAATTTCGAGAAGTCCAGTGTTTGGGCAGATAGACAAGTCGTGCTGACGAGAAGAATAAGTAAGATTATGTTTTTCTTCATATTGGTAAGTACTAAATTTGAATATTTCAAGATCGAATTCTATTGATGAGTATGTTTTTATGGTTGGTTCTATAAATTCCTTTGTTTTTTTCATTAGAACAAATTTTAGACTTCTTTTTGAAGGACTACAAAAGTATGTACACATAAAAAGTAGTATAAAAAACTGTAGATAAATGAAAAATATAGAGGGCTGACTATACTCGTAATTAAGGATAGTAGCAAATCGGTAATTATAGAACCAACCTTTGTAGGTCTGTTTTACGGATTATCCACAGAGAGCTTCTTCTATCAACATTACTTGTTCCATTACTTGCTCCATTGACCCTCTATTTGTATCAATGTGAGCGGTTTTCTCACAAGAAGTGTGTACTTCAACGATGTTTTTTGCTGATGCTGGTGATATTGCTAATGCAAGCAATGCCACTAAAAAATTTCTTCATACTTTTAAATGTTTAGAGTTAATAAATTGTTGTTTAGATTTATGTGATTTATTCACTGTATTTTCACTGTATTACAGCTGCAATGTGTTTAATCTTTATAATTTACTTGATTATTTGCTTTCAAATATATATATTGAGAATGAATATTGCAAATTATTTTCATTTTTTTAATATTGTTTGGTAATCGTGTAACTGTTGGACTTGTTTTAAATTATTGTTGCCCGCTGAAACTTTTTAGAATATAAAATGATGGCTGAACTCCTCGCTTGAAATTCAGCCTTGATTTTTTATAAAAAAAGTTCTGACGGAAAGCGGTAATTGAAATCTTTATTTTAGCAATTTCGTGGCAAGTTTGTAGGTGAACAGAACTCGTGGATTAGATAAATCCCATTGCTCAACCTCCTGTCGTATCAATTCTGCGTGCTTCTTGCTTATATCCCGTAAAGCATTACCAACGGATTTCCGAAGATATTCGCTCTCATGTGCCTTGTGCTTACTGATTAGGGCAATAGCAACCGATGGGTTCTCTTGAAAGAACGGGCGACTTGTCCAAATCCTCAATCCTTCCGTTACCGCACGAATAACATTCGGATTGTTATCATTCAGCCAATCTTCGATGAGAGGTAAAGAAGCTTCGTACCCTCTGTGTTTGCAGACTTCATCGAAAGCCTTTGCAAGCATTTCCTGCACACGCCAATTCTCGTCGGTGCTTATCCGCTCTTTCAGAAAACAAAGAGCACTATTATCCTCAGTTGCCTGTCTGCCAAATATAGTTGTTGCTAACATTCGAGCTCGATAGGCTTCATGTTCAAACAACGTGAGTGCAACTTCAAAACATTTTTCCTTTGCGTATGCCGACAGGATTTCATCAGCTCCGTCAAGGATATGTTGAAATCCGTGTTCGACTTCTAAAATCCTACTTAATATGTTATCAACGCTCATGTTAAAACAGCTGTTTCTTTTCAACAATCGCAGCGACAGGCATTACAATAAAAGCCTAAAAGATAATGAAGCCTTGCAACCTTTTAGTTTTTCAACTTAAAAGAGTTTTCAATGCTCATTAATTCGTTGGAGAACATGGAGTCAACTTGTAAACGCTGCTCTATTCGTGAGCAACTGTGAATAACAGTAGAATGATCTCTGCCACCTACAAGTTTCCCTATTCTGGAAGCTGGCATCTTAGTATATTTCTGCGCCAAATACATGGAGACTTGTCGTGCGGTCACCAAATCTTGCTTGCGACTCCTACCATTGACTGCCGATACGGATACATTGAAGTGATTGCAAACTTTTTCTAATATCTCATCAATGGTGAGCGGCTTGTCATCAATCTTCACTGCACGCTGAATTACTCTTTGTGCCAGTCTCATATCTACCGTACTGTTATAAACGACAGAGTAAGCAAGTAAAGAATTTATCACACCCTCCAAATCTCTAACGCTCCCATTTGCTGTCTCAGCAATAAACTGGACTACATCGTCTGGAATTTGCAAACCATCTTTGCGTATCTTGCTGTTCAAGATATCAATGCAAAGTTGTACATTGGGCTTCTCTAACTCAGCTATTAACCCACAGGAAAAACGAGTCAGTAAACGTTCGTTCATTCCTTTCAAATCTACAGGCGGTCTATCACTGGCTAAGATGATACGTTTACCATTACGGAAAAGATGATTAAAGATATGAAAGAAAGTATCTTGTGTTTTTGTGGCAGTCATCCATTCCTGAATATCATCAACGATTAACAAATCAATGGTTTGATAAAAATTAATAAAATCGTTAATCGAGTTTTGCAACACGGCATTGGTGTACTGCACCTGAAACAGACGAGCACTGACATATAACACCCTTTTTTGAGCATAGAGTTGCTTCGTTCGCATACCAATTGCATTAATCAAATGCGTCTTACCACACCCCGAAGGTCCGTAAACGAACATGGGATTAAACTGAGTTTTTCGAGGATGTTCTGCAATAGAAAGTCCTACAGAGCGAGGCAACTTATTACTATCACCTTCAATATAATTATTAAAGGTTTGATGAGGATTCAGATTTGGATCCAGTTGCTGCGGCTGTGCTGCATCTAAAGTTGTGGGCGACTCGTTAACACGTGTTTTCGCCAACTGTGTTTTCACAGACAAATCAGTTTGCTCTGCCTCTACATCTTGCGTGAGATGGTGCTCTTGGTCGGTAACGATTCGATATTTTAACCTTATTTGGTCACAGAATGTACGACGCAATACTTTACTTAGCAAGTCTATATAATTTTCTTCCAAATACTCATACACGAAAGGGCTGGGTACTTGTACCAAAAGAGTTCGAGTAGATTCTTCAAACGACTCGTACACTATAGGCTTGAACCATGTGTTATATTGCTGCTCAGAGACATTCTCACGGATAAGCGTAAGGGTCTTGTCCCAAGCTTCATTAGGACTCACATTCATTTAATCATATCGTATTTTAGGTATGTCTTTCGATCAACCTCAATGCCAATCGACTGCAAAATTATAAAAGAAAATTTGAATAAACAAATAGCAATTTTTATCACAATGTCACCAAAATGTCGTAACTAACACAACCTACGCACTTTAAGACCTTTTGAAAAAAAATAACATCGCTTACTGACAAAACCGTTCTTAATAGTTTGATTACAAACAACTTAAATGCTTTTAGATAAAGATAACTACTTGAAGAGTGAAACATTCTTGTAACATTCTATAAGACTGTTAAAAAGAAGACTTTACAACTTTTCTTAAAATGTGAAACAAAAGTTTTTCTATTTAGACACTTTATAATTAAACATCTTTGAATCAAATGCAATTTTGATTCAAAGATGTTCGTCATATCAATTACCCAAATCAATCTAAAAATCACTTGTTCTTTCGTCCGAAGAGCGAAAAATGAACATATCTCTTAGGTTGTTGTCTAAGATTAACCGCTAAAGAGTCAATATTCTTCATCGTCTGGTTGAGATTATAATAAAGGGTGGGATCTTTTAACAAGAGCCCAAAAGTACCCGAATTATTATTCATTTTAGCAGTAATTTCCTGCACATCTGCCATTGCCTCATCCACTTTTGTCATGGTTGAAGCGACATCAATCTTCCTTAAATTATCGGTGAATTGCTCAGTGTTCGTTAAGACGAGATTCGTTTTGGACACTATACCAGGCACTTCCCTATTCACATTGGTAAGCAAAATATGCAGCTGTTTTGACGAAGTCGATAAATTGTTAGTTATCTCATCAATATTGTGGATGGAATGTGCAAGAGCTGGATCAGCCAACAAAGCGTTAAGATGAAACATCACCGAGTCTAACTTTGGCAATATTTGCTTGATAGTTGGCACCATCTCGGTCATTTTACCTACCGTACCTGTATCTATAGAGCCTGAAATCACTCCACCCGGCTGTACATATTGCCCCCGATGTGGTGCTATATTCAGCGTTACTTTGATATTTCCTAATACGTCACTACTAATCGAAGCAGTACTTCCTACTGGAATCTTCATCTTTCGATCGACTTCCGCTAAGACCTTTATTTCCTCTGCATGACTATAATCAAAATAAATTTTCTTGATACGTCCCACTTGATAGCCTGCGGCAAAGATTGGACTTGACTCGGTAAGCCCACTGATATCATTAAAAACGAAATAGTAGGTATCACTGCTCGATAACAAATTCGAACCTTTTAAGAACTTCATGCCAAAGAACAAAGCAACCAATCCTGCGACGGCTACGAGTGCAATCTTAATTTCTTGAATATGATTTCTCATGTTGTTTATTTCTTTTTAAGTTGTAAAAAGGTTTGAATGGCTTCGTTTACATTGGTGCGTTGTCCGCCCTTGAAGGCGATGATAAAAGCATCGGGAAAACGATTGGTCAACTCTTTTTGCAACTTACGTATCTCATTATAATTGGTAGACGAGCCATAGGTGTACTTCCACAAAGTACCTTCTTGATACCACTCACACCCTTTGAGTCCTTTCAAAGCCTCGTCATTGAGTGCTATTTTCCTGCTACTGCTCAAAATTTGTACTTTGAATATAGGAACATCTGGATTCACTGGCGCTGGAATATCATCACGAGCTTCTGCAATGACTTCAGGCTTAGATGTTTCAATTACTGGTCGATTGTCAGTGGTGGTGGTCTCTTCAACTTTTTTCTCCTCTTTCTTCGATAAAACAGGAGTAGGTTCACGCTTCCTTTTTGCCTTTTTAGTCTTCGTTTCTTCTTTTTGTTTGTAAACTTGAGGCACAATCTCAGGAACGGTTGGTGTCACTTTTTGGGGCGCTTTATACGGCACTGTCAACCCCTCATGATACCTATTTTTATATTGAGCAAAAGCATTAAAAATTCCTCTGGCATACATGTCGGCAGCTTGGGGCGCATTCATAAAAAGCTCTTCTTCGGGTGTAGAGATAAAGCCTAACTCTAATAAACACCCTGGCATAGACGAAAGACGCAACACCGCCAAATTGTTTTGATGAGCACCCATATCTTTCAAACCAGTAGCCTCACAAATATGTTGCTGCATATATTTGGCAAGTTCCACACTCTTTTGCATATTCACATCTTGAATAAACTCAAACATGATGTTACTCTCTGGCGAAGTTGGATCGAAACCTTGGTAGGTTTGCTGATAATTATCTTCAAGTAGAATGACCGAGTTTTCTCGCTTTGCTACTTCTAAGTTCTTTATAATACCTTTCCTACCAGTATTTTGACCTTGTCCTAATGTATATGTTTGCACTCCCCTCACTTTACGTCCACCAGCCAAGGCATTGATATGAACTGAAATAAACAAATCTGCATGATTCTTGTTGGCAATCTCTGCACGAGTTACTAAAGGGATAAACACATCTGTTTTGCGCGTATAGATGACTTTAACGTCGGGGCATCGCTGTTCAACCAGCTGACCAAAAGCCAATCCAAATTTTAGAGTAAGGTCCTTCTCGCGTGAATAAACACCGATGGCACCATGATCTTTCCCTCCATGCCCGGGATCAATAACGAGCGTAAACTTTTTGCTTGCAGCCATACAACTCACTGCAAACACCATCATCGTGAACAAACAGAACTGGATCTTCTTATTCATAGGCGACAAATATAAGCATTTTCCACTGAAAACGTTGCTATTTTATTTAGTTTTTTCCATTTGTCAGATGCAATTCTACGCCAGCACCATCGCAATCAGCGCCCATGGGAGGATTGATCTTCATGATTTCAATGTCTACTTCCTCAACCTCGGGATAGCTATCTATCAAACACCTCCCTATCCTACCAGCCACATGTTCCAATAGTTGCGACGGTTTTTCCATCTCCCTACGGATACACTCGTAAGCATCGGCATAGCTAATGGTATCGGCAATACAATCGGTCTGAAAAACCTCAGAGAGTGGAAACTTAATCCGAACGTTCACCAAATAGTCGTTCCCTGTAATACATTCCTGTGGTAACATGCCGTGGAAGGCATGAAACCGCAGGTTACGTAAGAAAATATAACTCGATTGTATCTTCATAAAGGTTCTTTATCCACAGCGACTTGCACCGCAATTCTTACAGATGAGGCATCCCTCTTGGTAAATCAGCGTCTCATGTCCGCAAACAGGACACTTCCGACCTTTTGCCTCGGTACCGTCGTCTACATATTTTTTCAAGGCGCGTTCCACACCATTTTTCCACGTGTTAATACTCTCGTCTTTCAACTGTAAGGAACCCACTAAATTTATCACGTGGTCGATAGGCATACGATAACGAAGCACACCGCTAATAAGTTTAGCGTAATTCCAATACTCGGGATTGAATTTCTCACTCAACCCTTCGACCGTTGTCTTATAGCCACGTTTGTTCTTAAATTGGAAGTCGTAACGACTGGGACCATCTTCTTGCTTCTGTTTGATTATTTTACCTTTAGTCACTGACTTTGGCAACACGATACCCTCATCATCATCTTGCAAACCAGTAAATATTTCATAGGGATAACCATCTAACAATCCGACGAAAGCCACCCATTTCTCTTTATTGTTTTGGAAACGTACAACATCGCATTCCAACTCCTTTGGACGAACTTCTGTAACCTCAGGATGCTGGCACGGCATCTTCACACGCTCCTCCATGTCATTATCTTTGGCTTGTTCTGCAGGTTCTTTCTTCGTATCTTTCTTAGACACAGAAATCATCACCCCTGCTCTGGAGCCATCTCGATAGATGGTACAACCCTTGCATCCGCTCTTCCAAGCTTCTACATAGAGACGGTTCACCAGTGCCTCGTCTACATCATGGGGCAGGTTCACGGTGACACTGATGCTATGGTCTACCCATTTTTGAATAGCTCCCTGCATCTTCACCTTTTCCAACCAGTCGACATCATTGGCAGTAGCTTTATAATAAGGTGACTGTTCAACTAACTGATCGATTTCCTCTTGAGTATATCGCTTGGTGGTATCGATACCATTCACTTTCATCCATTCTAAGAATTTCTTGTGATAAACGATATATTCCTCAAAGCTATCTCCTACCTCGTCCACAAAATCTACATGCACATCGGTATCACTCGGATTAACCTTGCGACGACGCTTGTACACGGGCATAAACACGGGTTCAATGCCACTGGTAGTTTGTGTCATCAAAGACGTAGTCCCTGTGGGTGCAATGGTAAGACACGCAATGTTGCGACGACCATACTTTTGTAAATCTTCATAAAGCTGAGGGTCAGCCTCTTTGATACGAAGTAAGAAAGGATTGTTCGCCTCGCGTTTGGCATCAAACACTTCGAACGCACCACGTTCTTGCGCCATAGTGACAGATGAACGATAAGCATTCAATGCCAATGTTTTATGAATATTAACCGAGAATTCTGTTGCTTCTTTGGTGCCATAGCGCAAGCCCATTGCAGCAAGCATATCACCTTCGGCAGTGATGCCTACACCAGTACGGCGCCCTTGCCCGCTCTTACGTTTTATTTTTTCCCAAAGGTGTCTTTCTGTCTCTTTCACTTCCTCGCTCTGTGGATCCAACTTGATTTTTTCCAAGATACAATCTATCTTCTCTAACTCTAAATCCACAATGTCATCCATCAGTCGTTGAGCTATTTGTACATGCTTTGCAAACTTTTCCATGTCAAAATACGCATCGCTCGTAAATGGATTTACCACATAAGAATAGAGGTTGATGCTGAGCAAACGACAAGAATCGTATGGACACAAAGGAATCTCTCCACAGGGGTTGGTACTCACCGTACGGAAGCCTAAGTCGGCATAGCAGTCGGGAATGCTTTCACGTAGAATTGTATCCCAAAACAACACTCCAGGCTCTGCACTCTTCCAAGCATTGTGAACAATTTTTTCCCACAATGCCTTTGCTGCAATTTCCTTTTTCATGGAAGGCTCATCGCTATCTACGGGGAACTGTTGCACATAAGGCTTGTCGTCTATAGCGGCTTGCATAAACTCATCATCTATCTTCACAGAGACGTTAGCACCTGTCACCTTCCCTTCCGTCATCTTTGCATCAATGAAAGCCTCACTATCAGGGTGCTTGATACTCACGCTGAGCATCAGTGCGCCTCGTCGCCCATCTTGCGCTACCTCGCGCGTTGAATTACTGTAACGCTCCATAAAAGGAACCAGTCCTGTACTGGTAAGCGCAGAGTTATTAACAGGTGAACCTTTGGGGCGAATATGACTCAGGTCATGCCCCACTCCACCTCTTCGCTTCATCAGCTGTACTTGCTCCTCGTCAATGCGCATAATAGCGCCATAGGAATCTGCATCACCGTCTAAACCGATAACAAAGCAGTTGCTCAAACTGGCTACCTGATAGTCGTTACCAATACCTGTCATTGGACTACCCGCAGGAATGATGTATTTGAAATGGTCTAACAACTCAAAAACTTCATGGGCACTCAACGGATTTTTATATTTATTTTCAATCCGTACTATCTCGTTGGCAATGCGCCAATGCATATCTTTAGGCGATTTCTCATAGATATGCCCAAAGCTATCTTTCATGGCATATTTGTTCACCCAAACTCTTGCGGCTAATTCGTCACCAGAAAAATATTGAAGAGCCTCCTGGTATGCTTCTTCGAAAGAGTAAGTTTTCGCTTGTTCCATTGCTATACGATAAAAAGAATGTATTAGTTTGATGTTCTTACAATTGCTATATTTGAAATCTTATGAGTGCAAAACTACAACTTATTTTCGATATAAAAAAATCATTTTTAGTATTTCGAACGCTTTTTAGATACCACTTTCATATACGAATGGTTTTGCTTGTAAAAAACAATCTTTTTTATTTTGTGTCGACAACAAACCAAATTCTCAATGAAACAAATGGCAAGGCTTGCAATCATTGTCAACCATATTCTTTCACTTGTTATAACAAAAATATCCTCTTGATGAAAGAGCTGCATCATTTAACCCACTGCATTTTTGATAAAGAAAGCAGTTGCTTTTGTCCTATTATTTTACCAAAAAACGGCCATTAAAAATCTTCAAAATAGAAAAATTTAATAGGCAAAGGGTAGACAAAAATACGCTGATTTGAGCAAACGAAACGTCTTTTGAAGCTGGAACATTGAGTTAACACCCTTGGAAACATCTTTTAGAGGTGCTATTCACATACTTCAGCGGCATTAAAGCATGAAAATAAGGGGCTTAGTGTAATGCTTTAGTCGCCCAAAAATGGTAAAATTTGGGACAAAAAGAGAAGGCACAAGCATAACACATTCAATAACAATCAATTACAAACGTCGCTCATAACTCGCGTATTTGCGACCAACTGTGACGTTGGTTGTAAATACGCGAGTTATGAAAGGCACTTTGTAAAGAAAATTCAGTATTTATTTTTATTGAATACTGCGTATCCACAACTTTATATTCGATGTACTATTATTGCGTTCCGTGGTTCAAATATGAGCCTTAAAAGAAAAAGCCATTGTTTTTTATGTTCGCAAAGTTTTCTTTTTAGAAAATCTTTATAACTTTGTAGAAATAAAAATAATCAAATATGAAAACCATCAACACCAGAAGGAGTATTCGAGTTTACCAAAACAGAGATGTAGACAACGACTTACTCAACCGTTTGTTGTCCGAAGCGACACACACCCAGACCATGGGAAATTTACAGCTTTATTCAGTAGTAATAACACGCAATAATGACAATAAAAGGAAACTCTCACCCGTCCATTTTCACCAACCTATGGTAGAATCGGCTCCAGTTGTGCTGACATTTTGTGCAGACTTTAGACGAACCACAAAATGGGCAGAATGTAGAAATGCACAACCGGGTTATAACAACTTTTTGAGTTTCCTCAATGCCATGACCGACACGCTGCTGTTCTGCCAAACTTTTTGTCAACTTGCAGAAGAGGAAGGGTTGGGATTATGCTATTTAGGCACAACACTTTACTCCCCTGAAAAGATTATCGACATTTTGAAGTTACCCAAATTAGTGATGCCCATTGCGACTATCACCTTAGGTTGGCCCGATGAATCGCCAGCTGTTTCTGACCGTCTTCCACTATCGGCAATTGTTCATCACGAAACTTTTGAGGATTATACTCCTAAAAGAATCGACGAGAGTTACAAACAGAAAGAAAACTTACCCGAAAACATTCACTTTTGTGAAGTGAATCATAAAGAGACTTTGGCTCAAGTATTCACAGACATTCGCTATACGCAAAAAGACAACGAGGCAATGTCAGAAAATTTCTTAAACACCCTGAAACAGCAGGGGTTTCTATAAAAAAAAGCATCCTCTTTCTAACAAGTCTACCGTTGAACATACATTGAAAGTTTTTTAATCCATTGCTTTAGACCGATTATCCCAAACCTATAAGGCTCTTAATACATATAAATAACAGGTCAAAAGCAATGGGTTAATTTTAGTATTCATATATCGCTTATTTTTAGCCCAATACAGACGGTGAAAGAAAACGATTATTGAATTACAACATGGGTAACAAGATAGTTCAAGGAGAACTAAGGGAAAATATATGAAGTTTTTGGTTCTATATTATACAAATCTTAACATTCTAAAAAAAATATAGATAAAAACGCTTGTAAAGTTTCCATATTTTTCTTACCTTTGTAAAGAATTTATTAAGACTGATTTCAATGCACCGCTTTGATTTTAATGGCATAATGCCTACAAAACAAGTAAATAAAAGTCGTGCATTGACACGATGACCAAAGTATTATTACATAAATTCTTTTTTAATTATTAACATAAAACTTTCAGTAATGAAAAAAAGTATGACGAGAATCTTTTCCTTAGTAGGCATTTTACTACTGGGAAGTCTCAAGTCAACGGCACAAGTGAATGACGTGTCGTTTATCGTATCTCCCGCTGCAGAGTACATCTGGTGGGACAAGGACCTTTCTATTGACAACATGCCTCTGTATGGTGGTAAACTTGGCTTCGGCTTCGGACCACTTTTTGAATTGCGCGCATTCTATCTGCGTGGTAATGATGCGAATGCCCAAGTACGTAGACAAAATTGGCTTACAGACGAAGGATGGGCGAAAAACATCAGAGATACCAAGGTGGATTTAATCAAGTACGGAGGTGAAATCAAATTGAACCTTTGGAAAAATAGCTATTTTGCGCCATATCTTACTGCAGGTGGTGGAGTTCAGCAAATGAAGTACAACACTTATGCGGATGATGCTGTGATGACAGATGTACCTATGAAAGACGAGCAGCTCTTCGCTTCGCTCGGTGTTGGTGCCAAGTTTAACCTCAGCCCTCGTGCAGTTCTCTCTATTGAAGCAAAGAACACCATGTTCAATGCCAGCAAAGGTAGCTACTTGATGAGACCAGAGTATGATAAATCTAACGGTGGCAACCACCTATATAATTGGACAGCAGGTGCTACACTCGATTTCTATTTGGGTGGAAGAGCCGATGATTCCAATGATGCCATCAGTAGAGAGTATCGCAATATGTTCTCAGATGGTTTCAAAGGGCTGAAGTTCGTGGTTGAACCTGCAGTAGCATATCTTGATTTTGACAAAGACATGCCCATGACTGACACTTATCTTATGGGTGGTAGCGCAGGTTTTGACTTGTCTTCATTGGTAGGTATCCGTGGATTCTACTATCAGGCTAACAAAGAGGCTGACAAGCTTTCACTTTCTTTCTCCAAGAATTTGGCATTGTATGGTGGTAACATCATCACTCGCCTTAACTTCCCAAGAGGCATTAACCCCTACTTACAGTTAGGTGGAGGTTATATGAAGGTTGGTGACAAATATGCCGATGAGAAAGGCAACACCACAGCCGAAAGCTCTCCATTCGTATTTGGAGGTGCTGGTATTGAAATTCCAATCACTAAGTATGTGGCACTCTTTGGTACTGCCAATGCTGTGTTCACATCTGAGAAGGGTGTCAAAGAAGAAAACATTCAAAGCCCTGACCACATCAACACCAGCATGATGTACAATGCAGGTTTGAGATTTAACCTCGGATTGGCTGCTGACGGTAAAAAGAAATATAATAAATATGTAAATCGTCGCTTGGATGCACAGCGCGAAGCTTCTAACGAAGAACTGAACGATTTGAGATCACGCTACGATGAACGAATTGACGAATACGATAGCCAGATTGCGGATTATAACGAGAAGATATCGAACTATGACCAGCAAATGGCTCAGTACGATGAGCGTGTAAGCAAACTAAAGGCTGACTACGAGAAGCGTATTAGCAAGTTGGACAAAGACTTAGAAAGTGCATTGAAAGCTAACGATACTATTCGTGTTGCAGAAATCGCACGTTTGAAGACTCGTCACCAGCAAGAACTTGAAAACATTGAAAATGACGAAATGTCTATCAAGCGGAAATTAGTGAACGAACTTGGCGAAAGCAAGGGTAACAATGTGAAGATGACACGTAGTCAACTCAACGAATTGGTTAACCGTATTGCAAGAGAAGCAAGAAATGATGCACGTAATTATAACTATGATTACGATTACGACTATGACGTAAATTATGCACAGCCACAGGAGTCTTACCGCTCTGTAGCTCCTCAGCAAAGAATTGCTCCCGTTCAGAATAATGAAACAGAGCAACTCAAAAGAGAGCTCCGTATCATGAACGAAAAATTAAATAAGGTGATTAGCCAAAGAAATAATACTGTAGGAACCACTATTGTTACTGACGGTAGCGGTGTTGTTGCTAATGAATTGGCACCTGCAACAGCCTATAATTCTGGCGCTTATCAGCCAACTGCTAACAGAGGTTTGAAGCTTAACCGTATCGGAATCTTCACAGGAGTAGGCTTTGGCGACTTGACTTCTTGGAATGTTGGTGTACGTGGTTATATGCAAGTTGCATCAACAAACCTCGACTTTGTACCAGAACTCTATGCAGCCATGGCGGACAACAGCGGAATGGGTATTTCTGCAAATATCATCTATAATTTCAAGATTGCCTCATTAGGTAAGTTTGAACCTTATGCAGGCTTTGGTCTTGGCATTTTCCACGGCAAGAATACACACTTTGGCTCTAACTTACTCCTTGGTGTAAGCACTGAAATGTTAGGCGGAAGAGTATTCGTTGACTATTCTGCACGTAGCTTGACGAAGCAGAATCAGATAGCTGTGGGTTATTCATTCATATTCTAAATTGAAACACATGCAGAAAAAGTATTATCTGGCAGCACTTGCTTTTCTTGCACTCCCTATCATGTATGCAGATGCGACACCTGTGGTAAGTGTTGCACCTGCTGCAGATGATACCATCATCGTCGATAGAGATGAATTGATAGACGTGCTTAGAAGAGTAGCTACCAGTGAAATAAGAAATCAAAATAGGCAGATGCGGAATATGCGTCAGCAGACAAGAGGACGAAGTTATCGTCAGATAAGCCCAGCACAAACAATACCTGTGTACAATTCCTCTTCGAGACGTATTGAATACATTCCTGTGTACGTGCCTCAAGTTGGAAGGGTTCAAGGTTTTCAACCTTACCTGCCAACACAGAACTTGCAACCCAAATCTTCGGACACGAAAGAATCTCAAGAAGTTAAACAATTGCAAGAGCAGATTGACCAACTGCAAAAACAAATTGAAGTCTTAAGTCAAACGGTGAAAGATCCAACACTTAGACAGCAAGTTGAATCCATGGTAAAGCAGCAAAATGCGCTACGTGCCAAGAAGGATACGGTCATTATGAGAGCTCCTGCGAATAATCCAACAGAACAATGCTGTCAAGAAAAGGCGCTTGTTGAACCCGCTCATCCTGTTAAGGTGACTCCTTTTGATACTAATTTAAGACAGGTTTTCTTTGAAATTTCGTCTAAACAATTATCTAAAGAAGCCGAGCATACACTCGATGCGGTAGTAGATGTATTGAAAAACAATAGAGATTTAAAAGTAGAGTTAACGGGATTCTCCAGCAAAGATGGACCAAAAGCTTTTAATAAAGATTTGGCTATGAAGAGAATGAATAGTGTAAGGTCGTATTTAGTCAATTATGGCGTAAATACAAACCAAATTTCTGCACTTTCATACGGCATTGATAAAAAGTCTGAAATGAAAACTTATGCGCGTAGAGTAGAGCTTTGCATCTCTCTATAAACATTGGTATCATACACGAAACCCAAAGGTTGAAGCGTTCGTACTAATGGACATTTAATTGAAATGTTTAACGACTTGCAATTCAACCTTCACATACTGTAAAAATAACCACTCGTGGTTTTTGCAACAATCGATTTCCATTCATAGGAAGTTTTGTACAAAAAATCGATTTCCATACCATTGCAAAAAGCCCGAGTGGTTATTTTTTGTGCTTCATGATGTACACTGTTTGTACCCTATTCTTCCTCGAGATTACACAAAAGGAATGAGACTATCATGAATACTCCTCTCACATACGCATGCTGTGTTTCATCTTATTGATAAAAAAATCTCGATAGAAGGCCCTATAATCACAAGTTTTTATGTAAATTTGCCCTATTAACCATTTTAATAACTTGAAAGATAACTAACCAATGAATGATGTTCATAACAAACCAAAACTGAGAAAGCCACGCTGGCTTTATACAAAAATAGAAGGTGGCGAAAGGTATGGTTTGGTAGAATCAACGATAGAGCAAGGAGGATTACATACCATTTGTACCAGTGGACAATGCCCAAACAAAGGACATTGCTGGAAGAACGGAACGGCTACTTTTATGATTTTAGGCGATCGCTGTACTCGCGCATGCCGATTTTGCGCCACACAGACGGGACACCCATTACCTCCAGATGAGCAAGAACCCATAAAAATAGCAAGAGCAGTTAAGGCAATGAATCTGAAACATGCCGTTATCACATCGGTGGATCGTGATGACCTACCCGACAAGGGCGCTGCACAATGGGCAAAGACCATAAGCGAAACAAGAAATCTGTGCCCTGACACCATTATCGAAGTATTGATACCCGATTACCGAGGAGAACTGTTACAAAAGGTGTTGGCAGCAAAGCCCGATATTATTGCACATAATCTTGAGACCGTTGAGCGACTAACACCCTCGGTACGGAGCAGAGCCACCTACCAAAACAGTATGGAAGTGCTGAAAGAAATTGCTACAACAGGCGTGATGACAAAGACGGGCATCATGGTGGGATTAGGCGAAACGCAGGACGAAGTATTAACAACTATCCACGAAGCTTACCTTGCTGGATGCCGTATGCTCACCATTGGGCAGTACCTTCAACCGTCTCCCAAGCAATTGGATGTACAGGAATATGTTCATCCTGACATCTTCTCTTTATACAAAGCAAAAGCACTCGAGATGGGGTTTGCCAACGTTGAAAGTGCACCATTGGTACGTTCTTCCTATATGGCAGAAGAGTCGTATGTCAGAATGATGATAAGAAAAAGAACAAAGACTGGAAGTTAGTTGTGAAATAAGTCCACAAATGCGATTCCCTTGGATTGTTAAATGGCTTGTCTATCTACCGCAACATGGCAAAGTCTCAAAACGTATTCCGCAAAGTGTAAAATGAAATGAGAAGCATCCTTGGAGCTGAATGCCTTGAGGATGCTTCTCATCATATTTGCGCACAATGTGTTCTTGAACAAATGTCACCAAGTGATGTCAGATTAGTCGTGATAATACACTCGTTTCACGCGGTTACTAACGCTCGTAAGTACCTCATAAGGAATGGTCTCAAGAATATCTGACAACACTGTGACGGGCAGATGCTCACCGAATATCTCAACTCTGTCTCCTTCTTTACAGTCAATACCCGTCACATCTATCATCGCTACATCCATACAAATATTGCCCACATAGGGAGCACGCTGCCCATTGACCAAACAATAACCATGTCTGTTTCCTAATCTACGATTCAGTCCATCCGCATAACCTATGGGAATGGCGGCGATAACACTATCATGCGCTATCGTTCCCTTTCGACTATAGCCCACCGTATCGCCAGCTTTTACGTCACGTTTTTGAAGGATGGTTGTCCTTAAAGTACTCACTTGATGAATCACTTGGTTGGTTCTTGGATTGATACCATACAATCCCAAACCCAATCTACACATATCTAATTGGCGTTCTGGGAAGTGTTCAATTCCCGCAGAATTATCCATATGACGAATAATTTTATGGGTGAACGCAGCCTGCAAAAGCTTGCTACCTTCATCAAACAAAGCAAATTGTTGTGCGGAGAACGAATCGAAGTCATCACTATCCGACCCCACAAAATGTGAAAAGACAGAACGTGGAATGATTGCATTTTGTC
The DNA here is from genome assembly GCF_000762405.1 of Hoylesella timonensis S9-PR14. Taxonomy (GTDB): domain Bacteria; phylum Bacteroidota; class Bacteroidia; order Bacteroidales; family Bacteroidaceae; genus Prevotella; species Prevotella timonensis_A. The sequence goes on along the minus strand of NZ_JRPQ01000147.1, from coordinate 9,020 downwards.
GTTTCAACCGAGAAATCAATGTCTGCATGTCTTTTTGAGGGTCAAATCCCAAACGATGCATACCCGTATCCAACTTGATATGCACAGGATAGTCTGTAATGCCTTCTTTCTCAGCAGCTTTTACGAGGGCATCCAATAATCTAAAAGAATACACTTCTGGCTCTAAGTCATAATCGAAAAGCATCTTGAAAGAACTCATCTCGGGATTCATCACCATGATGTTGGCAGTGATTCCATTCTTGCGGAGTGTTACACCCTCATCGGCTACTGCCACCGCCAAATAGTCCACACGATGGTCTTGCAAAGTCTTCGCTACCTCCACAGCACCAGCTCCGTAGGCATCTGCTTTAATCATACACACCAATTTTGTTCCATGCTTGAGCAAAGAGCGATAATAATTCAGATTGTCCACAATGGCATTCAGATTTACTTCCAAGATAGTTTCATGAACCTTCCGTTCGAGTCTCTCGGTCAGTTGGTCAAAATTGAATCGACGTGCCCCTTTTAATAAGATTACTTCGTCATGGAGTTGCGCAAATACTTCGCTCTTTTCAAAAGCTTCTACCGTAGGGAAGAAGAATTTCTTTGGCATTTCAATCAAATTCCGATTAGCAGAAAGCTGCTGTCCAATACCAATCAATTGGGACACGCCCCGCTTGACAGCCAAGTTGGACACCTCTTTATATAACTCCGATGGCTGACGTCCACTCTGGTCAATGTCGCTAATAATTAATGTCCTGCTGCGGTTTTGCTGGTCTGGACGACGGTTCATAAAGTCCAAAGCAATGTCCAAAGAGTTGATATCCGAATTATAGGAGTCGTTGATTAACGTACATCCGTGCTGACCTTCCTTTACCTCAAGTCGCATGGCGACTGGCTCCAACTGCTGCATTCGCTCATCCAGGGCACTCATGGACATTCCCATTTCTAATGCAACCACAGCACATTCGATGGCATCCGCTACTGAAGCCTCATCAATGAACGGTATTGAAAACCAATCCTCGCGTTCATGGTACACATAAGTGATGGTTGTCATCGTTGCTTTCTTTTCCACTGTCTTGATGTAGAAAGGCGCACTTTTATCGCTCATCGACCATGCCAACTTCTTTCCTCGTAAATCGGAATCGTTGACAACCTTTTGAATAATAGGGTCATCAGCAGGATAAACCAAAATTTCTGCATCCTTTAAGAGAATCATTTTCTCTCTGCATTTATCTTCCATGGACGCAAAATTTTCTTGATGTGCATCGCCAATGTTTGTCAATACAGCAATGGTAGGCTGAATCATGTGTTGCAATGCCGCCATTTCTCCTGGCTCACTAATCCCTGCTTCAAAGATTCCAACCTGTGTCTCCTCATTGAGCAACCACACAGACAAAGCCACACCTACCTGCGAATTATAACTTCGAGGCGAACGAGTAACGAAAAACTGTGGAGAAAGTAATTGATACAACCACTCCTTCACCATTGTCTTGCCATTCGAACCTGTAATACCCACAATGGGAATATGAAACTCCTCACGATGACATTTTGCCAATCTTTGTAAAGCCTTGCAAGGATTTAGCACCCTCAGAAAGTTGGCTTCAGGATACAGATGTTCATAATCCACGGGTACGGATGATACCACAAAGTTTCTAACGCCTCGTCGATAGAGTTCTGGTATATAATGATGTCCATCGTTCCTGTCTGTCTTCAAAGCAAAGAACAGCGTCTCTTCAGGGAAACACAGTGAACGACTGTCTGTCAACAAGAAACCTATTTGAGCACTATTAGAACCATAACGCTGTGCCCCTATTTGCGTTATCACCTCTTCTATACTATAAATCATATCTTTCTTGATTTTCCATTGCAAAGGTAATCTTTTTCTGTATCCTCCCAAAAGAAATGATACAAATAACAATAAAGAATACATTCCCCAAAAGAGTAACTTGAAGGATTTGAAAGATAAACAGTTCAAAGAATATCAATATAAGATAAACAGAAGACAAAGAAAAAATTAAGAGGCAGAACATCAATTGACGTTTTTTACTTAAATTTGCAAACGTAGTTGCATTTTGAAGTTGAGTCTACTCTATCAATAGTGAGTTTTAGCACGCTTACCTGCAACAGTTCTTTCGTCGACTTGATTTTAGGAGAACAACAACAAACCGAGTTGGGAAGTGGAAAGAACATGCCTCTTAAAATATCAATAGCATTTAACAACAAAAACATTTATAAGTTATGAAACAAATAGATTGCTTTTTACCATACATTGATGAAAGTCAGTACAAGAAACTGCAAAAGGCATTTGAAGAAGTTAGCGCATTCGTGACACTTCACGCATTGAAAGACAGCCTTTATCAAACCACAACCATTCAACAAATTGCGGAGGAAACGAAGGGCGAATACTGCTTGCTCATCACCAAGTCCACACCGTTAAAACTGCATTACTTGGCTTTAGAACGCTTACAGCAAATAGCTGAAGACACCAAAGCAGGACTTGTTTATGCCGACCATTATCAATTAAAGGACGACAAGTGTGTTAATGCGCCTGTGATAGACTACCAACAAGGCTCTTTGCGCGATGATTTCGATTTTGGATCGGTCTTGCTTTTCAATTCGAAAGCATTGAAAGAAAGTTGTCAACGAATGAAGAATTCTTATCAACACGCAGCTTTATATGACCTTCGACTAAAATTGAGCCAACGTTATGACTTGGTTCACGCTAACGAATACTTGTACACAGAAATAGAAGAGGACAAACGAAAAAGTGGTGAAAAGCAATTCGACTACGTAGACCCACGCAACCAAGACCGACAAAAGGAAATGGAAAGTGCCTGCACTGAGCATCTCAAGGAGATTGGAGGATACCTCAAACCATCTTTCAAGACAGTAGACTTTGTTCATGATGCGTTCGAATTCGAAGCTTCAGTCATCATCCCTGTGAAGAATAGGGAGACTACTATTGACGCTGCGATACGTTCTGTGCTGGCACAAAAAGCCAATTTTAAGTACAACATCCTTGTAATAGACAACCATTCTACGGATGGTACTACCGAAAAGATCAACCAGTATAAGGACGATGAACGTGTGGTACACATTGTTCCAGAACGTAACGATTTGGGAATAGGCGGCTGTTGGAATCTCGGAATACACCACCCAAAGTGTGGAAAGTTTGCTGTTCAACTTGATAGTGACGACCTTTATCAAGACGAAAACACCTTACAAACAATTGTCAATGCGTTCTACGAACAACAATGTGCCATGGTGATTGGCTCTTATCGCATGACCGATTTCGACCTGAACACGCTCCCTCCCGGCGTGATTGACCACAGAGAGTGGACGCCAGAAAATGGAAGAAACAACGCTTTGCGTATCAATGGGCTCGGTGCTCCACGTGCCTTCTACACCCCTATTGCACGACAAATAGGATTTCCCAACACGAGTTATGGCGAAGACTACGCCATGGGATTGAACATTTCGCGCCATTATCAGATAGGACGTATCTACGATGTGCTATATCTGTGTCGTCGTTGGGGTGGCAACTCTGATGCCGCACTCAGCATAGAACGTGTGAATGCGAACAATCTCTACAAAGATCGAATCCGTACATGGGAGTTACAAGCCCGTATCAACCTTCACAAAGAATAAACGATCATGAGACAATTAACCAAAAACATCAGTCCTTGGGCATGGATACCCACGCTCTATTTTGCCGAAGGCATCCCCTATTTTATCGTTAACAACATATCGGTTATCATGTTCACCAAGATGGGTGTGCCCAATGGCGACATGGCAATGTTTACCAGTTTGTTGTATCTGCCGTGGGTCATCAAGCCCCTATGGAGTCCGTTTGTAGACATTCTGCGCACCAAACGTTGGTGGATTGTGATCATGCAAGCCCTCATGAGCTTGGCTTTCATTTTGCTGACGTTCACCCTTCCACATCCTTCACCCGACATCATCGGTTCGGGCAACACACCTGTGAGCATGTTTACGCTTACGTTAGTGCTATTTATCATCATAGCCTTTGCATCTGCAACCCACGACATCGCTGCTGACGGATTCTACATGTTGGCACTCAACCCTTCGCAGCAATCGTTCTTTGTCGGCATCAGGAGTACATTTTATCGCTTTGCCTCTATCTTCGGACAAGGCGTTTTGGTGTTCGTAGCAGGATATTTAGAGCTGCACACGGGCAACATTCCGTTGTCGTGGATGATTACTTTGGGCATTACAGGTGTTTTGTTCACCATCATTACCATCTATCACACCTTCTTTATTCCTTATCCTCAACAGGACAAAGGAAAAGTAGGTGCTACAGGTGTGCATGCTAAAGACATCGTTTCAGAGTTTGGACGCACCTTTGCAACCTATTTCAAGAAGCCCGGACTGTGGATAGCCATTGCCTTCATGTTGCTGTATCGTTTGCCCGAAGCCTTCTTACTCAAAATGGCTGTGCCCTTTTTAGTAGATAACAGTACTGACGGAGGCTTGTCCATGTCTACACAAGAGGTGGGGTTGGTTTATGGAACCATTGGTGTCATTGCACTGACTATTGGTGGCATCATCGGTGGTATTGCGGCTTCCAACTGGGGACTCAAGAAGTCATTGTGGCCAATGGCTGCCTGCATGACCCTTCCCTGTTTTACCTTTGTATATCTAAGTATGTTCCTTCCTCACAACATCATTGTCATCAGTGCGTGCGTGGCAGTCGAACAGTTTGGCTATGGATTTGGTTTCACTGCCTACATGCTGTACATGATGTATTTCTCTGAAGGCGAATTTAAGACCGCTCACTATGCCATTTGTACCGCCTTCATGGCATTGAGCATGATGATTCCTGGCATGTTTGCCGGTTATCTGCAAGAGTGGTTAGGCTACGAGCATTTCTTCTGGTTAGTCATTGCCTGTTGTGCAGCCACGGTCATGGTTACATTACTGATTAAAGTTGACCCAGAATACGGTAGAAAGCAGACTCATAAAAATGAAGCATAAGATGAAAAAACGGTTCAACTCATCTCTATCAAATTTGTGCTGATGCAGGAAATAGCACGTTTGTATCCCAAACATACGGTGTTGGAGTATGCCAACCAGTAACATTGGTTATCCTCTCTATAAGAAACGTATTTACATTAAATTATAAATCATTATCTATTCTATGAATCCTTCCACACTACTTATTGCAGATAGTGGCTCTACCAAGACCGATTGGCGTATCATTCAACATGGGAAAGAGACACATGCCATTGCCACAAAGGGCATGAATCCGTTCTTTCAAACACCTTCGGAAATGGAAACAGAGCTGCGCTCATCCTTGCTTCCACATCTTCCAGTCCCACTATTTGACGCCATTTACTTCTACGGAGCAGGGTGTACACCCGAAAAATCTCAAGTCGTGGCGCAAACATTGCAGCAGTGCATCAAGGTAAAAGACTGCATCGAGGTACATTCAGACTTATTAGCAGCTGCTCGTGGACTATGTGGACACCAGCCAGGCATTGCCTGTATTCTTGGAACAGGCTCAAACTCGTGTTTCTTCGACGGCACAGCTATTACGGCGAATGTGCCTGCTTTGGGTTTTATCTTGGGCGATGAAGGCAGTGGTGCCAATCTTGGAAAGCGATTGGTGGGCGACTTACTTAAAAATCAATTGGACGATGAACTCAAAAACAAGTTCTTCTGTCAGTTCAACACCAGCATGGCAGAGGTCATTGACAAAGTCTACCGCCAGCCTTTTCCCAGTAGATATTTGGCAAGTCTCAACGTCTTTTTGGAGCAAAACCGCACACACGAAGGCATCCACAGGTTACTTGTCCGGGCTTTTCAAGATTTCATAGAACGCAATGTGATGCAATATTCCTACCAGAAATATGTCATGAATTGCATTGGTACGATAGCAGTGGTCTATCAACCCGAACTTGCCGAAGCGGCTGACAGGTGCGGTGTGAAGCTTGGCAAGATTTGCAAAAGTCCCACAGAAGGACTTATTCAATATCACACAGAAACGCATTAAACAATAGAACTATGAGCTTTCAGAAAATTACGGAAGAGACATCGCTTTACAATGACTTGGAGAACAAGTCGGTCACAGAGATACTCAACGACATTAACACCGAAGACCAGAAAATAGCAATAGCGGTACAAAAAACCATACCACAAGTTGCCAAGCTGGTAGAACAAATTGTTCCGCGCATGAAACGAGGTGGGCGCATCTTTTATATGGGTGCAGGTACCAGTGGCAGGTTAGGTGTCTTAGATGCTTCCGAGCTACCCCCAACGTTCGGTGTACCCAAGACATTAGTCATTGGACTCATTGCTGGAGGCGACACCGCTTTGCGTAATGCAGTGGAAAACGCAGAAGACAACGATGAACATGGGTGGAACGAGCTGGCAGAACACAACATTAACAGCAACGACACCGTCATAGGCATTGCCGCTTCGGGTACGACTCCCTACGTTGTGGGCGCCTTGCGCGATGCACGCGAACATGGTATCCTCACGGCATGTATCACCAGTAATCCTGAATCGCCAATGGCAGCCGAGTCGGATATCGCCATAGAAATGATTGTAGGACCTGAATACGTTACAGGAAGTTCACGCATGAAATCGGGTACAGGACAGAAAATGATTCTGAACATGATAAGCACAGCAGTGATGATTAAGTTAGGACGTGTAAAAGGAAACAAGATGGTGAACATGCAACTCACCAACCAAAAACTCATTGACCGTGGTACTCGTATGCTTGTCGACTTATTAGGTTTGGACTATGGCAAAGCCAAAAACCTGCTGATTCTTCACGGTTCGGTAGAAAAAGCATTGGAAGAAGCCCAGAAGCGGCACCAGTAATCATCCTTCAACTTACTATTTGCAGATATGAAAAAAACATTTTTATTACTCTGCATTGCCCTCGTGGCAACAGTAACACAGACACACGCCATGGATAGAGCCGCATGCCACGCACAGAAGAAGTGCACTGCCCAAACGCGAACCGTCACCGACAGCATATTGAACGAACCTCACAAATATCATGAACATTATTACGAAAGGCTGCAACTCTTTGACCATCAACCCACCATACAATGCACTGACATTGTGATGCTGGGCAACAGTCTTACCGAAGGAGGTGGCGATTGGAGCCAAAGATTAGGCAAAAACAATATTGTGAACCGAGGCATTAGCGGAGATATAGCCATGGGTATCTACGACAGATTATATCAAATCTTGCCCTACCACCCTGCAAAAATATTCTTGTTGGTAGGGGTCAACGATGTGAGTCACGACCTTAGCACAGATAGCATTGTACACATGATACAAACAGTCATCACCGCCATTCGCACTCAGTCGCCCCAAACACAACTCTATGTGCAAAGCATGCTACCCATAAGAGAAGCAACGGGCAGGTGGAAACGGCTCACTGGAAAGACTCCGCAAATACCCGAAATCAATGCAAAGATAGAAGTATGGACCGCCGAACACGGCATTCCGTACATCAATCTGTTCCCCTACTTCACCGAAACCGATACCGCTATCATGCGCGCAGAACTCACTTACGACGGTTTGCACCTCACAGAAGCGGGGTATGCGATATGGACACAGTTGTTGAAAAAGTTTCTATAAGGTATAAAAGTGGAATACGAATGCGCCCAATGCAGACTCGTAAAGCAAGCGTAGAATTCCTCTTTTTGTCCTAATTTTTGACACTTCCGAGACTCCCCCAAATCTTTCGATTTATTAAAGCATTACTTTAAGGCGGTTATCTACATGGGTTAACCGCCTTATTTGCATGAGTTAGTCGCCTTATCTCCATGGGTTAAGAAAACTGAAGCATGTGAGGAAGAAAAACAAGCCATTTGCCCATGGTCCCCACGCCATGTAACTCTTTATCTATCTGTTTGTTATAAAGATGAATTATAAAAATGACGAGCACCATAAAATTTGCAAAAAATGAGGTTGACAGTTCAATTTTCCTCTCATTTTCGCCTCACAATCAATCGCTATTTTGTAAAGATAATTCACATTTAATTCGATAGCAACCAACCTAATTTTATCTTATCGTAACGACACTCCCCACTTCTTTTCCAATGCCTGTATGCGTTCGTGTGTTTGACGAACAAAATCTTGATATGCAACGCTATTGGCATCGAAAGGTCGATGAGCCAAGGCAGCCTTCACGGGTCGCCAATCTTCTATAAACTTCTTAGCCTCATCACTCAAATAGGTCTCAGAGAAACGTTCCCAAATATAAGAAACAGCCTGATAGGACGGGTGCAACATATCTTCTTGATAAAAACGATAGTCGCGCAGCTCATCGTTGACAATCTCGTAAGCAGGAAAATAGGTTACCGTATTTGGATAACGCTGAGTGAGTTGGTTGGCAGCCAACAACAATGTAGCCTTAGACAGTTGACTGCCATGGTAGCCATATTTGGCATAACGAATAGGACTCACCGTTAGGATAATATGCACGGCAGGATTGCGTTTCTGCAAGCATTCTATGGCTTTGGATAAGTACTCGGTACAGGCATCAACGCTTAACTCTTCCTCACGGAACAAGCGTTGCGGACGCTTTTGGCAGTTGTCGACAATCTCGCCCGTTTCTTTGAAGACATATACGTGATTAGTACCCAAAGTAAACACCGCCACCTGAGGGTTGACCTTGGCACGCTCTACCGTATGCAGGATGCTGGCAGGATTGTACATCACACCATAGGGATTGACTATGGCATTGAATTTCTCTTCTATAAAACGCTTGCCTATATTATCGGCAAAGCACGAACCAACCAAGAAGATGTGCTCGAATGGAGCAATGGTAAAGGTGGGAGGTTCTATTTGGACAATCGTTCTAAATTGCATACGTCCGTACATTTACTTCCTTATTAGCCTCAACTCATCATGAGATGTGCATAACCAACTCACTTGAAAATTTATTCTTTGGTCGGTTACAAACTTGCTTTGGCGAAGTTACATATAATTTTTAAGAAGATAGGACATCTGATTATTTTTCGTATCTTTGTTGCATTATTTCACTCTTAAGCATG
>NZ_JRPQ01000146.1 GCF_000762405.1 Hoylesella timonensis S9-PR14 | reverse complement strand
ACCACGTANAGCTACCTGCTTTTGGTGCATCTTCACCACGGTATCATCATCAAAGCCCATCTTGCGGAGCATCAAACGAATATTAAGCAAGAGATAGAAGCTATGAAAAAATCGCTTGATAAAACTCCGTTCCTCCTTATACGTCTTGATTTCCTTTTGCTGTTCAGCTATGGTCTTGTCTTTAGCTGCAACGATATCCTGCAGGAGAATAACCTCCTTGCGGATTTCGGCTTTTTCCTTTTCTGAAAGGAACTTCTGATTCTCCATATCCCTTTCCAACTCTCCGATACGCTTCTCCGCCTTGTCAAGTTCCGTATTGCCAAAGAGCGAGTAGAGCGTACCCTTTACCCGAAGTTTACCTGCCTGCTTCTCCAAATCCCTTACCTTTTCGATAAGGTCGGCTTCTTCGGCTTGTTTCTGTTCCGTCTCCTTGAGTATCTCCTTGTAATACTCCATATTAGAGCGGTGCTTGGCTTCTGAGCCATATATACCTCTCTCCAACCCGAAAGGTTTCATCTGTTCTGCGTATGTGGTTTGGTACTCCTCCAATTTCTTCGGGGTAAGCACATCATCAGCACAAAGCCGTACTTTGTCCTTCTTGGTCTTGTACTTGCGTTTCCCGTTCTCGGCTTCGGTCTTGGCTTTTCGTCTTTCTCCTTGTACGATAGGTACTACCGTAGCATGTATATGCGGTGTTTCCTCATCAGCGTGAAGTGTCGCTGCCACTACGTTTTCCTTACTAAAGGTAGAATAAAGCCATTGCATCGTGCTGTCGCACCACTTTCCCAAACGCCCCTCGCTTTCAAGCCGGAGCATATCCTCGTGCGAGCCAGAAAGGATAAATCGCAAGGCCTTGACTTGGTTGCCTGCCACCTTACGGTAGATGTTTGCCGTGGCAATGCGGTGTTCTATGGCTTCCGTGCGGTTAGTGACACCTGCGGGGAATTGCACCAGCTCACGGTTGAGGTGCGTGCGGGTGGCATCGACATTTTTCGGCACGAATGTACGCTCGATGTGTGCGGTCATTGCCGAATCGTTGCCCCGAGCTTTGTCTATATGTAATACTGCGTAGCCCATAAGTTGAATATTGCTTTAAGGGGTATCCCAAGGGGCGAAGTCCCTTGGCTCAGGAGGGCTTTTTTAGCGGTAACGGAGTAGAGCGTGAAGAAAATGCCCTAATGAGCTATGGCATTTCTACTAAATGCTGCTCCGCCCTGTCCGAAGCCCACCTTTACGGTAATTGCATTCTCTGAATGCTCAGAGGGCTTTGTTTCTAAGTTTCTTTGGGGGAAACTTGCAGTTGGGAAAACTGCCATCGCTCTCGAAACAAAGCCATCTGTCTGCTCTTCTTCTCTTTTAGTCCCTAAGGATACCCGATTGATATTTGGTTTTGATTGCATTCATTTGCCTTATCTGCGAAATCCCCGTTTGACAACCGATAGAGGTTTCTTCTGTTTCTGTTCCATCGCTTTCTGACGTGAAACGTGGTACTCGTTGAGGTCTTTATATCCGCCATAATGTCGGCTCATATCCTCTGCGCTCATTCCTGCTGATTGAAGAACTTGCATGGCTCGCCGTCCTGCTTCATCGTTGTCAAGAAACGCACGGACGCAGTCAATATGATGTTCTCGGATATATGTAACGGCTCTATGGACATTGCTTACGGAGTTCAGCACAATGCAGGGAGCGATTTCTTTTCCTTTCATCGTGAGATAGGAAAGGAAGTCCATAAAGCCCTCGAAGATGCAGTGAGGGACGTTGTTCGCATCTCCTGCAATCACGGATATGTCCTTTGGGGCAATTGTTCCCTTGAATGTCTTGTCGTCCCGAAGCTCATATCCTCCTGCACGGTTGGCAAATCCTATGGCGATGTAAGTTCTTCCTCCCACCTCATAGCATACGGAACGCAGATAGGGTTTGGCAAGTGAAAGGTCAATCTTGCGTTCCTCCTGCAAATAGCGTTGCAGGTGTGGGGGCAACTCCTCGCTGATGCCGAGAATGTGCCTTGCGCTCGGGGATAGTGCAGCGACTTTTTCCTTTGGAGGAGTTGCACTATGAAAGGAAAGGTTGTTCCCTGCCAAATGGCTTATGGCTTCATGAGCATTGCACCCTTGCAACAACATCACAAGGTCGATGATACTGCCGCCTTTGCCCAAGCCGAAGTCGAACCAGAGGTTACGTGCAAAATCCACTTTCATACTGGCGTTATGGTCTTCCCGATAGGGTGCGTTGTAAAGGGCATAACTGCCGTATTTCTTGACGGGCTGTATGCCACGGGCATGAAGATAGTCCGCTATGGGTATGTTCTTGATGTTTTGTAAAATGTAATATTCGTTGTTCATTGCTGTTATCGTTGGATTTGGATTATTCATATTCATTTGTTCGTTATTTCATTGTTTACTCTGTTTCCTCTTTTGAAAATTTTCCCTTTTTATCTTACTACCCTTCGACACTCGGATAAGTGATTGACAGTAAAAGAGAAAAGTGTAACACTTCGTTTGGTTTTATCCTTCTACACCTTCTTTCTACACCTTTCCTTATTTATTCTCTCTTGTAGAAGCGTAGAAAGATGGTAGTAAGCTGTGTCGCAAGATGAATACCCCTTGCAATCCTTTTTCTTTCACTGTATTATCGTTGCTTGTAGTAATGTAGTAAGGAGAATAGGAAAGAAAAGAGAAAGGAGTATAACAAAGGGATTGGTAATCACAGAATGCTATGGTGGCTGCTCGGGAAAAATCTTGCGAACGGCATACACATATACGGGATTGCCATTTACCCTGCGGCATTCTCTCGCATAGCCTGCCTTTCTCAGGGCTTCGCCCATTCGTTTGGGTGAGAGCTGCTGTCGGGTATAGCAGGAGAGATAACCCACGATTTCCGAATTGGTCATATGGAAACGCTTGGTAGCTTTCTCCGCTTCCGTGGGAAAGGTGAAATAGCGGAGCAACAGCTCCATCTCGGTCGTATAGACTTGGAAGGCTTCGCTGTTTCTATGCAATTCAATAATCTCTTCATCATTGAACCAATAACGAAACCCCTCATTCAACAAGGTCTTGGCTTCGCCATACACGGTATCCATCGGAATGCTCTTGGCTCTGTCTATCTCTATCGCCAGCACCTCAAAAGGGAGGAAGCGTCTGCTTCCTGTCGAGTCGGTGAGGAAGTCGTTGCCATTGACCGAAGCCACAAAACTTGCCAAGTGAGGTCGCTCCTCGATATGCTTCTCGTAAGGCATACGGTACTTCACCTGCGGACAGGTGATAAGGTTCTTCAGCTCGTTCTCGTCCCGTTTGTTGAGGGCTTTGAGTTGGTCGTCAATGTTGATGATGAGATTTTGACCGATAAGACTCAGCACGTCTTTCTCCTGTGGGTATATCTTCCCCGTATAGCGGTAATCGGAGAGAGAGGGAGGACAGAGCAGGTCAAGGAACGTGGTTTTGAATCTTCCCTGCTCGCCTGTCAGTACAAGGCAGGTATGATTACGACATTGCCTGTCGTCCATTGCATTGGCGACCACTGCCACGAGCCACTTGGTGAGATATTCTTTCCATTTCTCAGGATTGGCTACGCTCACGCAGTTGGCAAGTGCGGTAATCGCTCCTTTCTTGGTTTCTTCCATTATCGGCAAGCTGTGGAAATAAGCCTGCACAGGATTGATGCGTGGGGAGAAATCGCTTTCGATGATGCTGTACAGATTCTCAGGCGAGGTCTGTATGCTCGCTTCCTTGTCCAATGCTCGTTTGAGGGTGTTGATACGGTAGCGGTCTATGGCTGTGTAATCGTCCGTTCCTCGTGGACGGTACTCTGCTCGATGCAATACGGAGTTGTACCGAAACTCATATCGCTCCGAAAGGAACTCCTCTATTTGTATGTTCTTTGAGGTGTTGTCGCTGTTTTCTTCTTTCATTGTGCGGATTGCTTTCTGTTACTTGTTTTTGATGTTTGGCACGCTTATGATTGCCAAAGCCAAGTTAGACAGCCTTTTTCACAGAGCCAAAGGTTACGGTGTTCTTGCATTGTGGTGCATTGCATTTCTCTGCTACTGCACAATGGGAAAGCCCCTTTTCACTCAACAACAGGGAGAAACAGGCAAAATAAGTGTGCGGATTGCACGATGGATAACTGTGCAGTCTGCAACCTTTCACAAGGTTTCGCACTATCCGAAAGGAACAAATGGATTTTCGGGCGGTGCAGGAGGATTTGAAAAGGAAAAACAGGGGATGTATGGTGTGCGGACTTCCTGTCGTTTCCCTCTTCTTCCCTGCTTATCCCAACCCTTTCAAAAACCGAAAACTCCTGCTTACTTTTGCGTCAGAAATCAATAATTACGCAAATAAAACAACAACGAAAAATGAGATTTACAGCTATTGACACCTCTGCTTGGGAGGAATTGAAAGAGAGCATCATGGAGCTGACCGACTGCTTCAATGAGCATTTTACCCCACCTGCCGAACTGCCCGAGCTCCTGCACAATGGGGATGTATGCCGAATACTAAACATCAGTAAGCGGACTCTCCAACATTATCGGGACACCTCCGTGTTGCCCTTCATTCAAATCGGGCATAAGTGCTATTACAAACGTGAGGACGTTGAGAAGCTCCTCGCCAAGTCTGACACTCATAAATAGAACGAACTATGGAATACGAAACCATCAGCAAAGAGACACCCGAGATGAAACAGCTCATCTCGGGTATCAGAAACCTAACGAAGCGTGTGCGAACAACGGCACAGATACACCGTCCTTTATTTGAGGGCGAACTCTATCTCACAGGGCGAGAGGTATGCAAAAGGCTCTTTCTTTCTCCCCGCACCTTACAGGATTATCGGGACAAGGGCATTTTCCCATACACGCAGATTGCAGGAAAGATACTCTATCGTATGTCTGACCTGCAACGGATTTTACAAGAGAATTATNTAAACAGAAACCTGCATCAATAACGGTGCAGGTTTTTCTTTTTCCTTCTGTATAACANAGTCTCGTTTTCAATTTGCATTAAATATTTGAGTTTTCTTTGTAGAGCCTATAAAAAACAATACCTTTGCAGTTGAGCGNATTATGTGTTTAAATATCAAAGACATCCTCTCAATAATATGAAAATAAATTTAGAAGCATTTAATCTGGAATTACTACAGAAGAGTCTATTATCCGAAGAAGAGAAAAAGGTTCTTCTTCGTTTATGGAATGATGAGTATCCTATTATTATATCGCATAGTTCATTGCAGAGTTTTAATCATTACTTANATAGTTTAGAGAATGTCACACACTATTTATTGANGGACTTGTCGTACAATATAATCAAAGGATGGGCTTTTACATTTGANAGAGATGGTCTTCGTTGGTTTGCTATTATACTATCTCCGACTATTCAGAAAAAAGGAATTGGACGTATAATACTGAAATATTTCATCTCAAAAGAAAAGCATCTCAGTGCTTGGGTTATTGACAACGATAGATATGTTAAATCTAATGGGCAACCATATTTGTCCCCCCTGTTATTTTATACAAAACTTGGATGTAGAATATCAAAGAAGGACACATCTGCATCTGGTGAACTTTCAGTTATTAAGATAGACTTTTAGTGACATTATAAGGTTAATTTTACGCCCCTCTACTATCCACCTGTTTATCTTCTCACCTAATTTTTTGTATTACTACCACATATAAGGTTTATTGCATTTTTAACTACATTGGAATGAAAAAAATAAATGATATTCTTAATCATATTCTGCGAATTGAAAATGGATTCAAGCATATCAACGATGGAGCTACAGAAATAATGAAAATGTATCCCCAAAAGCAATGTTTTGAATTGGCACTTGACTTGTTCAAGCACGAAGCCTATCAAGCCCGAATGTTATCAACTACATTATTTGGACTTTTAGCTGTAGAGAATGATAATGCGCTTCGTTTTTTAAAGGAACAAGTAAGCACTGATGAAAATTGGCGTGTGCAGGAAATGCTTGCAAAGGCTTTTGATGAGATTTGCAAACACAGAGGATATGAAGCATCCTTGCCACTCATCGAAGAGTGGATAAATAGTGATAATCCGAATGTTGTCCGTGCAGTAACGGAGGGATTGAGNATTTGGACAAGTCGCCCATTCTTCAAAGAGAACCCATCGGTTGCTATTGCCCTAATCAGTAAGCACAAGGCACACGAAAGCGAATATCTTAGAAAATCCGTTGGAAACGCTTTGAGGGATATAAGCAAGAAGCACGCAGAATTGATACGGCAAGAGGTGGAGCAATGGGATTTATCCAATCCTCNAATTATGTTCACTTACAAATTTGCAGCAAAGTTATTAAAGTAAAAAAGATATATCAATGAAACAGAAAGTATTATTTATCATATTGAATGAATACACGGATTGGGAGGGGGCTTTTCTCTCTACGGCTCTTCACGTGGGCGTGATACCAGGCGGTGAAATAAAGTATGAAGTGCATACCGTTGCCCCTACAGAAGACGCTGTCCGTTCTATCGGAGGTTTTAGAACTTTACCCGATTATTCTTTTGAGAATATGCCGAAAGATTATGCCGCATTAGTGCTTATCGGCGGCAACTGTTGGGACTCGCCTGAAGCAGAACTTGTCGTACATTTGGTACAGGAGGCTTTGGATAAAGGTAAAATCATCGGGGCGATATGCAACGGTGCTTCATTCCTATGTTCGCACGGTTTTCTGAANAATGTAAAACATACGGGTAACGGTCTCGACCAACTCAAGAAATGGGGTGGAATCGGTTACACTAACGCAGAGAATTATGTGGAAGCACAAGCCGTCAGTGACAAGAATATTGTTACGGCAAACGGTGTCGGACATTTGGAATTCACTCGAGAGATGCTTCTATTGCTGGAAGCCAATACTCNCGAAAACATTGNTTCATGGTATGATTTCTATAAAAACGGATTTGTGAGATAAAATTATTTTTCTGAAATACTAAACTTTATGNTCGTAATGTCAAACATAAAAGCCACGTTTCCGTGCAATTTACAGANCGTTTGGCAAGTCGTAACATCNCTAACAGACTATTCGTGGAGAAGTGATGTTNAAAAGATAGAGNTCATATCAGACACGCAATTTGTAGAAATAACGAAGANTGGATATAAAACAACTTTCANGGTAACAAGACAAGAGCCTTGTTGTCGATGGGAGTTTGANGTGGAGAATGACAATATGAAAGGACATTGGGTCGGTGTTTTCNGTGGCAATGAAAAGAATGCTACGATTGACTTTACAGAACACATTGAGCCTAAGAAATGGTTTATGATTCCGTTTGTGAAGATTTATTTGAAATATCGGCAAGC
>NZ_JRPQ01000145.1 GCF_000762405.1 Hoylesella timonensis S9-PR14 | reverse complement strand
ACCTTTGCAACAACATCACAAGGTCTATGATGCTGCCACCTTTGCCCAAGCCGAAATCATACCAGAGATTCCGTGCAAGGTCCACTTTCAAGCTGGCGTTATAGTCTTCCCGATAGGGTGCATTGTAAAGGGCATAACTTCCGTATTGCTTGACGGGCTGTATGCCCCGAGCATGAAGGTAATCCGCTATGGATATTCCCTTAATACTTTGTAAGTCGTAATATTCGTTGTTCATTGCTGTTTTTGTTGGGTTTGGGTTATTCATATTCATTGTTCGTTATTTCATTGTTTGTTCTGTTTCCTCTTTTTATCTTACTACCCGTCGACACTCTGATAAGTGATTGACAGTGAAAGAGAAAAGTGTAACATTTCCCTCCATTTTATCTTTCTACTTATTCCTTCTACACCGTATAGCCATTCATTCTGCCGTAGAAGCGTAGCAAGATGGTAGTAAGCTGTGTCGCAATATGAATACCTCCTGCAATCCTTTCTCTTTCACCGTATTATCATCCTTTGTAGTAATGTAGTAAGGAGAATAGGAAAGGAAAGAAAAGAGAAAGAAGAATTGCAAAGGAGAGGGATAACAACAGAGTGCTATGGCGGTTGCTCGGGGTAAATCTTGCGGACGGCATACGCATATACGGGATTGCCGTTTACCCTGCGACACTCTCTCGTATAGCCTGCCTTTCGCAGGGCTTCACCCATCCGTTTGGGAGAGAGCTGCTGTCGGGTGTAGATGGAGAGGTAGCCAACTATCTCCGAATTGGTCATATAAAAACGCTTGGTGGCTTTTTCCGCTTCCGTTGGAAAGGTGAAATAGCGGAGCAATAGTTCCATTTCGGCCGTATAGACTTGGAAGGCTTCGCTATTATGGTGCAGTTCGATAATCTCCTCATCATTGAACCAATAGCGAAATCCGCTTTTTAGTAGTGCTTTGGCNTCGCTATACACAGCATCCATTGGGATTGTCTTGGCTNGGTCTATATCTATCGCCAATACCTCAAAAGGTAGGAAACGTCGGCTTCCTGTCGGGTCGGTGAGAAAGTCGTTTCCATTGACCGATGCCACGAAACTTGCCAAGTGCGGTCGCTCCACGATATGCTTCTCGTAAGGCATACGGTACTTCACCTGCGGGCAGGTTATCAGGTTCTTCAGCTCGTTCTCGTCTCGCTTATTGAGGGCTTTGAGTTGGTCGTCGATGTTGATGATGAGATTTTGACCGATAAGACTCAATACATCTTTCTCCTGTGGGTATATCTTTCCTGTATAGCGGTAGTCGGATAGAGCTGGTGGACAGAGCAGGTCAAGGAACGTGGTTTTGAATTTTCCCTGCTCGCCTGTCAGCACAAGGCAGGTATGATTACAGCATTGTCTGTCGTCCATTGCATTGGCGACCACTGCCACGAGCCATTTGGTGATATATTCTTTCCATTTCTCAGGATTGGCTACACTCACGCAGTCGGCAAGTGCGGTAATCGCTCCTTTCTTGGCTTCTTCCATTATCGGTAAGCTGTGGAAATAAGCCTGCACAGGATTGATGCGTGGAGAGAAATCGCTTTCGATGATGCTGTACAGTTTCTCGGGCGAGGTCTGTACGCCCGCTTCCTTGTCCAATGCTCGTTTGAGGGTATTGATACGGTAGCGGTCTATGACTGTGTAATCGTCCGTTCCTCGTGGACGGTACTCTGCTCGATGCAATACAGAGTTGTACAGAAACTCATATCGCTCCGAAAGGAACTCCTCTATTTGTATGTTCTTTGAGATGTTGTCGCTGTTTTCTTTTTTCATTGTGCGGATTGCTTTCTGTTACTTGTTTTTGATGTTTGGCACGTTTACGGTTGCCAAAGCCAAGTTAGGCAGCCTTTCTCGCAGAGCCAAAGGTTGCGGTGTTCTTGCATTGTGGTGCATTGCATTTCCCTGCTACTGCACAATGGGAAAGCCCCTTTTCACTCAACAACAGGGAGAAACAGGCAAAATAAGTGTGCGGATTGCACGATGGATAACTGTGCAGTCTGCAACCTTTCGCAAGGTTTCGCACTATCCGAAAGGAACAAATGGATTTTCGGGCGATGCAGGAAGATTTGAAAAGGAAAAATAGAGGATGTATGGTGTGCGGACTTCCTGCCGTTTCCCTCTTCTTCCCTGCTTATCCCTACCTCTTCGGGAATCGAAATCCACTGCTTACTTTTGCGTCAGAAATCAATAATAACGCAAATAAAACAACAACGAAAAATGAGATTTACAGCCATTGACACCTCCGCTTGGAAGGAACTGAAAGAGAGCAATATGGAACTGACCGACTGCTTCAATGAACATTTCGCCCCATCTGCCGAACTGCCTGACCTTCTGCACAATGGGGATGTGTGCCGAATACTGAACATCAGTAAGCGGACACTCCAGCATTATCGGTACACCTCCGTGTTGCCATTCATTCAAATCGGGCATAAGTGCTATTACAAACGTGAGGACGTTGAGAAACTCCTCGCCAAGTCTGATACTCATAAATAAAACGAACTATGGAATACGAAACCATCAGTAAAGAAACACCCGAGATGAAACAGCTCATCTCGGGTATCAGAAACCTAACGAAGCGTGTGCGAACAACGGCACAGATACACCGTCCTTTATTTGAGGGCGAACTCTATCTCACAGGGCGAGAGGTATGCAAAAGGCTCTTTCTTTCTCCCCGCACCTTACAGGATTATCGGGACAAGGGCATTTTCCCATACACGCAGATTGCAGGAAAGATACTCTATCGTATGTCTGACCTGCAACGGATTTTACAAGAGAATTATNTAAACAGAAACCTGCATCAATAACGGTGCAGGTTTTTCTTTTTCCTTCTGTATAACANAGTCTCGTTTTCAATTTGCATTAAATATTTGAGTTTTCTTTGTAGAGCCTATAAAAAACAATACCTTTGCAGTTGAGCGNATTATGTGTTTAAATATCAAAGACATCCTCTCAATAATATGAAAATAAATTTAGAAGCATTTAATCTGGAATTACTACAGAAGAGTCTATTATCCGAAGAAGAGAAAAAGGTTCTTCTTCGTTTATGGAATGATGAGTATCCTATTATTATATCGCATAGTTCATTGCAGAGTTTTAATCATTACTTANATAGTTTAGAGAATGTCACACACTATTTATTGANGGACTTGTCGTACAATATAATCAAAGGATGGGCTTTTACATTTGANAGAGATGGTCTTCGTTGGTTTGCTATTATACTATCTCCGACTATTCAGAAAAAAGGAATTGGACGTATAATACTGAAATATTTCATCTCAAAAGAAAAGCATCTCAGTGCTTGGGTTATTGACAACGATAGATATGTTAAATCTAATGGGCAACCATATTTGTCCCCCCTGTTATTTTATACAAAACTTGGATGTAGAATATCAAAGAAGGACACATCTGCATCTGGTGAACTTTCAGTTATTAAGATAGACTTTTAGTGACATTATAAGGTTAATTTTACGCCCCTCTACTATCCACCTGTTTATCTTCTCACCTAATTTTTTGTATTACTACCACATATAAGGTTTATTGCATTTTTAACTACATTGGAATGAAAAAAATAAATGATATTCTTAATCATATTCTGCGAATTGAAAATGGATTCAAGCATATCAACGATGGAGCTACAGAAATAATGAAAATGTATCCCCAAAAGCAATGTTTTGAATTGGCACTTGACTTGTTCAAGCACGAAGCCTATCAAGCCCGAATGTTATCAACTACATTATTTGGACTTTTAGCTGTAGAGAATGATAATGCGCTTCGTTTTTTAAAGGAACAAGTAAGCACTGATGAAAATTGGCGTGTGCAGGAAATGCTTGCAAAGGCTTTTGATGAGATTTGCAAACACAGAGGATATGAAGCATCCTTGCCACTCATCGAAGAGTGGATAAATAGTGATAATCCGAATGTTGTCCGTGCAGTAACGGAGGGATTGAGNATTTGGACAAGTCGCCCATTCTTCAAAGAGAACCCATCGGTTGCTATTGCCCTAATCAGTAAGCACAAGGCACACGAAAGCGAATATCTTAGAAAATCCGTTGGAAACGCTTTGAGGGATATAAGCAAGAAGCACGCAGAATTGATACGGCAAGAGGTGGAGCAATGGGATTTATCCAATCCTCNAATTATGTTCACTTACAAATTTGCAGCAAAGTTATTAAAGTAAAAAAGATATATCAATGAAACAGAAAGTATTATTTATCATATTGAATGAATACACGGATTGGGAGGGGGCTTTTCTCTCTACGGCTCTTCACGTGGGCGTGATACCAGGCGGTGAAATAAAGTATGAAGTGCATACCGTTGCCCCTACAGAAGACGCTGTCCGTTCTATCGGAGGTTTTAGAACTTTACCCGATTATTCTTTTGAGAATATGCCGAAAGATTATGCCGCATTAGTGCTTATCGGCGGCAACTGTTGGGACTCGCCTGAAGCAGAACTTGTCGTACATTTGGTACAGGAGGCTTTGGATAAAGGTAAAATCATCGGGGCGATATGCAACGGTGCTTCATTCCTATGTTCGCACGGTTTTCTGAANAATGTAAAACATACGGGTAACGGTCTCGACCAACTCAAGAAATGGGGTGGAATCGGTTACACTAACGCAGAGAATTATGTGGAAGCACAAGCCGTCAGTGACAAGAATATTGTTACGGCAAACGGTGTCGGACATTTGGAATTCACTCGAGAGATGCTTCTATTGCTGGAAGCCAATACTCNCGAAAACATTGNTTCATGGTATGATTTCTATAAAAACGGATTTGTGAGATAAAATTATTTTTCTGAAATACTAAACTTTATGNTCGTAATGTCAAACATAAAAGCCACGTTTCCGTGCAATTTACAGANCGTTTGGCAAGTCGTAACATCNCTAACAGACTATTCGTGGAGAAGTGATGTTNAAAAGATAGAGNTCATATCAGACACGCAATTTGTAGAAATAACGAAGANTGGATATAAAACAACTTTCANGGTAACAAGACAAGAGCCTTGTTGTCGATGGGAGTTTGANGTGGAGAATGACAATATGAAAGGACATTGGGTCGGTGTTTTCNGTGGCAATGAAAAGAATGCTACGATTGACTTTACAGAACACATTGAGCCTAAGAAATGGTTTATGATTCCGTTTGTGAAGATTTATTTGAAATATCGGCAAGC
>NZ_JRPQ01000144.1 GCF_000762405.1 Hoylesella timonensis S9-PR14 | reverse complement strand
GTGTATTTAGCCCTTCGTGGTTTTATTCAGTGGATATTATATAGAAATATGATTCAGTGGTCAATAGGTCGATAAATCACGGCTCTTTCATTTAACAAAGGTATATTTTGTTGTTGTAAACGACGTAGAAGAAATCAACAACGAAATAAACCCGAAAATGTGCGAGTGATATGAAGAAACCAAAGAACGTAGACGTTCTGACGAAAACAGCGAAAAGAAATGCGTTGTGAATTTTCTCCGATTTTTTGTCAAAAGTGAAGTGCTGCAACTATGTTTTTCGTTATTTTAGACAGAACGGGACGTTCTTTCGTGAAATCGCTTTTGCGGCAATGTTTTTTAGATCCTTTTGTGTTTTTCGTTGTTAAAAGGTGAGATATCATGCTGCTTTTTCATTTGAACGCAAGATGTTATATTCATTTAATCGGTAAATTTGAGAACGAAGTAACAAAAGGATGAAAGATTTAGGCAGTAAAGGTTATCGTTAAATGAAAGAGCCGTGTCGATAAATTATTTTTTTTCTTTAAAAATTTGCAATGAACGAAAAGATATATTATCTTTGCGAAAGATTGGGTTCGCCTCAACAAAGAAAGTAAACTTTCTCAGTGTTCGGGTTGCGCAATCTTTGCAGAAGATAGGCTGCGCCTTAACAAAGAAAATAAATTTTCTCTGTCTTCGGCTTGCGCAATCTTTGCAGAAAATTAAACATCATATAGAGTGAGAATAGAT
>NZ_JRPQ01000143.1 GCF_000762405.1 Hoylesella timonensis S9-PR14 | reverse complement strand
TTTCAATCATTTGCAATATAAAGTTAGGATAATATCAAGGTTAGGATAATGATGCTTATCCGAAATTTCGGATAAGCATCAACTGCAACCGGGCGAACGTTTCACGGCAGATATGACAGAACGGCAGGCGGACTCGCTCCTCCGTGCCGACCTTTGGAAATGCTTTGAACACTTCAAAGGATATGGCAAGGATGCCCTGCTGCTCAGCCTCCTTGCCTATAATGTGGGCGTGGGGCGATTGCTGGGGTATGGCAAACATCCCAAGAGTAGGCTACTCAAAAAAATAGAAGCTGGAGACAGAAGCTTCTATCGGGAGTATGTTTCATTCTGTCGATATAAGGGCAAGGTTTTGAAAGGTTTGGTCAAGCGCAGACAGGTAGAGTTTGCCTTGTTCTTTCTTCCTTAACCATAGACTGCTATTTTTACTCTTGAATATTATACATTTTAATTTGGTTGTGTAAAATGAAATTAATATCTTTGTAATAATAGCATATTATTAATTAATTTAAATAAAAATCATAATCATGGATAAAACAGATGTAATTTTGCGAGAGCTGACAGAAAAAGAGGTTCTGGAAAGAAAACCTTTTTCACATTTTGGGTGGGAAGGAAATGGAGCATTTTCATTCGTTTCGATATCAGATGGGTATTGGGATTCTGCAAAAATATTACTGGGAAAGATGATTTCTGATAGCCGTAAGATAGCAGTAATTGATACGCTGATATATCCTCTATTTTTCAATTACAGACATTCCATAGAGGCATACTTAAAGGCACTTTTTTTTAACCATGGCAACCATACGGAAGAGGAAAGGCAAAAGTTCTTAAAATGTGGACATAATCTTCAATCTCTATGGAGTAATTTGCGACCGACTTTGGATGCAGGGAAAAAGCATGTAGGAAGCTCTGTCAATTTAGATGCAATAGAACATTATATAAAAGAAATTAATAAATTTGATCCTGACTCTATGGTGATGCGGTATCCTATTAGAAAAGATTTAAAGAATAATAAAGGACGTCAATACCGCGTTGATTTCATTCATTTTGGAGAACGTATGGATGAATTGTGTAATTCTCTGCGACAAATAGATTACGATATCTCTAATCAAATGGATGAATTAGCTACTCCAGAAGAATTAAGCAAATACCTTGAAGTATTCACAAAGTACAAGGATGAAATAGATGAATTTTTATTGCTTTTGGAGAAGGAGTTGAAAGATGAATATAAGGAAGTTGCCATAGACTTTTTCGATTTAGGAACATTGTCAAGTGATGACGAAATGTCAGATGTCGACAAATTCATCCAAGATTGTGCCCCAGATTTGCTAATTCTCCTAAATAATCTATATTATGGTGGACGTTTGGTCAATGAACAAGCTGTTCGATTATCAACCTCTCCAGTTAGAAAGCAGAAAGAATTTGTTCGTTTCTGTAACGAACTATTGAAAAAAGATGGACTCTCTTTTGGAACGGAGCCTTCTGAGGGGCAAATAAATATAGAAGGTAAACTAGCCTCATCCTTGATAGCAGGTATCTCAACATCTATTTCCATTCTAAATTTAGCAGATAAGATACAATAAGAAAGATAGAGTATAAGTCAGATATATTCCTGCGACTTTCTTTTGCTTCTTTTCTTTGGTCGCCTACTCGTTCAAAGAGAAAGAAAAGAAGCCACGCAAACCAAAAATTTGCGTGGCTTTTGCTAGTATTCAGAAGGATATTTTTGCACTTTCGTTATTCTGTCTATTCGTTTGTTGGGATGTCTGTCAAAAGCCCAATTTATTTCATCATCGGGCAGGGTGCTGTGAATGCTTCCACCCATAATCAACCCACAATTTTGCAGGACTTTTTGTCGTGCGTCTTCCTTGCTCTCCGCAACCACATCAAACACTCCATCGAAGATGTATTGTGTCCGAACTCTGTAAACTTTCTTCTTCATAATCTTAAAATTCAACCTTTAATAATCTGTATTCCTTTGGCTCTCCATTGGATAATTTGCGGTGTTTAAGCCAAAAATGATGTGCGCCATAGCCGTATGCAAAGAACTTATCAAGTTCTGTTTCTTCGGCTATTTTGTTGATAGCCGACCTTAACTCCTCTTTGTTGTCGGATAGGGTTATTGCATTAATAACCCTTATGAGAATATGCGGTATCTCATCCACATAGTTGTAGATAATGTTTTCAATCTCTGTTTTCATATCTCTGATAATTTAATGGTTTATACTTTATGCAGTCGCTTTCATTCTTCGACTTATAAGATCTCGATTGGCATTCACAAGGTTTACTATCTGGTCGTGATATTCCGTGTTCTTGTTGCACACGCCACGACTTTGCACCACCTCCAATGATTTCAGTGATACTTCTATTGTTTCTATCCGCTTGCCCTCAATGGTTGCCGATAGGATTAGTGAGTCCTCTTTAAGATAATATTCGTTGGAGAATACGCAATGGTGCA
>NZ_JRPQ01000142.1 GCF_000762405.1 Hoylesella timonensis S9-PR14 | reverse complement strand
ACAAAAAAATAATGTAATGAGCAAATTTTAGGATAAGAGTTTTGCAGAGGTCTCGGATAGTGTTTACTATTCAATCAACTTCCCGTGTTTTTTGAGTATTGAGAGAAACTCTCTCCATTCTGCCGCTCTTTTTTCTTTTGCTTTTTGAATGGCCTTGTTCTCTTTAACATATTGACTATTGTCCTCAATATTGCGTGGGTAACAGTCACTCAGATAAAACTTGCCAGATTCTGAAACTAATGATAAGTCTGTGAAGATTTGACTATTGAAAGATGACACAAACGTTGAGATATGGAGTAGAACCTTACCATACGAATGTATTTCTATGTTACGATAAATGGGAAAGAGCAGACTTGTCGGCTCAAAATCTTGAAAAATAATCTCACGGGTCTGCGCATTGAAAGACTTGATGTTGTCAAGTGTAAAGAGATAGGGGCTTGAAGCGGCTCTTGTCATTCGGGCTGTCCCTATAGCAAACAATTCCGTTTTAGATGCTTGCGCTGTGGGAGTTGAAGCAGACTCATCTTCATTGCTGCAACCAATAAACAGCAACGAGAAGATGAACGCCTGTAATACACAAAAGTACCTTTTCATAATTTGTTGGATTTAATTAGTTATTATAATATGTGGTCGTCAATTATGTTCATATACTTCTTTATTTCTGCCATTAAGGAATAAACATGCTTGACACTTTCCAAGCAAAAGGCATGATTATCCTCGCATCTGTTTTCAACCATATCGGCAAACGCTTGAATTTCCGAGAAGAACCCTTGTGACACAATTTGGTTATTCCCAACCATTGGTACAAAACCATTCCTTCCGTATAGGCTGACAACGGTTGCATTATTTTGGAAGACCTTTTCCAAAGGGATTCCACATATAGCAGAGTGTCTTGGGGAAAAATCGAGTCTTTCCATTCTGTCCAATACATATTGTCCTTTGTCCGTACTAATACTTAATTGTTCCTGTGCATCCTGCCAAGAGTAATCTGTTGATAGTTCCAGCATCCCCGTTATACCTTGATGTTCCAACATAAGGAATAAGGTCTGGGTACCATCCTTGCTGCGCATTTCCTCTGCTGCCTTTACCCTTGCTTTACCAAAGAGAAACGTAACATAGTCAAGAGGATGGATGAACAGGTCGAGCAGGGTATCACCCTCCGGGTATAACCCCGTAAGATAGCGATAATGATAGTGCCGCCCCCTCCCAATTCTCAATCGCTTTTGCAGGATTTGAGTGGCTGGGGCAAAACGTCTTTGCAGTCCGACAACGATATGTTTTGACCCGTATAATTTGACGGTATCGGTCAAAGACTTTAGTTCCCTCTCGTTCTCACACGGTGGTTTCTCTATGAATAAGGACTTCCCTGCTTTAATGACTTCGTTTGCTATATGAAAGTGCGAATGTGGATTAGCAGCCACAAAGACTCCCGAAACCGTATCATCATTCAAAATGTCTTGTAAAGAAGTCGTACCTTTTACTCCCTTGTACTTTTGAGAAATCAGCCCGGCTTTCTTCTCCGAGGTGCAACAGATGTATTTCAATGGCAACTGAAGATATTGTATCACAGGCAACAGGTTACTGACACAATGATTGCCAAGACCTACAAGAGCATACCGTTGGGTGTAGATATGGTTCAGTTCCCTTATGCTCCGCAAACTCTTGTATCTGCTGATGATTTCGTCTATATATCCCATAGTTTATGCTGTTATTTGCTTGAAATGTTCCTTATAGGTGATTTGCGTGTTGCTGGTCCATTGATATTTCCCGTAAAACAATTCTATCAGTCGCTTGGGAAACATTTTCTCCAGATTCCTTAACAGGATAATATCATACTTCCGGTGATAGTTGATCCAGCATTGATTACATGTTTTGGAGTGTTGACACTGAATCTTACAGGTTTCCTTTGAATTGAATATCTCGTCAAGCGTGTTCTCATGAGTGTTGCCCAAGACCACGTCCAAATTCTGGCACAACGGGACATCACCATTGGAATGGATGACCAACTCACTGAAAATGCTATGGCACCTCAGTTTCAGCCTGTTATTCTTCCATTCGTCATATAGGGCCACAAAATCAAAATTTTCATCCGTTTGATGTATGGATGAAGGTATCTGACGAATGAAATTATCATCATTGGCTTCCATCAAGTCCTTGGTCGTGTCAAAGAATGACATTGTGCTGTAAATGCCAATACGCACGTCTATGCTATATTTCTTGGCACAATCTATGACATGCTTCATATCCTCAAACGAGTTCCACGGAGAAAGGCAAAACATCAAGGAAATAGGAACAATATCCCTACACACCTCTATAACTTCGATAACCTTATCATATCCATCCCTGCCACGCATATAGAGATAGGTTTCTCTGGTGCCGTCAAGTGAAATATACAGATGCTTGGGGTGATGATTTTTTACAGCAGATATTACCTTGTTTACCGCAAGACAATTAGACAGCAGCGTATAGTTAGGATGATGAGTGTCAAACCATCCCAATATCTTGTCTGCTTCGGGATGAAGGATAAACTCACCTCCCTCCAAGCCGACCGTCGTGCGTTTCGTTATACATTTGCTGTTCATTATCTTGATGATGTCGTCTAATCTTAAATTTTCCGTAGGTTTCTTCCAAATGGAACAGTGCTTGCAACGTGACTGGCAGTTGGTAGTGGAATATATCATCAAGGAAGTAAGTTCCTTATGCCGTCTGCGTATTACATTGTTGGCAAATACTATTCCGTTGTGGATGTAGTCATAAATACTGTACATTCTTTCTTTTGAGTTTTGTCTTTTATTGTTAAGAGCAGAAAACCACGAAAAGACTGCACAATATTTATGACTTTTTTATCTATTTATTTCATTTACCAAGTAAGCCGCAATCCAAATGGTACTGTTATGATGAACGGATGTTCTGTGCGGTAGGTTTCAAGGTCACTACCATTCCAGAAGTAATAGAACATGTTAGGATCTAAATACAGACTGAAAGGCTTGAATAGCCTATACTGAACACCGATACCTAAGTTCACAGACCACTGATAACGTGGCTTGATGTCACCCTTTAACGTGTAGGACGAGTCAGACGTTATGATATACTTCTTATCAAGTGAACTGTGAACTGGCATCTCGAATGTCACTCCACCGGTCGTATAGACATTGAATCGTCCCTTACTCCATATACGATAGGTCAATTGCAATGGTATGCCCACATAATCAATCTTCTGGGTCTTCAATAAGGTCGCACCATGAAACTCACTCTCAAAATCAGACTTCATTCTTGTGTAAGTCAATCCCGTGCCAAAAGTCCAATGGGAACTTAGTTGCTTGTTGAGCGATAAACTAAAGGTTTTGGGGCGGTAGTGGTGCGCCTTCTCACCTAAGGATGCGTTGCCTTCTGTTGCATTATTCTGTGCTATCCATGACATTTTTGCCCTCTCGACAGAATCCATCAGTGCATTGTTCCGAACCAAATAATTTACATAATCATCCCATGTATATAATTTGGCCGAAGCCCCACCGTTAGCATAATCTATTACTGATAGGTAGTTCAAATTGGACATGGCTCCATTTGCTCCGGCATTAGATGAATAGCCGAAGTTAAATGTCCATGGGTATTTCTTCTTATTGCTGACACTAGGCGACATACTTTCATTCAATGCCATCATTTTTTCTTCGGTAATTTGTGGAATACGGAGCACGGAGTCTATGGTGCTGATACCCTTTATAACCAATTGTTTCTGTATAGAATCCACATGGAAAACTACAGTCTGCTGCTCGGATTCTACACTATCTGTTATCATCCGTGAAGAAATCTTTTCAGTAGAGGTAGCCATTTCTGCCAAGGCACGTTCATCATTATTACTGGTACTTATACTTGATGGGATGGAATATCTTGGTTGCACTATCTTTTGAGAGGCAGATTCTTTTTGAACCCGTCCTGGCAGCTCCTTATGAGTGGTTACTGCTGTTTGCTTGTGTTCAGAAGTTCCAACAGTTTTGTCCTTCGTTACGAAATAGATATAGACAGGTATCAGAATTGGAAGCAAGAAGAGCATCCAATAGTTCATCAGTATGGTCCGCAACATTTTCTTTGCCCGAACCAACTGAGAAGATGAACTGTGAGGATTGATACCAAGCAGTTCTCCAATTTCCTTATGAGAAAGACCATCCAGAACCGAGAGTTTGAATATCTCCCTGTTCCCCTCCGGTAACGACTCTATTGCCGACAACAATAGTTCAAGTTCTATATTCTTTTCTTCCTCGTCTTCTTCGCTCAAAAATTCTATGCCCAGACTAGACAGAGGAATGTCATCCTTCACTGTGCTTTGCAGGTACCTTAGAGAAAGGTTCCTTACAATGGTGATCATCCATCCCTCCAATTTTGAGTTGTCTTTCAGCGATTTGATGGAGGTGAAGATGATGATGAACGCATCATGCAAAATATCTTTTGCCGTGCTTTCGTCTGTCACATAATGCTGGCATATCCGCAATAATCTGTCGGAATATGCCTTGTATAAATTTCCGAGAGCTTCCCGTTCTCCCTGTTTACATGCGTTTATATCAACATCTACTTTCATAGATATACTTTTCCTTTTTATTAAAAGGAGCAGATTGTGACTAAAAGACTGCACGAATTTTGAAACTTTTTTTTGAAAAACTTGAAAAAAGGCTCAAATTTATGACTAGTGGCCTATTTTTAAGGGCGAATAATCAACAACAAGAGCACTATTGCAAAGTTCACCTCCCGTCATAAAGGAAACATTGGATTGCGTATTTTGATACCTGTAACAAACGATGGTCAATGGCACATCTAAGGAATTATAATTTGTCTGAAGTCATGTAGTAATTTCTCCATTCTTTTCATCAATTCATCGAAGGATTTTGCTTCGCCATATATATAGCCGTCCACCATATTCGATTCGTAATCAAGACGATAAGCATTCATAACCTTATTTTGGGGGATAAAATCAATCTTGGCCGGGTAGTCTTTGTCATAGTCCACATATCCCAAATGATAAAAACGGCGACGATGTTCCACGATGGCCTTGTAGAGTTTTCCATCATTCAGTGCTTTCTGACCAAACTCCGTATCCATCAATCTATCCAAATCATAAAGATGTCTGGACATACGTAGGGATCTCGGTTCTTCTTTTTGAAGTTCCTCACTGAGTAGCAGTGCCTTTTCCAGGAATGTCCTTGATGGCGTTACTGTATTAATTGATGCGGCCATTTCATCATCCTCTTCTGGGAACTTATCAAAGACAAGAGAACGAATTTCACATTGTTCATAGGGTTCTGACATAGACAGACAACTGATTTCTATTTTAACTCTCGCATCAATAAGTCTCATGCTGGATGGCAAAATGCTCTCATAATTGACGAATATTATAGTCGGGTCGCTATCATGGTCTATAGGCCTTGGAGGTTCCCCTGTCACCGTTTCATTCATTATAGTATACCCTTTAACTCCCATTTTAAGGAGTTCTGCATCCAGTTCTGCAGAGAGAGTCCCATGAATGTAATCCCGTGATGCTTTTCTTAGTTTCTTCACCTGATTGTTGTTCTCGCACTTTGCAAATGGTAAGTTAAGGACGTCCTCAAAGAAGTTCCTGCCAATGGAAATGTCTATATCTTCACTGAATCGATTGATGAGATTCCATCCTTTACTCAATGAAGTTCCCCCCTTGAAAAGAAGCCATTTCCCACAAGATGTATTGAACAAAGCTTTGAGAACTACCGTCACCCACCAATCTTTCTCTACGGCATTATCTTCGATATTATGATCCTGGGCTACAGCTTGTATCATTGCTATTCGTTCGTCACTACTATGATTTTGCCAACTACTCATGATTGTTTTTGCTTAAAATTTTTATTATGTTTCGCCGTATCCATGTAGGCATGACCTTTAGATCATCAGACATGGTCTCGTCCTCTGGATATTTGCTAAGTATTGCACTAATTGCACTTTCCCACTCTTCGTTATAGTTTCGCTCCCCAATAGCCTTCATGGCTTGTACCAAAAGGCGTGTGACCTTTCCTTTCAAGGTGAAGTTTTTAGGTACACCCCTTTTAAATGTGAGGATTCTATTACCACACTTGATTTTTCTTGCAGACCCACTGGTAAGAAAAACAGGGGTCATAGTTACTTGTTCGGATAATCCAAGCATATTCAACGCTGTACTACCAGTAGGGAGAATTTCAGCATTGTCTCTCTCTGCAATTGCATGGGCTATCTCTTCGGTAGTCGGATAAACTATACCAAATTTAGTTTTCTTCGCTTTAAGGTATATGCCACGAGATAATCTTAACAACAAATCTTGTCGGACAAAATCTGATAAAATCTTGCCCACATACTCATCGTCGTATTCTGGGAAACTATTATTAAAAAACAGAGTACCGGTGTTTGCTTTTTCAATACAGTTCCTAAGAATATCAACAACCTTCTTCTCTTCCTTATTTATTAACATACATTAAGTCGGTTATTTTTGCAAAAATACCGAGTATTTTCCAAACACCCAAATTCTTTGAAGTTATTTTTATTTGGGTTGATCATTTCCATTCCATTTCAGAATATCATTTTGTAAGTGATACGAATATAATGGCAAGCAGCGTGTGTTCTTACTGGAAGATTACCAATAGAAGTAGTATGTAGTTTTTAAGTAGTAACTGGATGCTTCTCTTACTAACTACGCTACAAGATTTTTTCTTTCACCGTATTATACTCTATTGTAGTTATGTAGTAAGTTATAATCAGTGAAAGAAAAAAGCGTATTACCATCAGTTATCCATGTTGCCTATCAGGAATATCGGTGTTATTATGGATGCTGGTTTCTGCAGCTTCTGACAGATGTACTTTCTGAACAAATGCGCTTCCGTGTTGTCTAACTGAAAGGACAGAGCGATGATGATAGAAAGCGGATAGAGCGGTGCATAGCCTTTGAGCGGTCCATTGATAACGACTTCTTCCTCGTCAGCAACTCTTTCTTCGGGATGCAGGTTGGAAGATTTCATAATTGTCTGAAGCCTATGGTTGAGTTTCCTCCATGTTACCCCGAAGAACCTCACAAGTTCTCCCTCCGTCATAGCAATGTCCCCGTTTCCCCTATGGACAATCTGCATATTGTAGCCCCAATCAAAGATGCTGCGATAATTGGTTACGCCTGCCTTTCTTTGGCAGTTATTGTTTGCGTTCATGCCGTTTCCTCCTTTCTGCCATTTGAATTGACAACAAAGGGAATTGTCTTTGTGTCCGTTGCTGCTTCCACATCTGCATTTCCAGTATTTTTGTCCTTTGCCTTGTACTTGGCAATAAGCCTGTCCATATCCTCTGATATCTTATTGTCCGTCACCTGCGCATAAACTTGAGTGCTTGATATGGAGGCATGCCCCATCATCTTGGCTATGCTCTCAATGGGGATACCTGCGCTTAGGCTCATCGTGCCGAATGTATGTCTTGCCATGTGGAAGGAAAGTCTTTGGCGGATACCGCAAGCCTTTCCCACGATGCTCAGTTTGGTATCCATGACACTGCGGCTGCAATCACGGTGAAAAACAAGGTGGTCGCCTTTTTCTTTCACCGTCTGCTGTACCTCGCTTCTTTCCGGCTCTTTCTGGCAATGACTGATGATGGCTTCCGCTATGGGATGTAACGGCACGATGAACTCAACCTTGGTTTTCTGACGTTCCTTTCTTATATACATCTGTCCTTCCGCTGTCGTTTGGATATGCTTGTATTCCAAATTTTCCATATCCGAGATTACCAGTCCTGTGAAGCAGGAAAAGATGAACATCTGTCTTGCCAGCTCCGCTTCCTTGTCGTTCATCCTCATTGGCATAAGTTTCATTACATCGCCCTTTTGCAGAAAACGTATCTTCTTTTCCTCCTTTTCATACTTGGCATTCTCAAACGGATTGCAGCGGATAATCCTCTTGCTGACCGCACGGAACATCAATCGGCTCAGCCAGCAGAGGTTGCTGTTGATGGTGGATGCTCTCAGCCCACGCTTTTTCAGAAAAAAACGGTATTCCTCGAACAAGTCCTCTGTAATGGTTCCGATGGGTATGTCCTGCACTCCTTTGTTTTCGACAAATTCACGGAGATTTCTGTCAGAATAGAACAGATTCAGGTAAGTTCCCTCTGCCCTTGATCTGCCAACACTTTCCTTGACTGCTTGGAGTTCCGCCCTGCTCATGGCAAGGAGCGTGGTCGGATTGGTGGCAATACATTGCAAGCGGTTCTTGATAAGTTCCACGCTTACAACTCCATCCTTTACAAGAATGTCCCGATAGGTCTTTTCCACCAAATCCCTGAATTCTTTGATTCTTTGGTTTGTCTTCTTGTTTGTTGTCAAACTCTGCTTGGTGTTCCACTCGCAGACTTTACACTCTTCTCCTGTGGTAATGGCTGCATTCTTTCCGTCGATGGTGATACGGCAGAGAATGGCGGTATTGCCGTCTGCCTTAGTTTTCTGTCTGTTGATATAGAACAGTATCTTGAATGTACTTCTCATAATGATTTTAGTTTTAATATGTCTATTGCTAAATACTCATCTGCATATCCTCCGTGAAAGAAAGGAAACAATTAAATTCCTCAAAGAGTTTCTGTGGTGTTACCTTTGCATAACGCTCGGTCATGCTCACGTTGGAATGCCCCAGCATCTTACTCACGGTCTCAATGGGGACACCCTGTTCAAGCATGATGAGCGTGGCAAATGTGTACCTTGTTGTATGTGTGGTAAAAGGAAACGAGATGCCTGCACGAAGCCGCAGGACCTTCAAATAAGATTGGTAAGTGGCATATCCCATGAAAGGGAGCAATGTTTCCCTTTCATCGCTGTGGAGCTTCTCCATCAGCCGTATGGCTTCNGGCAGCAGTTTGACACGACAAGGCACACNTGTNTTNTGNCGGTTGAACTTCAGCCAAAGGCNACCCTCNTCATCACGCACAAGATGGGACTTGTTCAGTTCCATCAAATCGCAATATGCAGCACCTGTATAACAGGCAAAGAGGAAAATATCCCTTGCCGTTTCCATTTCCTCCTCCAAGTCCTCAAA
>NZ_JRPQ01000141.1 GCF_000762405.1 Hoylesella timonensis S9-PR14 | reverse complement strand
TGGCAACTCTTTGGTTGATGATTCTACCTTAATATATTCTTCGTCATGGCAACAATGCAAATTTCGTGGCAACGCACTGCGTGATAACGTATCGATAATGTATGTCCTGAAAAGACAAAAACACGATTTTTGTGGCAACTCTCTGGGTGATGATTCTGCGTTAATACATTCTTCGTCATGGCAACAACATAATTTTTATAGCAACGCCCTGAGTGATGATACTTCGTTAATATATTCTTCATCGTGGCAACAATGCAAATTTCGTGGCAGCGCTCTGGGTGATGATACTACGTTAATACATTCTTCATCATGGCAACAATGTAAATTTCGTGGCAGCGCATCGAATAACGCTGCATCGTTGGCACACGCCTCGAAGAGGCAAAAGCTCACAGCCCAAGGTAACACCTTGGGTAAACATCCGCAAATTGGCTTTCGCCCTGTAAGGGCAAAAGCATTACATATCAAAGCATTACGTATGCTTTTGTCCTTACAGGACGTCCCCACACCGTTCAACATTACCCGGGGTGTTACCTCGGGCTGTACGCTATTGCCCCTGCGGGGCGTTAATCTTCAACCCACACCAATTTAGGAAGGCGTTTTGTGCTGCGCACTTTTCCTACTTGGGTGCATTAAAAAAAATGATAGAACAACCAACCTAAATCAACATCGTATAACTTATGTCACAATCGCTCTGTAAAATATATATACACCTTATATTTCATATAAAAACAACAAGTGCTTTAATAAGGAGAGAGGACTTGCCTCGTGTACACCAATATATCGGACAACTGGTAAATATTACGGGTTGTAGCGTTATGCGTGTCGGTGGCATTGAAGACCATGTCCACGTATTGTTTCTATTGAACAAGAACGTGGATTTGGCACATGTGGTAGAAGAGATTAAACGAAACAGCAGCAGGTGGATAAAAACGATAGACAACCATTATAAATCGTTTGCATGGCAAGGAGGATATGTTGCATTCTCCGTTAGTCAATCACAAGTAGATCGGACGCTGTTGTATATTGACAATCAAGTCGAACATCACAAAAGCATGTCGTTTAAGGATGAGTATCTCCTGTTTCTACAAAACTATCATCTTGATTTTGATGCACAGCATATCTTTACAGACTGAGAAATTATTGTATAACCAAATAGGACTTCCATGAGAGTTTACTGTACACCCCTTTTTGTATTCTCTCGATGCGAATGCGTGCTTTTATTTATCGTTATGGAATTTGATGTTGAGAAATAGAGGTAACGGCATGGGCAGAATTTCAAATGTGAATTATGCTTTGATGTTTACACTCAAAAAAAGTTTTAGCGAATAGTCATAATTTGAAATAATTACTGTACCTTTGCAGTATTCAAAAGTAGGAGCGACTACAGTGAATACAATTAGATGGTAGTACAATCATGTAGAGATAATAGTTTGCTGTTATGGTGGTTGGTGCTACTTTATACAAAAACATTAATTTACAAAAAACAACATTATGGCTTACGTAATTGGAAATGACTGCATTGCATGCGGTACATGTATTGATGAGTGCCCAGTAGGAGCAATCTCTGAAGGTGAAATTTATTCTATCAATCCTGACACTTGTACTGAGTGTGGCACTTGCTCAGAAGTTTGCCCAAGTGAGGCAATCTCTCTACCTGAGTAAAGACGGCATTTGTAAAAATGAGAAACGGCAGAAGTTGGTGTATCAATTAGGCATGATATGCTAACGATGGCTGACAGATTTGAAACGAGATACTTTGAAATGATTGAGTGTCTCGTTTTAATTTTTCTTTTTGATTATTGAGAAATCGAAGACAGTATCTCCTACCTATTCAATAATAGGGTCACCTTGATGTTTACACAATATCTTGAAACGTTGGTTCTGTTATAAAAAAAATAATGAGGGCGTATCTGTTTAATGCTTGATACGTCCTCATTATTTGGTTTGTTATATCATTTATTTTTTCATTCCTAAAGCCTGTTTAGCGACCTCATTGGTTGGATCAAGTTCAAGAACTTTTTTCCAATATGAGTCAGCTGTTGCTTTATTCTCCTTTAATAGATAGTAGTATCCTAAGTATCTATAGGCTTCAATCAATCTGGTGTTATCTACATTATCACGATTTTCCTTCTCGCTTAGCGACTTGGCTAATGTCTCGTAGAAAGGTTTAGCTAATCCTTGTTTTGTTTCAGGATCCAAGTTAGAGTTAACACGTGCACGCAGGAAATTAGCAAAATCGATGTTTGCAGGGAATTTCTCACCTAATTGCTTATACACCTCATCCGCTTTGCGATAAGTAGCTTTTTGTTCTTCTCCAGTTTGACTGGCTGCCATGGTCGTATAGATGGAACCTAATCCAGCTAAGTCAGTAGCAGAAGGCTTTTGGGCTTTTGCCAAATAATCTTCATAATATTTGATGGCATTAGCAAAGTCGCCTTTACCAAGGTAAGCATCAGAGAGCCCTTTCTTATTGTTATTTAAGAGTTCGGCATTCTCTTTATTTGCATCTAATGCCTTCTCGAATATCTTGATAGCGTTGTCGTATTGCTTATCACCCAAATATGCTTGACCATAGTAGGTGTAATCATATCCAGAGATTACCGCACTATCAGAAGCATTGAATAATCGATCGGCATATTTAAGTGCGTCTTGAATTTGACCTTCGTCCGTGTAATTGTAGAATGCAATTCTGTTCCATGCAGCGTAACGAGGATTCTTCTTCAGTCCATACAAAGCCATATCCAAACTCTTCTGACGTTTTTGAGAGAGATAGCCTGCCATGGCATAGTTGGTAATGTCTACATTTTCGAGTTTTGACTTATCTACTTTTTCGTAATATTGCATGCTCTTATCCAGCATGTTTGAATTATAGTAAATTCTTGCAGCTAAAGCATCAACAGCAATGTCAGGTCGTTGAGTGCGCAAATCATTCAAATTCGATACTGCTTCCTCTGGGCTTCTACCACGAAGAATGTTTGCGTATTTGAAATATGCATCTGGATTTTTTGGATCAAAGTATTTAGCCTGTTGGTACCAACCTGCTGCAGCACCACCGTCATCTTTCAATACTTCAACGTCACCTGCCAAGATATAGGCTGGTGCATATTTCTTATCACGTTCCATAGCAAGGTTGGCATATTTCATAGCCATTTCAGTATTCTTCTGATCTAAGAATGCCCTTCCTATTCCAACAAGCACAGCTGGATTCTTTTTGTTCGCCTTGAAAATAGGTTTTAACGCCTTTTCAACATCGTTCTTTGTTGATTTAATAATCTCTGTTGCTTG
Organism: Hoylesella timonensis S9-PR14; assembly: GCF_000762405.1. Classification (GTDB taxonomy): domain Bacteria; phylum Bacteroidota; class Bacteroidia; order Bacteroidales; family Bacteroidaceae; genus Prevotella; species Prevotella timonensis_A. The sequence continues at coordinate 118,493 of NZ_JRPQ01000141.1, read as the reverse complement.
TTTAATGGCAACTTGGTCTTCGCTTTGTGCTATCACTGGAGCCGACATACTCATGAGTAGGACTCCTGCTAATACGTATTTAATTTTCTTCATAATCGTTTTGTTTTTGTTTTGTTTTTTTTGCGACTCTGAAATCTGTTGTGGTTATTCATTAGAAACACGTACATTTCTTACAGTCAGATTTCCGTACGCAGGCAACAAGCCTGTCTTTAAAATAATCTTTTGTCCTTTGTCTTGTGATATAATGAAGTTAGAAAAACCTGTGGGTAATCCCATGTGGGTGTCGTTAAGTAATATATACAAAGTTCGTGCCAAAGGGTAACTCCCATTGAATATATAATATTGGTATGGTTTCCAACTGTTCTGTACGTTTGCGATTGGAACAGAAGATACCGCCATTGGGCGGATTTCTTTTTTGAAGGTCAAGTTGGTAGTGTCACGTTTGTCGTTTAACCAATTGCTTCCAATAATTCCGATAGCACCTTTGTTTTCTTCTACATACTTAATTACTTCAGCAGTCTTCTTAACTGCTGCTACATTCTTATTTAGAATTGGTTTCCCTCCCAGAATAGAATCTTCTACGAAGTGAACTGCTGAAGAGTTTGGATTATCAAATACTATAGTGATTTCTCCTATTTTGGATTTCGGATAAATTTGATTCCAATGTGTAATTTTTCCGTTTAGGATATCCTTTATGTTGTCAACACTGATACAAGAATCAGTGTTGCTGATGTTCTGAATTAATGCAAGTCCGTCGTATGCGAACCTTACTGAGCGAGGGAATTGTTTTCTTGCTTTTAGACTTTCAAGTTCCTCTTTCTTAAAATCCCGCGAGGTAATGACCATCCAAACTTCTCCTTTCAGTAGCTTGTTGATGGCTTCTGACTCATTTGTATAGATGGGAGTCAGCTTGGCATCTGGGTAAGTAAATTCAAAGAGCTCGCGTTCCTCTTCTATTACTGGACTAAAACTTTCGTCAGAAGCAAAAGTGATTGCTCCTGACGAATAAGTGTCTGTTCTCCCATCTTTTGGCTTCTTATTTTTACAAGAAACCAAAAGACAGGTGATTAGTGTTAATCCTACAAGTATGTAAGATATATTTCTCTTCATGTTATTGTAATTTGAACGAAACAGGTACGTTATATTTCACACGTACAGCTGAACCATTTTGCTTACCAGGAATCCAAGCAGGCATGCTCCTTACTACACGAGCAGCCTCCTTATCCAATGAGGGGTCTACAGAACGAACTACTTTCACGTCCGTGATATGTCCGTCTCTCTCTACAACGAAAGACACAACGACACGTCCCTGAACACCATTCTCTTGTGCTACTACAGGATATTTAACGTTATCTCTTAAATAGTTCATCAGTGCAGATGGACCACCAGGGAATGATGGCATCTGTTCTACTACGTCGAAGACCTTATTTTCCACTTCTGGTTTAGGCTCTGGTTGAGCCACTGCTTCTTTCAGTTTCAATACTTCACCACCCTTGTCATCGTTACCTTTTACATCAATGGCACCGATGGCAGTTTTGGAACTCATCAAATCGTCTTGAGTTTTCAATTCTTCTTCAGGTTTTACTTCATTATCTTTCTTGATAACAGGTGCTGTAAACTTGATAGAACTCTTTACTCGCTCAACTACCTTTTCAGGTTCTACTTGAACTTTCTTGGTTTGCTTTACCTCTGCCTTTTTCTTGGGTTGTTCAAGCTTAGAAAGTTCTACAACCTCTGTCATTGCTGCTCTCCTTTTTGCTTCTGCATCTGCTGCCTTTTTAATAGTAAGTCCAACTTGGCATAGCAAAACTAATACGACTACAGCAAGGATAGAGATAACATTTCTCTTACCTGTGCCTTTTCTTAGCTGATAGGCACCGTAAGACTGGTTGCGTCCGGCAAAAACGATGTCGGTCCAATCACCAGAAATCAAATCTATTTTTGACATTGTTACTCTTTTTTAATGGTTAATACGATATCCTCTTATTCGACACCTTTCGCTTTCAACAACTTTTCGTCGTCTTTTGAAATCTTATCGAGGACATACTTACCAATGCTGCAAATCTGCATCTCGTCGAGCGCATCTACTACATTCTTATAACTTGCTTTATCTGTTGCTTTAATGATGACTGTCATGGTCTGAATTTTCTGACCATTGATTTCACCTCTTTTTATTTGAGATAATTCTTTGCTATATACAGAATCAGGCATTTGCTCTTTTTTCAAGTCAAGTTCAGCCTTTGCTTTCATCACTTCCAATACTGGTTGCGTATTATCTTCTGTGGTGTGCTGTATCAATACTTTTCTGATTCCATCTTTACCCCATGTAGTTTCTTTAAGGGTTGATGGATCATCGTATTTCGGTAGCCCTGCCACGTAGTAGATTTTGTTGTTTCCAGCAACATAGATGGTAATAGTGTAGGAAGCCTTGGTAACTGATTTGTCTTGATCTGTCATGTTCTTATCGTTACTTGGCATACTCAGCTCCATGGTTTGTGGTTTGGCCAAAGAAGTACAGAGCATGAAGAACGTAATAAGAAGCATCATCATGTCCACCATAGGTGTGAAGTCTACGCGGACATTAATCTTCTTCTGTTTACTTGTATCTTTTGAATTTGCCATACTTATTTATCCTCCCCAGTCTTTAATGAAGTGATGAGATAATAACGATTCTGGTTCATGTCTTGAAGTTCTGACATTAGCTTCTTGATGTTGGCATAAGGAGTATCGGCATCTGCCTTAATTGCAATTTTGATATCCTCATTCACATTCAAGGCTTCGGTTACCCAAAGTTGGAATTCACTCTTACCTCCATCAATAGAATCAAGAGGAACACCCGCTTCAGCACCCGTAATTACTTCGGTCATTTTCTCATTAGGAAGACCTAAGTAGCCTTTTAAGCTATTCAATGGCACACCCCACATAGGGTCTGCTTGGAACTTCATCATTTCTTGATTTGTCAGTCCGATACTACTCGTCTCGTTCATTCCTTGAATAAGACTCAACAGATCGTTCTGATTATCCATACTCATAAACACCTTGCCAGCTTTATCGACAACGATGTTTAGCACGTCGTTTTCTGGAACTTTGATTTCTGATACAGACGATGGCTGGTTAACTTTCACTGGCTCGTTCTTAACGAATGTTGAAGTCAACATAAAGAACGTCAGCAAGAGCACCATCACGTCTGACATAGGAGTCATGTCAATCCAGACGTCATGTTTCTTAACTTTTAACTTACCCATAACTGAATAATTTTTAAAGGGTTAGCAAAAATTAAGCTTCTGTATGCTTTTCTTCGAATGTGTGAGCTATTGTATAACCAATCTCGTCCATTGCAAATGTTAACTTATCAATCTTGTTGGTAAAGTAGTTGTAAGAAACAACAGATACCCAAGATGTAGCAATACCAGATGCTGTATTTACCAATGCCTCTGAAATACCAGTAGAAAGCTGCATAGAGTCAGCACCACCACCAGCAGCCAAGGCTGCGAACGAACGAATCATACCAAGCACAGTTCCGAACAAAGCTGTCAGAGTACCTAATGTTACGACAGTTGCAATGATAGGCAAGTTCATCGTCATGGTTGGCATTTCCAATGCTGTTGCCTCATCGTGTGAGTTCTGGATAGTATTGATTTTCTCTTTCAGTTTGATAGAAGAGTTTTCCATCTCTCTGTAAGATTTCAAGTCAGCCAATACTACATTAGCTACTGAACCTTTTTGCTTGTGGCAAAGTTCTTCAGCTTTAGCGATGTCACCGTTTCTAAGAGCTGCTTTTACGTTTTCTGTAAATTTAATAACACTTCCTTTACCAGAGCAAGCACTGATAGCAAGTAAACGCTCAACAGACATTGCGATAACGGTACACAGCAAACCAAAGATAATAGGCACAACCCATCCTCCTTTGTAAACTGTACCCAACATGTTCAATGGGTGTCCTTCACGGTCGCCGTTAGCGAAGTTAGAGGGGTCTCCAAGGATAAAGTTGTAGAAAGCCCATCCTACAATGAAGGCCAAAATGATGATAATAAACGCATGTCTAACGCCCTGAAATCCTTGTGACTTCTTCTGAGGGGCTGCTTTTGTTGTTGCCATAATTTGAAATTTTAATTTTTGGTTATTAATAATTTAAGTTGTTATAGTTCTTTTGTTTTTCTGGAAGTCCATGTAGATTTGAATTTTCTTGTGGACTTTGTTCTTTATCAACAACGCAAAGATATATAAATTATATATAAATTCTTGTTGAATTAAGAAGTTTTAACGAGTATTCTTTTTAAATGATTGCGCTTTTTAATGCAGAGCTTTGTCATTTTATTGTAGCTGCTCAAGCGCATTTTTTATTCTTCGAAAAGCTTCTTGAATATTCTCGTCGCTTGTTGCATAGCTCATTCTCAAGCAGTTGGGCTCTCCGAACGCATCTCCACCAACGGTTGCAACATGCGCTTTTTCTAATAGGTACATCGATAAATCGGTTGAATTTTTGATGTAATAGCCATCTGTAGATTTGCCAAAGAAATAGTTGCATTTCGGGAAGATATAGAAAGCTCCCTTTGGTTCGATGACTTCCAGTCCATGAATATCCTTTGCTAATTTTACAATAAGGTCTCTTCTTCGCTGAAAGGCTTGTCGCATTTCTTCTACGCACGCTTGACTCTGCGTATAAGCAGCGATTGCTGCTCGTTGACTAATGGAACAGGGTCCACTGGTGTATTGACCTTGCAATTTATTACATCCCTTGACAATCCACTCAGGCGCTGCAATATATCCAATCCTCCATCCCGTCATAGCGTAAGCTTTCGAAATTCCATTAACAATGATGGTGCGCTCTTTCATTCCTGGAAATTGCGCAATACTCTCATGTTTTCCCACATAATTAATATGCTCATATATTTCGTCAGCAATCACATACAAATCCTCATGCTTTAGAATTACATGTGCCAAACCTTCGAGTTCCGATTGAGAATAGACACTTCCTGTCGGATTACTGGGAGAGCAAAGGATAATCACCTTCGTCTTAGGAGTGATTGCTGCCTCTAATTGTTCGGGTGAGATTTTAAACTCTTGAGCAAAACCAGTTTTCACAATGGTAGGATTTCCCCCTGCTAATTTGACCATCTGCGGATAGCTTACCCAGTAGGGTGCAGGTATAATTACTTCATCTCCCTCGTCAACAAGTGCCATAAGCGTATTGCATACACTCTGCTTGGCACCGTTGGACACCAATATCTCAGCAACTTCATAGTCCAGTTGATTCTCCCGATGTAACTTGTCTACAATAGCCTTGCGTAAATCTGGGTATCCGGGAACAGGTGAGTATTTCGAATAGTTTTCGTCAATTGCTTCTTTGGCAGCTGTTTTAATATGGTCGGGCGTGTTGAAGTCTGGTTCTCCAACGCTCAGGTTAATCACGTCAATTCCTTGCGCTTTCATCTCACTGCTCTTTTGTGACATTGCGAGCGTTGCGGATGATGCTAAACGGTTGAGACGTTCTGATAGCTTTGCCATATTATTTTGCTTTTTATTGAGTTGATGTATGCAAAAGTAATATTTTTATTCTTTTATCTGAAATAAAAGTGACATTATTTCATTTATTGTTTTACAATTGTAATATTTTCACACTATTTAATGTGCAATGTGTGTCCCATTCTGTCCTGTTTGGTTTTCAAATAGCGTTCATTATATTTATTAGGTGTGGTTTCGATAGGTACAATTTCTGTAATTTCCAGTCCGTAGGCTTCCAATCCTACTCGTTTCACAGGGTTATTTGTCAATAATCGCATCTTTCTTACCCCCAAATGGCGCAGCATCTGTGCACCGCAACCATAGTCACGTTCATCTGGTTTGAATCCTAAGTGGATGTTTGCGTCCACTGTATCGTAACCTTCTTCTTGCAACTTATAGGCTGCCATCTTATTCATAAGGCCAATGCCCCGACCTTCTTGCTGCATGTAGATAACAACACCTTTCCCCTCTTTCTCAACCAGTTCCATCGACTTGTGCAGCTGCTGTCCGCAGTCACAACGCAAACTTCCCAGGATGTCGCCCGTTGCACAAGACGAATGCACGCGAACCAGCACTGGTTCGTCCCGTTCCCACTTGCCTTTCACCAAAGCCATGTGCTCCAAACCGTTGCTTTGTTGCCTGAAAGGTATGAGGTGAAAATGTCCGTATCGGGTGGGCATGTCTACTTCGACGCCCACTTCGATGATTGATTCCTTTTTCAGTCTGTAGGCGATGAGCTCAGCGATGGTGATGATTTTCACTCCCCATTCCGTGGCTAACTTTTGCAATTCGGGCATGCGAGCCATGGAACCATCTTCGTTCATGATTTCCATCAGGGCTCCGGCGGGGTAAAGTCCAGCCAGCCTGCATAGGTCTATGGTTGCTTCGGTATGTCCACTTCGTCTCAGTACACCGTTGTCTTGTGCATAGAGAGGGTTGATATGTCCAGGACGTCCAAAAGTTTGTGGAGTTGATTTCGGGTCTGTCAGTGCTTTAATGGTGGCAGCTCTATCATGTGCCGATACGCCCGTTGTGCATCCTTCCAGTTTGTCAATGGTAACAGTGAATGGGGTGCCCAGCACAGAAGTGTTGTTAACAACTTGTCTCGGCAGGTCTAACTCTTCACAGCGGGAGAGCGTAATGGGCGCACATAGCACGCCTCTGGCATTCTTCAGCATGAAGTTCACCTTCTCTGGAGTAATCATCTCTGCTGCCATAATGAGATCACCTTCGTTTTCTCTATCTTCATCGTCAACAACTATGACGAATTTACCTTCCTTAAAATCTTTGATAGCTTCTTCAATCGTAGCTAATTTGAAGTTTTCCATATCGCGTATATATTATGATTAATTATTTCTTTTGTAACATTCTGTCAATGCTGTCTATCATGCGATTGTTTGTTTGTACTATCTGTTTTAAGTCTCGCATGAGAGTAAGTCTGAATCGCCACATTCTTAGATAGAAGAACAATCCCAATGGTACGATTACTGCTGACAACACATTGAGCCATTGACGGTCAAAGGGACGTGTGTGAGCTTTTGTCATCAATATGGGATAGTTGTTCAGTTCGTTCAGTATATACTTGTCTCGGGTATTGCTCAAATCCTCTATAATGTTCTCCAACAATTCGCTCAAGTGTTCAATCTCATGATCGGGTTCATACTTAAAGAACACCTTTTGCACATTTGGCGCTGTTCGTAGCTTGTGTTGGCTCACATAGTTTTCAATAGCCTGAGTCATCATTTGCAGTTGATTCTTTGCTGCTATATAGTCAGGGTCATGAATAATTACTTCCTTACCAGTGATGTGACGCTTGGTTTTAATTCCGAAGGCTTTCCTTAGCACACTCTTCCATGTATCAATATTCAGTACCATGGAGTCGTTGTTCGCTTTATAAGTAACGAAGGCTGCTAAAGGAATGAGTACCGCAGGTGCCAATCCTTTGCCAAAATTCACAGTCCATATACCACTTCGAGCCATTCGATATCCTGTGTTTTCAAAAATATAATATATGATAAAGACCAATACGGAGATGATGATAGGAAAACCTAATCCTCCTTTTCTGATAATAGCACCCAAGGGAGCACCGATGAAGAAGAAGATGAGACACGTTAGTGCCAACGTAAACTTACCAATCATTTCTATGCGATGTTCTCGCAGCATCTTATCTCCGTCACTGGTAATCATGCTTTGGAAGTTCAGCTCGCTGATTTCAGACTGAATATTACTCAGTGCCATATTCATCACATTTATCTTCTGATCGTTAGAAAGCTTATTATATATGGTGTCGAATACAAATGTTTTCGCTAATCCTGCTCGAACTGCTTTTACGGAGTCCCGCTTATCAATAGAAGGAATGTAGTAAAACATGCGTTGAGTTTCTTTATAGATGCTCCGCCCAACACTGTCGTAAACGCCGTTCAGTGAATCGATACCAGCAACGAGTTGCGTAAGACTTTTCGAGCGTGCATCTCCAGAGAGAGCGGCAACATCCGTCAAATTGAACCCTCCGTCGTAGTCAAGAACAATCTTTTTGCTGGCAAAAGTCTCTCTGCGATAAGGTATGGCAGCACTACCTCCCAATTCTTGCGATTGCATGTTTTCGAACCATTCGCCACTCCAAAGGCTCAACAGCAAATGTTTCTTGTCGGCTGTAGATTGGAGCATGCCAGAATCTGCCAGTATAATGGCTTGGTCCTCATAGCTTCCTGTCATTCTATAAATCATGATGCCGTAGAGCTTGCCTGTTTCTACATCTTTCTTTTGTACGTACAGGTTGCTGTTAGGAATGCCATCGTAAAAGATACCTTCTGGAATTTCCAACTCCGGACTCTTCTGTTTCATAGATAGTATGAGTTGGGCGAGCTTCATATTGGCTTTAGGTCCTATATAATTCTGAAAGTAAAAGGAACTGAAGCTGATAAAGATAGTAAGAAAGATGAGTGGCTGAAATGTTCTGAACATCGAGATGCCCGACGATTTGATGGCAGTCAATTCGCTGTTCTCTCCTAAGTTTCCAAAGGTGATGAGTGAAGATAATAGTACGGCAAGCGGTAAGGCTTGAGGAACAAGGAAGAGTCCCATGTACCAAAAGAATTGTGCCATGATTTCCATGGACAATCCTTTGCCGATTAAATCATCGACGTAACGCCATAGGAATTGCATCATCAGCACAAATTGACAGATGAAAAATGTGCCAGCGAACAATAATCCAAACTGCTTGGCTGTAAATATATCTAATTTCTTAATTCGAAACATGTAGACTTCTCATTTTGTACGAGTGTACATACAAAATGCAAAATTAGCACAAAAAAACAAGAAAAGGCTCTATTTGTAATTTTTTATATTCCGTAATCGCCCTTCATTTTCTTTCGTCTCCCTTGTCTATGAGGTGTTAGAAAGTAAATCTCCATGAGGGCTTGTGCAAGACCTCTTCGCCCTAAAGCCCACTAAATTGATGTAATCTGTCCAGATTATCAGCCCATAAATCTTCCATGGTATCAATGTCGTCAGGCTCCGCAAAGTCGGTAATGAACAAGACATAATTGTCGGAAATGCTACTTTTCTCCATGCGAAGTTCCAAGAAAGCATTGGGATCTTCTTCGTCTGTCCACTTCAAACGGATATAGTGATATTTCACTTTCTTGGCAATAGTCGCCATCCTACTATCATGGCTGCTCTGTAAGTCTCCCCAAATGAAGTGTAGCTTTTTGCCTTCTTCCTGTATCTCATCGGCTATCCAGCGTGACAGCTTGTCGGTATCACTGATGATGCTCCATATTCTGTCTTTTGAATTGGACTGCAGTTCTCTCTCAATTAGGACTTGTTGTTTTGACATTTTTCGTTGCTTTATAGATAAAAAGTTCACTTGGTACAAATATACTAAAATAATTTGGGATAAAATAAAAACTTATTTTTTTTGTGAGATTAAAAAGATTGTATTATCTTTGCAGCCGAATTGAAAAGACATGGCGGGATAGCTCAGCTGGTTAGAGCGCATGATTCATAATCATGAGGTCACCGGTTCAATCCCGGTTCCCGCTACCAAGTCATAAAATTTATCGTCAGAGGTGTTGCAACAATGTTGTGAACACCTTTATTTTTTTTCTACACTCATCTTCTCTTCTTGCCACGGACACTTGGGCTGCTTGCACTCATTTTATTTGTTCTGCTTGAACATTTCCCTATTTTGTACCCATGACGTACTTTTAACCTGCTCAAAACAACTTGCTAATTGTAATGTTCGACAGTTACTTTTTATGGCATAAAAAGGCTCGATGAATTTAAGAAAATGTAAATATAATATCATAAAAAACGCCTTCTCAAAATCTTTGAAATAGAAAATTTTAGTCCTTTGAAAAGGCACTTCAACGGGTGAATTTGACGAAAAATAGTCCTTTTCTGCGTTACTATCATGCTATAAGTGGCTTGATCCATTGACTTAATCGGCTTGAAACAAACAGTTAGTGTGGCAAAGTTAATGTAACAAGCGGCTTATCTCCATGACTTAATACGACTAAGTAATGCTTTTAGTGTCTTTCTTCGTGCGATTTTTAAGTAGGATTTCTATAAGTTTCTGATATTCAGATGTTTGCTTTCCTTGCTCATTTCTCGCGTATTTGGAGGCGATGGACGTTGTCGTGGAAAATATTTGAGTTTTGAAAGGGCATTTGTCCGTATTTTTCGAATTTTTTTTCTTCTGTTTTTTCGTGATAACGTTGATAGTTTTTTCTTATGAAACAATGCTGTCTGGATGTTTCATCATTAGCCTCGTTGTCATGGACTACTTGCTTTGCTGGTGGTCTTTTCTCTCTCAATGATAGGGAGGATATGTAATAGGTGCAAAAATCAGATGATGCGTAAATGGTGTGGGCATCCAAAAAATATGTTAGTATAAGGGCTGAAATGGCAAACCTAATTTCATTGATGAGCCGTTGTATCATGTTTTTGGTGATTACTTTTACAACTTTTCCTGTAAAAAGTACTTAATAGTTTGAAAAATATAAAAAAGAAAGATTTATTTTCGAATATTATACGTATATTTACCATTCATAAGACTTGCAGACGAGTCATGCTATGCTCATGATTTTTCGAGACATTTACAAGCATTTTTTTACAACTAATAATATCAATTATGCATCACCATTTTAAGAAATCAATATTAAGAATTGGAATGTTATGTGCAGCTGTGTGCGTTGGCACGTTGATGAGCTGTAACGACAAGAAAGGAGCCGATTTGGAAAACAACCCATTGATGACTGAGAGCACACTACCTTTTGGTGCTCCAGACTTTAGTAAGATTAAGGCAGAACACTACTTACCTGCCATAAAAGCTGGTATTGAAGAGCAGCGTAAAGCAATTAAAAGCATTGTGGAGAATAAGGACAGTGCCACATTTGAGAACACTATCTTGGCATACGAAAAGAGTGGCGTTCTTTTAGATCGTGTGACGAGTATCTTCTTCGCTTTGACAAGTGCTGACAAAACGCCCGAAATAGAAAAAGCGGAAGACGAAGCAATCCCATTGTTGACAGCTTTTGAAAATGAAGTCTCATTCAACCAGCCCTTCTTTGAGCGCGTTAAATATGTGTACGATCACGAATACAACCAGCTGAAGGGTGAAGATAAAAAGCTTTTAGAAGAAACCTACAAAGGTTTTGTACGTTCGGGAGCTCTCCTGCCAGCAGATAAGAAGAAGCGAATGGAGGAAATCAACAACCGTATCGCAAAACTTCAGCAAGATTTTGGAAATATGTTGCCCAAGTCTACCAATGAGGCAGCAGTCTGGGTAGATAAGAAGGAAGACTTAGCAGGATTGAGTGAAGCCGACATTGCACAGTGCAAAAAAGATGCAGAAAGTCGTGATAAGAAATCTCCTTATTGTATTGTGATCACCAACACTACGCAACAGCCTATCTTGACCAATCTTGAAAATCGCGCATTACGCGAAAAGGTGTATAACGCATCTATCCATCGTGCGGACGGTACGAACGACTTCAACACGCTGCCGTTAGTTGTCGAAATTGCAAAGTTGCGTGCTGAAAAGGCTGAACTAATGGGGTATAAGAATTATGCAGCCTATTCTTTAGACAATACCATGGCGAAGAATACGGCTCAAGTAGATGCGTTCTTAAAACAACTGATTAGTGCTTATAAGCCGAAGGCAGATGAAGAGACGAAAGCGATAGAGGAATATGCGCGCAAGACACAAGGTACCGACTTTCAATTGCAGCCTTACGATAGATTCTTTTACTCTGCTAAGATGAAGAAAGAGAAGTTTAACTTCTCGGAAGATGAGGTGAAACCTTACTTTAACATCGATAGTGTATTAGTAAACGGGGTGTTCTATGCCGCTCACCGCGTCTACGGCATCTCTTTCAAAGAGCGTACAGATTTGCCTACCTATCACAAGGACATGAAGGTTTTTGATGTGCTTGACAAAGATGGAAAGCAACTTGCCCTTTTTTATGTTGACTACTTCCGCCGTCCAACCAAGCGAGGAGGAGCATGGATGAGTTCATTTTCAAAACAGAGTAAATTGAGAAATCAGTTACCTATTATATATAATGTGTGCAATTATGCTAAAGCTCCTGAAGGAAAACCAACCTTGCTTAGCTGGGACGAAGTAACGACAATGTTCCATGAGTTTGGACATGCCTTACATGGAATGTTATCCAACTGTGAGTATAACACGCTGAGTGGCACTGCCGTGACACGTGACTTTGTGGAGATGCCTTCACAGTTTAATGAGTTTTTTGCGGTGGTTCCTGAGGTTTTTGCCAACTATGCAAAACATTATAAAACTCAACAGCCTATGCCAAAAGAGCTGAAAGAGAAGATGCTCAACTCTATTACTTTCCATTCGGCATACGCATTAGGAGAAAACTTAGCCGCAACCTCTTTGGATTTGGCATGGCATCAGTTAGCTTCCAATCAGATTCCAACTGCCGACAAGGCTTTGGCGTTTGAAACAAAGGCTTTAACTGATATAGGTTTGTTGAATCCGCAGATTCCTCCTCGTTATTCAACTTCCTACTTCAATCATGTGTGGGGTGGCGGCTATGCAGCTGGCTACTATAGTTATCTGTGGTCTGAAGTCTTAGCAGCTAATATTGCAGATTACTTTGAGTCGCATGGTGCATTGAAACCAGAAGTAGGTCAAGCTTTCCGTGACAAAGTGTTGAGCAGAGGTAACACTGGCGACTTGATGCAGATGTTTTGTGACTTTACAGGGTTGAAAGCTCCAGACGCAAAAGCATTGCTCAAGGCAAGAGGTTTGTAACCATTAAAGTTGATATGATAAAAATGAGGTGTGTTCCAGAAAAGAATACACCTCATTTTTATTGGTACGATGAATGGCTTAGTCTAACTCTTCTTGTGAATTGCCTTCTTCATAGAAGATTTTGCTTGTAATTGTTTGAGTTCTGTGTAGAGCTACACTTCGAAAATCAATGTTGTCTCTTCTTTTTCTGGAAATGATAGCCAAGTCCGAGCATTAAATGATTAGGTGTTTGGAAGTTGTAAAGACTGTACCCGATGTTTAGAAACAGTCTGTTCGTGATGTTAGTCTTGAGAGCAAGAACTTGATACCATCCATTTAGTTCGCCTTTCGCATAGATAGTATTTCTACCGATACCTGCTTGAATGGTGAAATACGGCATAACAAATTCGGCTCTTCCTGAAAGTCCTAAAGCGATTTGCTTTGTAAATGTTGGTTGCGCCAAGTGTTCAAAATCATTAGCTGGCTGACCAGCCTCAACGATATAATCTTCTATATATAAATTTGCACTGCTGTCATACACCCCATCGAGCGAAATTCCCACATTCAGCCACGGATTTAGATGATATAGAGGTGTGAAAGAGAAGCCTCCCACTTGATATGTTTTGGGAAGAGCAACCGTTTTATCTCCCAGCATCAACCCTTTTTTGCGCCATGCTCCGTACAACATGAAGTCATAGGTGATATGTCTTTGGAAAGTAGGGCGTGGTATGAGGATGGCTGTCTCTTCAGTTGGGCGGTGAATATAATAGGCTAAACTGATTCTACCGCCTGCAATATTTAAGCCACCGTTAGGTATCGTGGTGTTTCCATTCGAGAAGTGACTCAAAGAGAGTCCTGTATTAAGGTCGAATTGTTTAGATAATTGCCATTTCAAATAAAGGTCTGCGTTCAGATAGGCGGTAATTTTTGAGCCAATGACTCGATTTTCAGGATTGTCTGTTTCATGGTAAGGATGCCAGCCAGCCGTGAGACCAAAGTTCCATTCATAGTTTAACGATAAAGCATTTGTCAGTTGTTTAACTTTAGCACCCTGAAAAATAAAAACAGAAAGTGGATTTCCTAATTGCGGATTGAAATTATGATAAGCCACCCCGATACCTTGGTACACACCTTTGTACATCTGTGCTTGCTGACTTGTTGCCGGGGGCTGAAACGCATACTTCAATTGGGTGGTGAAAGCGTGGTTCATGGTTCGCTTTTCTATATTATCCCCTTTCAAAAAGGCGTTGGTGTGAAGTATGGTGGAAGGGACAACGTCTAATTCTATGCGATGAATGACTTTGCTCTTTTCTTGCAAAGTATCTATCTGGTTTGCAGATACATCTACAAAGGAGAACATCAAGACAAAGAGCGCCAAACATTGCTTGGTTTGTGCAGTAAAATGCCAACTCATCATAAGATTAATGTACTTTAAGTAATTGGCAACGGTTATGATACTGGGAGAATGGAGCGGTTGTCATGGTTGAATCTCATGATTATTTTCTTTTCCTTCAATGTTTTGTACGCATTGAAAGATAGAAAAATTGACACTGCCATAATGACGATGTTCTACAAACTCTGGCAAATTGGTAAACTCGTCCTTTTTCCCATGTTCAAAAACAAAGACGCCATTTTCTTTTAACAGTCCATGTTGTAAAACAAGTTTTGGTATTTCTTTAAGCTCAGGCAGTGCATAAGGTGGGTCCGCAAAAATGAAATCGAATGTCTGATGACAGCTCTTGATGAATCGAAAGACGTCGGTTCTAATCAAAACGTCTTGCTGTGTACCCAGTTTCTCCATACATTGCTGAATAAATTTCGCATGGTCACGGTCTGCTTCTACACTCACAACTTGTGCGCAACCACGAGAGAGTAATTCCAAAGAGATGCTGCCAGTACCAGCAAAAAGGTCAAGTGCTGTCTTTCCCTCTAAGTCAATGTACCTATTTAGCACGTTAAAAATACTTTCTTTAGCAAAGTCTGTGGTTGGACGAGCTTTGAAAGTGTGAGGAATCTCAAAGTGTCTTCCTTTATATTTTCCTGTGATGATACGCATTATTTTCCTTTTAGAAATAGGGTGATTAAGTCAAATGAAATCCCTTTAATCATGGTGATTGGTGTACGATTAAATTCTGCAACGGGGTTCACGTAATACACTTTTTGTAGATATCGTCGTAAGGATTCGCTCAATCTTTCACGTTCGGGAATATCTCCAACAAGGTGTAGCTCATCTTTCTCGCTGTCCAACGCTAATATTTTCCATGTATATAAAATGAAATAGATAGAGTCATTGGCATTCGGAACATGGAACGTGTTGGAAAACTTAAATCTGTTTTGCTTGAAGCAAAAGATGTCGACCTTCTTGTCGTGAAAGTATACATAAAGTTTTTGATGCGAACCTGTGAAGCTACGCTTGTGAAGATAACTCCAAACGGGTTGTGAAACGGGAAAAAATCTCACATCATTGAAATGGTCGGTCATGACCATTTTCAAGTCTTTGTTGACGGAGAAGACAGCTACAGCATTGAGATTAGGTAGTACAGCGTGCAACACAGCCTCGTCTTCACGACCTGTAAAAGTGTGTTGGTACATACATTCCATCTCTTCTTGACGAAACTCTTCGGTGGGAACAAGCATCACTGGCGCATCAATCATCACTTGTGCCCGTTGATAACCTCGATTAAGAAGGTCACTCTCAATGAAGGCTTCACGCAAATTAGCTGCCAATGATATTCCACTTTTAATGACGTATGGCTCAAATGCCAACTGACTTTCTTCGGCATTGTCAACGACTGAAAAACTTAGCGATTGTGGACTGATTCTGAAAACCAATCGTGCTTTTGATATAAGTGTGTTATTCCCAGTTTCCTGCATTGTTATTTGGTGTTTGAAGGTCGCCTATCTTTAATCCTGGATAACGTCCAGCAGAAAGTTCATTCTCTATTAGTTCCTGAACAAATGACTTGTTAAGACCTTGTAAAAAGTCAGTATATTTAGCTCTACATTCCATCAGTGGTATTTGTTTCCCTGATGGAGAGAGCTGCATTGATGTTTCCAATTCAAACTTTTGACGATTTGTAAATGGAATAAATTGTAGTGAGTCTGCCAAATATCCGTACTGTATCAGAGAGTCGAATGAAGCGGTATAGCTGCCTGTCTTCGCACGGTACTTTTCTTCTGCCAGTCTTATTTGCACTAAATAGTGCTTTACGCTGGTTTCTCTTTCAGTCTGTTGGTTGCTGAAAGCAATAGGACTGTAAATGCTCAAGACACAGATAAGAGCAAGGACTCCTACACAGCAGGTCAGTATATAATTATGCTTAATTTTGACTTTCATAGGTCAGCCTTTTATTGTATCTTTGCAGAAGCTGCGATGTCTCTCGATTCAAACAGCGTGAGTTGTAAGTTACATTGCCTGCATCTTTTTTACATCACATGTGGTGTTCATCCTTGCAAAAGTACAAAATACTTTCCAATAAAGAGATAAATCGGTTAAATTCTCATATTTTCACTGTTCGAAATCATGCTTATAGACGAACTCATTTTCCAGATAATCCAACAATTTGAACTTCAGCCCACCACTGAACAAACACATGTTTTAACGCAATTTGCTCATTTTATGATGGATGAAGACCCACGTGTGGTAATGATTTTTTGTGGAAGTGCTGGTACTGGAAAGACTTCTTTAGCAAGTGCTATCGCTCGAACCATGGTGAAATTAGAGCAAAGAGTAATGCTGTTGGCTCCTACTGGGCGTGCTGCCAAAGTATTCTCTGTTCATAGTGGTCAACCTGCTTATACCATTCATCGGCAAATCTACAGACAAAAATCTTTCGACAGTGATGGTGGTGTGTTCAATCTCAATTTTAATCGGTACTGTGATACGTTGTTTATGGTAGACGAAAGTTCGATGATTGCTAACCAAGGTCAAATGGAATCCTCGTTTGGAAGTGGTTGTTTGCTCGATGATTTGGTGCAATTCGTGTACAGCGGACGCAATTGTCGAATGATTTTAATGGGAGATGCTGCCCAATTACCACCCATTGGGGAAGAACAATCGCCTGCGCTATCGTCCGATTTTATGGAAGGATATGGACTAAAAGTGTACGAGTGCCGTTTAGATAATGTGCTCCGTCAAAGCGAAGAAAGTGGGATATTGTACAACGCTACGCTTATTAGAGCCCATATCATGCGAGATGAATTAACACAATTACCCCAAATTCATTTCAATACGTTTGCTGATATTGTGGTTGTTCCCGGCAACGAGCTCATCGAAACGCTCAACTCAAGTTATTCGGAAGTAGGCGTTGACGAGACCATGGTTATTACACGAAGTAACAAGCGGGCGCACATTTACAATCAAGGAATACGCCAAACCATCTTGGGGAGTGAGGAAGAATTGTCAACAGGCGACATGTTGATGATTGTGCGTAATAACTATCATTGGGTGAAGCTACCAACAAACAATGAAGAACAGGACACGACAAGCATGACCTTTTTGGCTAATGGAGACCGTGCCATGGTGCAACGAGTGCGTAATATTCGTGAGTTGTATGGCTTCCGATTTGCAGATGTGTGGTTACAGTTTCCTGATTATAATGACTATGAACTTGAGGCAACCATTATCTTGGATAGCTTGCATACGGAAGCCCCTGCTTTGTCACGTGAACAAAACGAACGTTTGTTTAATGAAGTGCTGGCAGACTATGCGGATATTCCTCGAAAACAAGACCGTGTCAAGAAGCTTCGTGAAGATATTTTTCTTAATGCCGTTCAAGTTAAGTACGCTTATGCCATTACCTGCCATAAAGCACAAGGCGGACAATGGGCTCATGTTTACGTGGATCAAGGATATATGACGGATGAGATGTTGTCGCCAGATTATTTGCATTGGCTGTACACTGCCTTTACACGAGCTACAGAAAAGTTGTACTTGGTGAATTGGCCAAAGTCTCAAACCTTTGAAAACAACGTTTAATAGATATGTTGATGTTTTTTATAAATTGTAGGTAACAATGGTAGATGAGCTTTGGTTAGAGAAATGGTTTCACATCTTCAATCATTCTTATTTTGAAGATATATTACCGCTACCACGTTTGCAGGTGTCTTCATCTCGAACGCAGTTGGGGAGTATGTCGTGTAAGCGAAAGCTCACTTGGCGTGGCATCACGACCTGTGATTACGTGATTAGAATCAGCAACTATTACGACCAAACAGAACGACAATATCAGAATGTGCTTCTGCACGAGATGATACATTATTATATCTCCTACAAAGGAATTTGCGATACGTCACCCCATGGCAAGGTTTTCTGTCAGATAATGCACAAACTGAATCAGACATATGGGTGGGAGATACACGTGAGTTCTAAACGTAAAGCAATGATTTCTGCTACCAAAACAAACAAGAAACGGTCGTATCTAATACTCTTTACGGAGGTAGACAGTCGTGGTTGTTACTTATCTGTAGTGCATCCTCATTATTTTGGGACACTTGTTCAAAGTCTAAGTCGAATACCTGCGGTCAAGAAATATTGTTGGTACACATCGTCCGATTCGTATTTCTCTGACTTTCCCGCTGTAAGAACGTTGAGAGGACGGAAAATATCACGAGCTGAATGGGAAAAAATAGAAGGAAAGTTAAAGCCGCTTGACATCCATTCATGCCACGCAGGGTAGGGCTGTCCCAGTTTTTCATGCCAGTTTGTGCTTATTGCTGGTTTCTTTACAATAAAATTACAAAAGAAACAACTCATTTAACCAACTTTTACGAGTACTTATTTTATTGATTTTAATATGGTTAGACGATGAATCTGATATATCATAAAACGTGAGTTTCAACAGCCAACTTCCATACAATCATGGTCGTTTTTTAAGAAAAGAACAGCTTTCACCGTGTCATTAGTACGCTGCAACATAACAGTATTTATAAAAAGAACCATGATTTCATAAATGAAAGAGCTGCGACATATCTTGATTTAAAGATTCATATAGCTTTTGTCAGAATAGATATAATTTGTATTTTTGTATTTGGAATAAACCAAATAACCATTTACCAGCATTAATATAAATACTCTTAAAGATAGTACAAGGTCGGAAAGGATTTCTTTATTGTGGCGCTTGCGAATGGAGAAAAGGAGCATGTGAGTAGGTGAACAAATAGACCTTTATGATGGGACAACGGTTGAGAGCCATGACTATAGCAATAGATGTAATGAGATATATTTTGTGGAAATAAAGTAAAATGTATAGAATATGAATAACTTAAAGCTTTTGATACTCGCTCTGTCATGCAGTTTAGTATTGTCTTGTTCGTCAACGAAAGACGTAAAAGACATGTATTTAGTTTTAAAGGTTGATACGACCGCAAGATATGAGCAATATGCATACGTTAATCAGGATGGGCAAACCGTTGTGCCTTATAATCGATACTTGCTGTGTTATACCGACACAATCCGTACTATTGGCTTTGTTTTTAAACCGAATGTCGGCTGTGTAGCTATCAACAATAAGGGCAAAGAATTATTCAATGTATTTATGGCTAATAATGGGAATGACTACCCAAAGGATGGACTCTTTAGAATCTTAGATAAGAGTGGTACGAAGATGGGCGTTGCCAATATGAAAGGACAGGTTATTGTCAAACCGAAGTATGATGCTATCTTCCCATACTATGAGGGATTGGCTGCTGTGGCAGTAGGCTGCAAGACAGTGAGACCACAAGACGACCCAGAGCACGAGTATGTTGTTGGTGGTAAGTGGGGATTTATTGATAAGCAGGGAAACGAGGTTATTCCTTTGGAGTATGATAGTATCGCCAACTATCGTCGATTTAAGAATGGTAAAGCCCTAGTCTTAAAGGGTGAAAAGTTTTTTCAGATAGACTCTAAAGGCAGAACTTTAAAATAGATGAAGTGAGCCATACACCTTTTTTAAGCAACATTTTTTATCTAAATCTTATCCTATTCATGATAGA
This sequence comes from Hoylesella timonensis S9-PR14, assembly GCF_000762405.1. Taxonomy (GTDB): domain Bacteria; phylum Bacteroidota; class Bacteroidia; order Bacteroidales; family Bacteroidaceae; genus Prevotella; species Prevotella timonensis_A. The sequence continues at coordinate 98,752 of NZ_JRPQ01000141.1, read as the reverse complement.
GTGGGATGTATTATCATGCACAAGACTCTAACAAGGAACATTACGGTTAACTTGTTAAAATAGGTTGGGGTTTATCTCGAACTGAAGTAGGTGATATACAAGAAGAGAAGATGTAAATGGGTCAATATCATTAAACTATCAGCTATAAACGTCAGATAGCCTTTCATTGATATAAAAACAAAACGGATAGACTGAACCGTCTAAAAGAAAAAATTAGACGATGAGGCTACCTCATGAAGCCCTTTGCTTTATAGTAGTGGTGACAACAAGCGTACTATCGATTCCCACAGGCGGTTGATGAAGGGACGATGGGTAAGGTCACTCAGCTTTTCTATCAGTACGCAAGCCTCCTGATCCTTGAAAAAGACCTCCTTCATGCGTAAAGCTAATGACTGATCATAAAAGAAAATATTTGCTTCAAGATTGTTTTCGAAACTACGAAAATCGATGTTTGTCGACCCACAAGTACACAAATTGTCATCTGCCACTAACAACTTGGAGTGGTTGAAGCCTTCGGTGTACAGGTACACTTTTACTCCTGCTTCTATCATAGTGGAAATATACGACCTACTCGCCCATTCCACAATCTTTACATCACTGTGCTTGGGAAGCATGAGCCGGACGTCAACACCAGCCACAGCTGCTGTCCTTAGGGCAAAAAGCACTGGCTCCGTGGGCAAGAAATAAGGCGTTTCCATATACACGTAGTGTTGGGCTTGTAGCAAAATGCGTACATAACCTTGCATAATTTCGGGCCAAGGAGAGATAGGACTGCTGGTAACTACTTGTGCGATACAGTTGTTGGAGATAGACGTGTCTAATGGGGGATAATACTTCTGACTACTTATAAGGGTGCGATTAACAAAATACCAGTCTACCAAGAAAGCCCGCTGAATGCCATAAACAGCACCTCCTCGAATACGAAGATGGGTGTCTCGCCAAGGTTGAGATTTACTGCCACGCACATATCGCATCGCAATGTTCATTCCTCCAATAAATCCTATCTTACCGTCAATCACCGCTAACTTACGGTGGTTGCGATAGTTTACCTTCCCAGTGAAAGCAGGAAAGTGAACAGGCATAAACGAACGAACGTCAACTCCACCAGCCCGAAGGCGTTCAAAATATCGTGACGGTACTTTCCAGCAGCCCACATAGTCATAAATCATGCGCACTTCCACGCCCTCTGCGGCTTTGTCTATCAGTGCATCTGCAATGAGATTTGCCAATGCATCGTCTTCAATGATATAGGATTCGATGTGGATATGGTCTTTTGCCTGCCCAATGGCTTTAAGCAAAGCCAAGAAAAAGTCGGCTCCTTCGACAAAGATATCCACCTCATTGTCTTTGAAAGGGAGGGCTGTGTTCTGATTTGTGAAGAGCTGTATCAGTGGTTGGTAGTGTGTAGGAAGTTTCAAATCTTTCTGAACAACAAACTCCAACATCGAACGTTTGGTTAGTTCATCCATGCTGCGCTGGCTCATGGAGCGTTCTTTGCGTGTGTTTTGACCAAAGAAGAAATATAAAATAATGCCAACAATGGGGACAAATATCAAGACTAACAACCATGCCATTGTTTTGGATGGTTGTCTATTGTCTAATAAAATCGTGATGATAGTTCCCAACACGATGACAATATAAATGGCAAGGATAATCCAATGAACGTAAATCATGATTTGTTCATTTGAAGATAAAATAGATTGATAGGTCTTAAGTTCATTATTTTAGTGATATTTCTAAATTGGCATTGGAGTATTTATCCTTTTGCCCAAATTGAAAGATGCCCCACAACAAGGTTGCTTATAATACATACGTCGCTTACACAATGATGTGACTACCTAATTTCTTTGCCAGCGCATTACGAATTTGTTGCATATCCTTGTATTCTGCTACTAATTCTTGTAGTCGTTCCGGGTCATTAGAGACCTGTCCAATCTGTTGCATCAAATCTTTCAAGTGCTGCTCCACATAATCCATGCGGAAGTCCATTAGCAGATGTATCGTATGGTTGCGTAGTGCCTCTTGGGCTTCTGTTGCCAACTGTGCCTCGTCCATGTACTTCATATCAGATGTGGGTTTCTCCTCTGCTATCAGCTGATAGCGATCCGTACTCATCTCCGTAGCCAGTTTGCTGATTTCAATATCTTCATGATGAATGAAATACGACTCGGCAACAAAACCCTCCTCACCGCTATGTTCTACAGCTTCGGTCAATATTCGATTTGAAATTTCATGGTCAAAATGCAAATTATCTTCCCGCAGGGAGTAGTCAATGAATTGGGCAACCGTTAGGTCGAAGAGTTGATGATTCTCATCTTCAACTTGCTCCAAAACCAATTGCTCGCCTTTTCTGATGATGAGTTGTACCAACATTTTTTCCACTTGTGACGCTTGCTCCATGGGTTGAGCCGTTGGTAGTTGAGGCGTTGGTTTGGAAGTATTGAGTGCTTCTATTTGTCGCCTTTCCTCTTTGGACATTTCTTCCCTGTAATTTCTGATGTATCGGTTCATGGTATTAATCAGCGTCTCTTCTTTCATACCAATGCGTCTGGCACAGTCTTGCGCATAGGTATCTCTTAAAACCTGATTGGGAACCACTGCAATGCTTTTTATAATAGAGTTGATTCCTTCCGATCGCTTGTAGGGGTCGGTCTCATTTTTCACCAATAAATCGGTCTTAAACTGTATAAAGTCTGTTTGGTGTTGTTCGATATAAGTCTTCAAGTCTTCTGCTGTATGTTTCCGTGCAAAGCCATCAGGGTCTTCTCCGTCGGGCAGCAACAGTATTTTGATGTTCATTCCTTCGCTTAGCAGCATGTCCATTCCTCGAAAGGCGGCATGGATTCCTGCGGCATCACCATCGTAGAGCAGGGTGATGTTCGATGTGAAGCGATGCAAAATGTGTATTTGATGCAGGCTGAGTGCTGTTCCTGAGTTGGCTACCACGTTCTCAATGCCGCATTGGTGCATGGAGATAACATCGGTATATCCCTCTACCATGTACACCCAATCTTCTTTGGCAATGGCTTTTTTGGCTTGATAGATTCCGTACAGTTCACGGTCTTTCTGGTAAATCTCTGAAGCTGGAGAGTTGACATATTTCTGGTTCACCCCTTTGGTGCGTGCATCAAGTACACGACCGCCAAAACCTACCACTTTTCCATTGAGCCCTATCCAAGGAAAGATAACCCGACCAGCGTACCTGTCGATAAGGTCACCACGGTCGTTTTGGTAACAAATTCCAGTCTTTATCAAGAATTCCTTTTGATATCCCTTGCCAAGAGCATTTTGCGCCAAAGCAAGTCGGTTGGGTAGGTCGTAACCCAACTGAAACTTTTGAATGATGTCGTCTCTGAAACCACGATTTCTAAAATATTGCATTCCGATGGCTTGACCGTCAGGATGATGATGCAACAAGTCACTGAAATAGCTGGCAGCCCATTCGTTGACAATGAACATGGATTCGCGTTCGCTTTGTTCTCGACGCTCTTCATCGCTCATTTCACGTTCTTGTATCTCGATATGATATTTGCGAGCTAACCACCGCAAGGCTTCGGGGTAGGTCATCTGTTCGTGTTCCATGATGAAACTAACAGAATTTCCTCCTTTTCCACAACCAAAACAGTGACAGGTGCCACGAGCTGGCGATACGAAAAACGAAGGTGTCTTTTCGTTATGGAATGGGCATAAACCTTTGTAGTTGGCTCCACTCTTGCGGAGAGTGACAAATTCGCCAACAACATCTACAATATTTGCAGCATCCTTAATTCGTTCAACCGTAACTCTGTCTATCATATCTTTAATAAAGTGTCGCTTTCAAATAATTCCTTAGGTTCTTTAGAGACGGAATCGTGTCTAAATTTGATGCAAAAACGCTGCTGCAAATCTTTGGTATGTTTGCTGTGCTTGTTGCGTTAATGCCTATTTACTGCAAAGATATATATAAAAAAGTAATAAAGGAAAAAATGCGTGATAAAACATTTCTCGTTTGCTCTTTTCGTGGGATAGTGGTAAAAATGGTTTTGATGGAATGCGCTTGGTGACAGTAACATATTGTTTGTGGGTATGCCATTGGGCAAGGAACTCATATCATTAGGACACCAAAACAGACTGTTTTGATGAGGAAAACAGTCTGTTTTCCACTACAAAATAGGCTGTTTTGGTGTGTTGTAGGAATGAGTTAATGCGACAATCTTTTTGGTTTGTCTTTGTGGAGAAATGCGCATTTCTTTCTTATTTGTGCAATTAAATAATCATTTATTTTGCGGACACTTAAAAAGTTCGTATTTTTGTGACGAGCTATTACCTTTACGGGGGTGTATTTATCAATAAAATTTATCACATAAAATAAAATCTATGAAGTTGAAAATTGTCGTACTTGCCAAGCAAGTACCAGACACAAGAAACGTGGGAAAGGATGCTATGACAGAGGCAGGAACAGTGAATCGTGCCGCTCTACCAGCTATTTTTAACCCCGAAGATCTGAATGCCTTGGAGCAGGCACTGCGCCTAAAAGAACAAAATCCAGGCTCTACGGTGGGTGTGCTGACGATGGGACCTCCTCGAGCAGGTGAAATTATACGTCAGGGGTTGTACCGTGGTGCAGATACGGGATGGTTGTTGACCGACCGTTTGTTTGCGGGTGCTGACACATTAGCCACTTCTTATGCGCTTGCCACTGCAATTAAGAAAATAGGTGATGTAGACTTAGTGATAGGAGGTCGACAAGCGATTGATGGCGACACGGCACAAGTAGGGCCGCAGGTGGCACAAAAGTTAGGGCTTCATCAGGTTACTTACGCAGAAGAAATCATAAAAGTGGAGAACGGAGTGGCTACCATTCGACGCCAAATAGATGGTGGGGTAGAAACGGTTGAGGCTCCTTTACCAGTCGTAGTGACGGTGAATGGCAGTGCAGCTCCTTGTCGTCCTTGTCATGCAAAACTGGTGATGAAGTACAAATATGCCACTTGTCCGTTAGAGCGTAAAGGCGATGAAGCTTGGAGTGCACTGTATGAAAAGCGTCCCTATTTAACGCTTACCCAATGGTCTGTGGCAGATGTGGACGGTGACCCAGCACAATGCGGTCTCTCTGGTTCGCCTACGAAGGTGAAGGCAGTACAAAATATTGTGTTTCAGGCAAAGGAGAGCAAGACGCTTACGGCAGCAGATAAGGATGTAGAAGCGTTGATGAAAGAGTTGATTGACGAAAAGATTATTGGGTAAGTTCTTAGTTTGTCAGTTTTTTAGTTTTTAAGTTGAAAAACAAAATTGCCTCTTGCTAAGGTTTTTTGTACTTAGAGAACTTAAAAACTCATAAACTCAAAAACTTATAAACTTAAATGTATATGAACAACGTATTTGTATATTGTGAGATAGAAGGTACAACTGTTGCCGAGGTATCTCAAGAATTGCTCACCAAAGGGCGCAAGCTGGCTACCCAATTAGGTGTAGAGTTGCATGCCATGGCGATAGGTACTGGAATTAAAGGTAATGTAGAATCGCAAATTTTGCCTTACGGTGTCGATAAATTATTTGTGTTTGAGGGCGAAGGATTATCACCTTATACCTCAGCACCTCATACCGATATCATGGTAAAACTGTTTGAAGACGAGCAGCCACAGATTTGTTTAATGGGCGCTACCGTGATAGGTCGAGACCTTGGACCACGCGTATCCTCCTCGTTGACCAGTGGACTGACAGCCGACTGTACAGAACTTGAGATTGGTGATTACGAAGACCGCAAAGCCAAACGAGTATATAAAAACTTGCTGTATCAAATTCGCCCCGCCTTTGGAGGAAACATCGTAGCAACGATTGTCAATCCAGATCATCGGCCACAAATGGCTACTGTTCGTTCGGGGGTGATGCAAAAAGCACTCTATGATGGTAAGGCGAGGGGTGAAGTGGTTTACCCCGTGGTGACAGAATATGTGTCTCCTGCCGCTTATGCCGTACAAGTGATTGAGCGACATGTCGAAGAACCGAAGCATAACCTCAAGGGCGCTCCCATCGTAGTAGCAGGAGGTTATGGCGTAGGAAGCAAAGAGGGATTCAATCTCTTGTTTGAATTGGCAGACGTGTTGCATGCCGAGGTAGGAGCGAGTCGTGCTGCCGTGGATGCTGGCTGGATTGATACAGACAGACAGGTGGGACAAACTGGTGTTACGGTGCATCCCAAAGTTTATATTGCTTGTGGCATCTCAGGGCAAATTCAGCATATCTCGGGTATGCAAGATGCAGGAATCATTATCTCTATCAACACCGATCCAGACGCGCCTATCAATAAGATAGCCGACTATGTGATAACGGGTTCGGTAGAGGAAGTGGTACCCAAGATGATGAAATATTATAAAGAAAACAGCAAATAATTAAGAATAGCCTCTCCCCTTACCCCTCCCTTTTGGGGAGGGGTAAGGGGAGAGACTGATTATCAAACTATGTCAAATTACTATACCGACCATCCGGAGATAGCGTTTCATTTAGAACATCCGTTGATGAAGCGCATCGTTGAGCTCAAAGAGCGCAACTATGAAGATCAAGAGCATTTTGAGGATGCTCCAGTAAATTATGAAGATGCCATCGAGAACTACAAACGCATCTTAGAAATCACAGGCGATGTGGCTGCTAATATCATAGAACCCAACTCGGAAGCGGTCGACTTGGAAGGACCACACTTGGAGAATGGGCGCATGAAGTATGCCAGTAAGACGATAGAAAATATAAAAGCTACTCGTCAGGCAGGATTGTGGGGTTTGTCAATGCCACGTAGATATGGCGGATTGAACTTGCCTAATGTCACCTTTTCAATGTTGTCGGAGATGATAGCCGCAGCCGATGGCGGATTTCAAAATATATGGTCATTACAATCGTGCATTGATACCTTATATGAGTTTGGAACAGATGAACAAAGAGAACGATTCATTCCTCGTGTCTGTGAGGGCGCAACCATGTCAATGGACTTAACAGAACCCGATGCTGGTTCGGATCTTCAGCGGGTGATGTTGAAAGCAACGTTCGATGAGAAGAATGATTGTTGGAGGCTCAATGGTGTAAAACGTTTTATTACCAATGGCGACTCGGATATTCATCTGGTGTTGGCACGCTCGGAAGAGGGAACAAAAGACGGTCGTGGCTTGTCAATGTTCATCTATGATAAGCGAGACGGAGGCGTTGATGTGCGCCATATTGAAAACAAATTGGGAATACATGGCTCGCCAACTTGCGAGTTGGTGTACAAGAATGCCAAAGCCGAACTTTGTGGTTCTACAAGGTTAGGACTTATCAAGTACGTCATGGCGTTGATGAATGGTGCTCGTTTGGGCATTGCGGCGCAGTCTGTAGGTGTGGCGCAAGAAGCATATAACGAAGCTGTGGCATACGCCAAGGAGCGTCAGCAGTTTGGGCAGCCCATTATAGAGTTCCCTGCTGTGTATGATATGCTATCGCGCATGAAAGCCAAACTGGATGCTGGTAGGTCTTTGTTGTATCAAACGGCAAGGTATGTTGATATTTATAAAGCACTTGAGGATATTCAGCGAGATCGGAAACTCACACCCGAAGAGCGTGCAGAGATGAAGAAATACACACGTCTGGCAGATGCCTTTACACCTTTAGCTAAGGGAATGAACTCAGAATATGCAAATCAGAATGCTTATGATGCCATTAGTGTACACGGCGGTTCGGGCTTTATAATGGAATACAAGTGCCAACGTTTGTATCGTGATGCACGCATCTTCTCTATCTATGAAGGTACAACGCAAATGCAAGTAGTGGCTGCCATTCGTTATATTATGAACGGTACCTATCTCAATATTATGCGAGAAATGATAGAACAGCCAGTGAGTGAGGCCTTGACTCCTTTGCGTCAAAGAGTTGAAGTGATGCTCAGTCAGTACGAAGAGTCTATTGCTTTTGTGAAAGATGCCAACTGTCAAGAGACACAAGACTTCTTAGCACGCAGACTTTACAATATGACTGCCAATCTTGTGATGTCGCTGCTGATACTCGATGATGCCACAAAAGCAGAGAACTTGTTTGCTAAGAGTGCTCATGTGTTCGTGCGTCATGCCGAAGAAGAAAATGCAGGACACAGTCTCTTTATTAAGAACTTCACTCCGAGTGCGCTCTCTTATTATCGTACCAATGAGAAAGAAGTAACAGAATAATAATGTCTACTTATCAAAAAAGGCTGCACATCTTTACATGTTGCAGCCTTTTTTGATAAGTAGGATAAATGACGAATTAGAATTTGCAGGTGCCATACTTCTCGTACCTTATCTTAGCAAGTACAGGATAGTGGTCAGAAGGAAGACGATGCGTGTACTGTTGGAATTCTAACTCTTTAGGTGCATTTCCCGATTTCAACTTAGGCATCTTCTCATTTGCTGTCCAATAAGCGTCTGTGTGAATGGCATAATTGTTCACTTCAAACTTGTTTGATACGAAAATATGATCGATTCGGCTTTCTGATTTCATACTCGAATCAAAATCTTGGAATGTTCCATTCTCTGCAAATCGATGTTTCGCTGCCACATATGAATCTTTCAAGATGCCTGACTCGCTGAATATTTTGTAAATTTCATCATGCTGATCGACGTTAAAGTCGCCTGTAAGAATGACAGGGGCATTGTTTCCAGCAATCTCTTTGATTTTTTTAATCACCAATTTTGCAGCCTCACGCCGTGCAATGACACCCACATGATCCATGTGAAGATTAAAGAAATAGAAGGTAAGATTTGTTTTCCAGTCTCTAAACTTTCCCCAAGTACAAATCCGAACACATGCGGCATCCCAACCGAGAACAGGCTTCTCTGGCGTTTCATTGAGCCAAAAGTTGCCCTTGTCCAAGCATTTTAACTTGTCTTTCTTATAGAAAATAGCCGAATGTTCGCCTTGTTCCTTTCCATCTTCACGACCAATACCGATATAATCGTACTGATCTAAGCCTCTTTTTAGATCTTCCAATTGATGTTTCAGACCCTCTTGAGTGCCAAATATGTCAGGCTGTTCAAAGTTTAGAAAGTCACATATCACTTGACATCTCTTAGTCCAGCCATTGCCTTCCTGTCGATCGTCCTCGTTGTCATAACGTAGATTATAAGTTGCTACGAATAGATTTTGTGCTTGAATGCACAATGATGCAGTCAAAATGAAAACTGTAAGTGCGTATTTCTTCATTGTTTTATGATTTAATAATTCTGTTTGATGAATACAAAGGTAAATAATCTTCTTGAAAGGTACAAAGGGATAGTTTTCTTTTTCGATAGGGTGAAAGCATCTCAACACAGCGAGTTCTTATGTTAGCGTGTTTCCTTATCCAGTCTTCTAACGGCTTTTAATATCTCTTATTCTTTCACTTGTCTTCATGAGTGATGAGAAGCAGCAATCATGAGGTTAATCTCTTCATAAGTAACTGTTGGTAAGCAAAGTGCTTTAATCGCAGTCCTCCCGTTGTCAACTCCTATCTTTTGAATTACTTGCTGAATATTTTGTATATGTTCTTGCTTCATGAAATCGTTGATATCGATGACTCCTTCTTTTACAAAATATCCCAAATGCGTATAAATAGTAGAAGTAGTAAGCTGCCTCTCTGTCGCAATCTGTAAGGGTGTGAGTCCACTCTTAAGAAGTTGAAGCGTAATATCCTTTGTATTTTCTTTTTTCTCTTTTTTCTTTTTGGTGCTTTTCGACCGTCGCTGGGGAGTTGGCGAAAGTTCGTCTAATGCCATGAGCAGTGCCTCTTGTTTGGCGCGTAAATAGTTTTCTGTGGTAAATCCGTTGGTGATGACCGTTTGCAATAGGTATTTTTTAGCTAAATACATTTCTCTCAAATCTGTGAGGTAGTTGTCCAAACGGCGCATGGCAACTTTATTGTTCGACTTTACTTCCAAGGTTTGTTCAATCAAGTCCTCTAAATAGTGCTTTAGCGTTTTCTTGAAATAATTGGCACTGGCAACTACTCTTTCAAGGAATTGTGGGTCGTGAATCTGTTCAATCGTTAATTGACTGATATACGTTGTCCATTTGTATGCAATGATATTTACTTTCTCCTGTAGCTCTTTGACGGTGGATTTGTGGATTAAGACGAGTTTAGAATAGCTGTGGAAGAACTCTATGAGCAAACGACAAAGCATCTCTTCAGCTCGCCATATATCCATAAACTGAAACAATTCAATGAGTTGGAAACGCTCATAATCATCCTTTAACCTTGGCAATTGTTCAATACTTTTGCGTGCTTCCTCGTCTTGTCGGTTAATATAATCCGCCACCCCTTGGTCGCTTATAATGGCTTCTGCTGTAATGGGGGAGGCCAAAACCAGCCCTTCTAATGTCTTACATCTACTTAATGCCACATATACCTGCCCAGATGCAAACGATGAACCTGCATCAATAATGGCACGATCGAAGGTAAGTCCTTGACTTTTGTGTATGGTAATCGCCCATGCCAAGCGCAAGGGATACTGACTAAATGTTCCCTGCACCGTTGGTTCTATCTCCTTTGTCGCTTCATTAATCTTATAAGTAGTGTTTTCCCACGTTTGTTTTTCCACGACAATAGAATGCTCATCGCCAGGGCAGAGAACCTCAATATGATTGTCGTCTAAGTAGATAATGTGTCCAATCTTACCGTTATAGAACAAATGCTCTGCTGAGCTATCGTTCTTAATGAACATCACTTGCGCGCCCACTTTGAACACTAACGACTCACTTGTAGGATAGGAATACTCTGGAAATGTTCCTTTAATGCTTGCCATGTAATGATAGGCTTTAGCGGGCAACTGTTCCAATCGCATGTCATTATAGCTATCAGCCTTGTTGTTGTGAGTGGTCAGACGTATATATCCCTCTTCCTGCCGGGGCTGAAAGTGAGGTTGATAACGATCGTTCAGCACCTGTAAATCAGTAGATGACAACGTGTTCTCGCGTAAATGATTGAGGATGTTCAGGAAAGTCTCATCTTGTTGTCTATATACCTTTTGAAGTTGAATGGTCACATACGGAGTTTGTTGTAGCGCATGGCTGCCAAAAAAGTAAGGGGTATCATAATAAGGGCGTAGCAAGGCTTCATCTGCTGGTGTTACCACAGGTGTAAGCTGTTGCAAATCGCCAATCATGAGCAGCTGTACCCCGCCAAAAGGACGGTCGTGCTGCCTGTATCTTCGTAATACCGCATCAATCGCATCCAGCAAATCACTGCGAACCATACTAATTTCATCGATAATCAGCATGTCAAGTGTTCGAATAATTTTGCGCTTCTCTTTGCCAAAATTATATCTCTCACGCACGGTTGCATTGGGTACAAAGGGAGATAGTGGCAACTGGAAAAACGAGTGAATGGTAACACCACCAGCGTTAATGGCAGCAACACCTGTAGGAGCAACCACGATTAAGCGTTTGCCACTGTGCTTTTTCACCATCTTCAAAAAGGTTGTCTTGCCTGTTCCTGCCTTACCTGTAAGGAAAATGCTTTGCTCGGTATGCTCTACAAACTCCCAAGCAAGCTTTAGTTCTGTATTTTCTTCCATCGTTTTCTGTTGCCACCAACGTCTTTTGACTGTGAATCGTGATAATGCAAAGGTACAGAAAAATAATGATGTCTGCCAATCGGTTGCTTATCTTTCTTTCAATAGGGCATTGACACCTTGTTGCGCAGCATTTTCCAAAGAAACAATGTTAATAACTTATAATTAGATTTACAAATGTTACAAAAGCTCAAAAATAGCGGCGAAGCCATACAGTTCTGCATTTTTTTTGTAACTTTGCAATAAATACATTACATATAAATATTAAACTTATGATTTCAAAAAAATTACAAGATGCTCTCAATGAGCAAATCGTTGCTGAGATATATTCAGCCAATCTATATCTTTCTATGTCTTTCTATATGGAGAAAGAAGGCTTTGAAGGTTTTTCTACTTGGATGAAGAAACAATCTGCTGAAGAGATGGATCACGCATACCAAATGGCAAGCTTCATCATTAAGCGTGGAGGCGAGGCTGTAGTCAATCAGATACCTGCCGTAAAGCAAAAATGGACTACTCCATTAGAGGCTTTTGAAGACACTTATAAGCATGAGTGCCAAGTTAGTAGACTGATTGATAATTTGCTTGATTTGGCAATTTCTGAGCACGACAATGCCAGCCAAGACTTCTTGTGGCAGTTTGTTCGTGAGCAAGTAGAGGAGGAAGCGACAGCCAGTGGCATTGTAGATAGGATTAAGCGTATGGGCGATTCCGCTATTTTCAACCTTGACCAGCAATACGGTTCACGTGCTTAAATAAGTGAATTATTCACCTATATAGCAATAATATGTAGGGGGAATTGCGATTGGCAACACAATCCTTTTCCTCCTTTTCTTTTGTTTTTTCAGCGAACAATTGTAAAGTAAAATGACAAAAAACAGCCACTTTTATTTTTGCGAAATAGAATCAGAATTTCATTAAATGAGCAAAAGAATGGTTGAAAATTTGGGAAAAACTTGCTGTAACATTACAATAGAGTGGTTAATGTAATGACTTTCTGTCGTTAACTCATTAACTTAAGCTTGTTATTCTCATGCTTCAGTACGATTAAAGCATGCAAATAGGGAGGGAAAATAAACTATTTTGCCCTTATAAGATAGCTCTAATGCGAGTGAAAATGTGTGGTATTACGCTAACGTGTTGATTTATAAAAAATTATGTTTCTCGCTCAAAACTCGCGTATTTCTCACTGACAACAGGTTTGGTTCAAAATATTGAAGTTATGAGCGTGCTGTTGTTAAGATTTTTCACAATAAAACGGTTCGTCTTTTCCACTGTCATTGGTGAACTTTTGAGCTTGTTTTCCTGTGTTAGAAAAATATGACGGATCATGAATGATTCCATGGAACATAAAGATGTGATAAGTACCAATCCTTTTGCGGTAACCCTTTTGAAATGGTTTGAGGAGTACGGACGTAGTTTGCCGTGGCGTGAGACCACCGACCCTTATGCCATTTGGCTCAGTGAAATCATCCTTCAACAGACACGAGTGCAGCAAGGGTGGGAGTATTGGGAGCGATTCATGCACCGCTTTCCTCGTGTTGAGGACTTGGCAGCAGCCACTCAAGACGAGGTGTTGCGGTTGTGGCAAGGTTTAGGATATTATAGTAGGGCACGTCATCTCCATGAGGCAGCCAAGCAAGTGGTAGCCTTGGGGCATTTTCCGAGTACCATGAGCGAACTCAAAGCGATGAAAGGTGTGGGCGACTATACCGCAGCGGCTATTGGCTCCATTGCTTTTGGATTGCCAGTAGCGGTAGTCGATGGGAATGTTTACCGGGTTTTGTCTCGCTATTTTGGTATCTCGACACCGATTAATACGACTGAAGGACAGAAAGAGTTTGCCGAGTTGGCACAGTCGCTCTTGCCAACGTCAGCCCCTTCGGCATATAATCAAGCCATTATGGACTTTGGAGCTATACAGTGTACCCCCACTTCTCCCCGCTGTTTAATCTGTCCTTTGGCAGATAGCTGCGAGGCTTTGCGAAGCGGTAAGACAGCCGAACTACCTGTGAAGCTAAGAAAATTGAAAATCAAGAAACGTCATTTTTCATATATCTATCTCAGGTGTCAGGGCATGACAGCCTTTCACAAGCGTCCAGCTGGAGATATTTGGCAAGGGTTGTGGGAGCCTTTACTCATAGAAAATGCTGATTTGCCCGTATTTTCAGCACCCCTATCGTTAATTAAAAAAGGGGTGAAACATGTGTTGACGCATCGAGTTTTGACAGCCGACTTTTATCTGGTGGAGTTGAACCAAAGGCCTTCGTTGCCAGAAGATTATATTTGGATTCCAGAAGATGAGTTGGATCAATATGCCTTGCCGCGGCTCATAGAAATATTGTTGGCATCGCTTCCTGCATGATGAGCGTGGCTTTTCTTAGTTTCTAATGAGTCTATTTGAACCTCCTCTACCGTCTTTACCAATTTTACACTGTCTTTTCCGAACATGAAACCAATCCGAACGATACGTCCAAATTGCGCACTTCCTTTAACTTTCAGTGGGCGATGTTTGGCGTATGTCATGGTGTCACGTCGCGAAGGGTAGGAAATTAACTGGAGGAATTGGCGCGTAGACCCCTCGCCAATCACAAAAATATCGGCACTGTCTACCGTCTTCGACGCGTTCTTTGATAAGTTTTTGTGCGACAAAGTCGTATCTTCTGGTTCGAAAACCGATGCGGCTACCGTGTCGCCGAGGTCAGAAGATGGTGCAAATTTGCAGGAGGTTGAAAGCGATAGGACAACCCATAACAGGGGAAAAAATAATACGAGTTTCTTCATTTTGTTGGATTCTGTGGCGTGGAACTAACTTTTTTAAGCACTGTGTATCACTACTTAGGTTCTACACAAGGGCTGACTGTCATTGACGGCATGCAAATATAGTTAGTTTTGGGTAGACTAGCAAATATAAAAACACAGAAGTTACGGTTGCTATTTCATTCTCTAAATGCTAAAAGTTTGCCTTCCTTCCAAGAAAAGCTTGTCGTTGCTGCTTTGATGGGAGCGTGGTTCAAGGCAGCTTTTGTTATGCCAAAATAGTGGATAACAACTGTAGAGTGAGCTTTCGTGTGCTGTAACTCGAACACTTACTCGCTCCTACTAATCGGTTGTTTCTTCATTTTGTGGCGACACCTCCTGTTGTTTCTCTTGCGTCACATATTTTTTCCAATAAGCTATCAATAAGGTTGTCAACGGCAGCGCAACAATCAAACCAATAAATCCAAGCAGTGTTCCCCAAATGGAGAGCGACAGCAGTAAGATAGCAGGATTTAAGTTCATGGCCTTTCCCATGATTTTTGGGGTAAGAACAGTATCGCTAATCACCTGTACAATGAGGAAAACAAGGAGAGAGAGACCAAATACAATCAAGTAATTCTGACCTGTATCTGCAGCTTTTAGCATGGCAAGGAATGCCATTGGTATGAGAGCTAAGGTGTGTAGATAAGGTACCAAATTCATCAGACCCATCATAATGCCCAATGCAATGGCCATAGGAAAATCAATAATGGTTAGACCTATTCCGAAAAGGATACCCAAACAGAGGGAGACTAAGCCTTGTCCACGGATGTAATTGTTGAGCTCTCGTTCAACATCTTGCATCAACTCTGCCCAAAATGGTCGATTCTTTTTTGGAAAAATGCGAATCCAATTATCCGTTAGGAATTCATAATCTTGTAAGATAAAGAACGTATAAAGTAAGGTAATCAGTGAGGCTATCACGCTGATGATAATGCTTGCCGTTTGTCCTACGATGATAAATAGCTTGGGCATGGTAGTCTTTACTATCTCACTAAAGTCTTTACTCTTCATGAATTTCTCGATTCCAGCTTGGTTTTTTTCTACCCATTGTGAGATATAGGAGCCGAAATCGCTGCTATGAGTTGTCTGGCTAATCCAATTATTTAGAATATTATTGAGTTTATCTATCTGCTCAATCATCGAAGGAATGATAGCATAAACCACACCAGCCATGATTCCAAGCACACCTAACATGGTGATGATGATTGCCAAGGATCTCACCTTGACATGCATTTTATATTGCACAAATTTTACAAGTGGATATAAGAGATAAGCAAAAAGCCAAGCAATAAAAAAGGGAAGTAATACACCGCTAAGGTAATTGACAAGGTAGAAAACCACTATGATTAGTAATATGGTGGCTGAAATTCTGATAAACCTATCAAAAGTGATTTCTTGTTTCTTCATTATATAATAATGTATACGTATTGACTTCCTAACTACAAAAGGTAGCAAGCCACGGGTTAGTCATGAAATATTATTGTTCTTCCTGCAAAGCTCTTTGATAACACTCTCTACAAAGAGGTTCGTAGGTTTGCTTCTCACCTAAGAGTACCCTTTTATCATTGTCCACTAATCGGTGGCTAATGTATGCCAAAGCTCCACACTTCACACAGATGGCGTGTACTTTTACAACCTCGTCGGCAATTGCACATAATCCAGGAATAGGACCAAAGGGCTTCCCTTGAAAGTCCATATCAAGACCTGCCACAATCACTCGAACGCCTTTGTTAGCCAACTGATTGCAAACATCGATGAGTCCTTGGTCCAAAAATTGTGCTTCATCAATCCCGACGACATCAATGTTTGATGCCAATAATAAGATAGATGATGAGGTATCTATGGGTGTGGACGGAATAGAATTCTGATCATGACTCACTACATCTTCTGCAGAGTAGCGTACATCCATTGCAGGTTTGAAGATTTCAACTCGTTGTTTTGCAAACTTAGCACGTTTCATACGCCGAATCAATTCTTCTGTCTTACCAGAAAACATCGATCCGCAAACAACCTCTATTCTTCCAGGGCGATGAGATTCGCCAGTCACATAGTCTATCATTATAAATATTAATAAGCAAAACTACTGCTAATCAGTCAAAAATTCTTCTTAGGAGCGTACTTATTTTATTGCAAAAATACGAATAGGATTTAAAAAATGCAAAGAAATTGACCGTTTTTTTGCTCGTGTTGATTATTTAACTATATTTGTCCCATATATGGGAGTATTGTATATTGTACCCACGCCAGTTGGGAATATGGAAGATATGACAATGCGAGCAATTCGTATTCTGAATGAGGTAGACCTCATTTTGGCTGAGGATACTCGTACGTCGAGCAAACTTTTGAAACATTATGATATTCAGAATCGTTTGCTGTCACACCATAAATTCAACGAACACGGCACCACTGGAGGTATTGTGGAGCGTCTGAAAGCGGGTCAAACTATTGCTCTCATTAGCGATGCAGGTACACCGGGGATAAGCGATCCTGGCTTTCTGCTGGCTCGAGAAGCCTCTAAAGCAGGTATTACCGTCCAAACATTGCCTGGAGCAACAGCGTGTATACCAGCCATAGTGTCATCAGGATTGCCCTGTGACCGTTTCTGTTTCGAAGGCTTTCTGCCACAGAAAAAAGGTCGACAGACGCATTTAGAATCTTTGAGAGATGAGGCTCGAACGATGATATTTTATGAATCGCCATACCGATTATTGAAAACGTTGCAACAATTCTCCGACCTCTTTGGTCCTGAGCGTCAGGTCAGTGTCGCTCGAGAAATCTCTAAGGTGCACGAAGAGAGTGTCAGAGGAACCATGGAAGAAGTAATTAACCATTTTAAGAATACTGCGCCACGTGGCGAAATTGTCATTGTAGTAGCAGGTAAAACAAAAAATAAGAAATCAAAAACAGAAGAGATATGAAAAAATTATTAAGTGTAACCCTTATTGCCATACTGTCTTTGGCTTTCGTAGGATGTCAAGGCAATAAGCAATCTGCAGAATCAGTAGATGCCGCACAATCAGATTCATTGAGACAGGTCATTAGTCAAAAGGACAATGAAATTAACGACATGATGGGAACTCTCAACGAAATTCAGGACGGTTTTAATGAGATTAATGCCGCTGAAAATCGTGTCACCATCGCCAAAGGTGGAGAAGGAGCCAACAAAGAGCAACAAATTCGAGAAAACATTCAGTTCATTGCTAAAACGATGAAGCATAATCGAGAATTAATTGCTAAGTTGCGCAACCAGTTAAAACAGAGTTCTGTGAAGGGAGATGCCCTTAAAAACACTCTGGAAAATCTTTCAAAGCAGTTGGAAGAAAAAGACAAACAACTTCAACAAATGCGTGCCGAGCTTGATGCCAAAGATATTCACATTACTGAATTGGATGAGGCCATTAACAATTTGCACACGAATGTGAACAATTTAGCTAACGAAAATTCAAAGAAATCGCAGGTTATCAACAGTCAGGACAAGCAATTGAACACGGCTTGGTTTGTCTTTGGTACTCGTAAAGAGCTGAAAGAGCAGCGCATTATTGAAGGTGACAAGGTGTTACAATCCAACTTCAATAAAAATTACTTCACTAAAATTGACATTCGAGTTGATAAAGAAATCAAGTTATACTCTAAGTATGCAAAGGTGTTGACAATGCATCCTTCAAGCAGTTATCTCTTGCAACGTGACGCTAATAAGCAATATACATTGAAAATTACCAATCCAGAGATTTTCTGGAGCACCAGTAAATATTTGGTTATCTTAGTGAAATAGTACTTCCTTGATGAGCATTTCTCCCGAATAGAGTAGTGTCTTTCATACAAAACAAATCCTCTTCATCTGTTTGACCAGTTGGAGAGGATTTGCTTTTTCGTACACATATAATAATAGGTGTGTGCATCAACGTTGGTAAGTTAAAGATTTTCAATCTCTCCTCCTCTTAAAAAAAAGTTGCATGAGTGCCATACAATCTTCTCTGAGTACGCCATTTGTAATTTCAGCTTTGGGATGTAACACTTTCGGAGCATATCGTTTGAATCCCCGTTTGTCATCGCTGGCACCAAACACGACACGAGATAATTGTGCCCATCCACACGCACTTGCACACATAGGACATGGTTCAATGGTCACATATAAGGTGCAATCGGTGAGATATTTCCCTCCTAATTGGTTGGTTGCGGCTGTAATGGCGAGCATCTCTGCATGTGCCGTCACATCGTGTAGCCTCTCTGTGAGGTTGTGTGCTCTGGAGATGATTTGCCCTTTGCACACAACAACAGCACCAATAGGAATTTCGCCTTCATCGAAAGCGGCTTGCGCTTCGATTAAAGCTTTTCGCATAAAGTATTCATCTCGTTTCAGTTCTTCTTCTGTTGCCATAGTGTATCATGATTGTTTGCATACAAATTTAATATAATCTTTTTGATGTGAACCAGAAAAAGCGTATTTTTGCAAATAAGACAATGATTACCTTGATATGGCACAGCATAATGAATTAGGTAAATGGGGGGAAGAGCAAGCCGTTGCTTTCTTGCATCAGAAGGGATATACCATTCGTGAATGTGATTGGAAGCAAGGAAGTCGTGACATCGATATCATTGCGCTGACACCCGATGGAATCACGTGTGTCTTTGTAGAAGTAAAGACACGGCGTGACGATGAGGTTACCTTGCCTTCAGAGGCGGTTGACCTGAAAAAGATGAGAAATATAGGTTTTGCAGCTGATGCTTATGTCAAACTCCATCATATACAAGAGGAATTAAGGTTCGATATTATCTCCGTGGTAGGAACGAGTGATACTACCATGCAAATAGAACATCTTGTGGATGCTTTTAACCCTGTTCTTCTGTGACGATAATGACCCGCAAACTCATTCAGTTGGATACCATTGGCTCTACCAATGTTTATCTATCCGAGCATGCCTCGATGTTTCAAGAAGACATGGTGGTTGTGGTAGCGGATTATCAAACCAGTGGTAAGGGCCAAGGTCATCACTCTTGGGAGAGCGAATCAGGTAAAAATCTACTGTTCTCAATCTTAATTCATCCGCATCACGTCCCCATTCATCACCAATTTTTGTTGTCTATGGCAGGTGCATTGTCCATTAAACGGGTCTTGGATGAGTATGTAGATGATATTTCATTGAAGTGGCCAAATGATATTTATTGGCGAGATAGCAAACTGTGTGGAACCTTAATAGAGAATACTGTTGATTCGCAAGGCATCAAAAATAGCATCTTTGGTATTGGATTGAATGTCAATCAAGCCAGATTCTTGAGCGATGCACCTAATCCGATCTCACTTTTTCAGATTCTGAAGCATGAGATGAATCGAGAAAAATTGTTAGATCGGCTCATTGATTCATTTGCAAGACAGCTCGATTTGCTTTCAATCGACCCTCAAAAATATGTAGTCAAGCCCTATCATGAAGCGCTGTATCGAAAAGGGGAAGCGCATCTCTACCAAGATTCTAATGGAATCTTTATGGCTATTCTTGAAGGGGTGAATGAGCAAGGGCAATTACTTTTAAGAGATGAGCAAGGGCATTTGCGTACTTATTCGTTCAAAGAAGTAGCATTTATTCATACGAAGAAGAAAAATTATTAATTTATTAAATGATATGGTAAAGTTCAAACGAATCTTGTTAAAGTTGAGTGGAGAGAGCCTTATGGGCAAGCAAAACTATGGTATTGATGCAGAACGTCTGTCGGACTATGCTCGACAAATCAAGGAAGTTCACGACATGGGCGTGCAAATAGGTATTGTGATTGGTGGAGGTAACATATTCCGAGGGTTGAGTGGATCGCAAAAAGGCTTCGATCGGGTAAAAGGTGATCAAATGGGAATGTGCGCTACGGTCATCAATTCTTTGGCTTTAAGTTCTGCATTGGGTGCTATTGGAGTGAAAACAAAAGTGATGACTGCCATCCGTATGGAGCCTATTGGTGAGTTTTATAATAAGTGGAAAGCCATTGAGGCTATGGAGAACGGTACTATTTGTATTTTCTCTTGTGGCACAGGTTCACCTTATTTTACTACTGACACGGGTAGTTCACTTCGTGGAATAGAGATAGAAGCTGACGTGATGCTTAAGGGAACTCGCGTAGATGGTGTGTACACGGCTGATCCAGAGAAAGACCCAACGGCTCAGAAGTTTGATGAAATAACGTTTGATGAAATTTATCACCGTCATCTCAAGGTGATGGATTTAACGGCAACCACCATGTGCAGGGAGAATCATCTGCCCATTTATGTCTTTAATATGGATGTATATGGCAATTTGAAGAAAGTCATCAGTGGCGAAGCCATTGGCACTTTGGTGCATGATTAAAGTGTTTTTTTTATAATGTCTATGAGGTGTATCGTCTTGGATACATCTCATAGTCTTGACAGAAAGCTACAGTTTTTCTTAAAGTGTCGAACTTTTGAAGCAGAAGCGAAGGATTTTTGAAGCAGAAGTGCGAGACTATTTTGGAAAGAATGCGTAACTCCGCTTATGCATCAGAGTTGTTGTTCTTTCTCGTCATGGATGGGTTCTTCTTGAAAGTCAACATACTCACCTTCGTTCTTCTTAAATATTTTTTTATTTGCCTCTTCTGCATTGCGGTGGTCAACCACAACTTGTCCGTTGGAATATCTATGTTGTTGCTGCCGTTGCTGTGTATTTTGCTGTTGAGTTTGCTGCTTAAATTGTTGCATACCTTTTCTAAAAAAGGCGATTACTCTGATAGCTGACAAACTTATAAAGAGCAATCCTAAAAGAAATAGGATAAGAATGATTTTGAAAATCATAAGGATGCGTTTTGTTGAGTCTTATTTGGAGATACGTTTAGATTTGCCTGTGATATAAAGATATAGAGAGATAAGGAAATAGCAGGCAATGACTATCCACCAGCCTTTCAATACACCAAATAAGCAAAGTACGATGATCGTGAGAATCATGAAACTGTATCGAATGGTGTTACCCTTCCAAGTCCAGTGCTTAAATTTCAAGGCAAACATGGGAAGTTCACAAACCAAAAGATAACAACTCGTGAGCATGAGTGCTAAAATGCAAAAGAGTGACCATGAATTATTTTCTATCCAATAGGGATTAGTCAAGATGAGTGCTCCCCAAAAGAGCGCATTGGCTGGTGTTGGCAAGCCGATGAACGAATCGGTCTGGCGTTGGTCAATATTGAATTTTGCAAGTCGCAAGGCAGAGAAAGCTGCCATGAGAAACGCCAAATAAGGAATCACAGTTCGATAAACGTCAAACGAATATTGCGGTGGAGATTGTAGGAAAGAGGGATAGTCAATAACACTTAGCGTGTAGTAAATCATTGTTGATGGGGCTACACCAAAGGTCACGACGTCTGCAAGCGAATCAAGTTCTTTCCCAATGGGGGAGGATACTTTGAGTAGTCGTGCAGACATGCCGTCAAAAAAGTCGAATGTGGCACCAATCAGTATCCATATCAGTGCCATCTGTGTGTTGCCCGAATAAGCACAAAGTGTAGCGATGCAGCCTGAAATAAGGTTGCTACAGGTAAGTGCATTGGGAATATTTGAGGCTATAAAATGATTCATATTTTTTCAATCTATTAAAAATTGATGATCCAATCCTTTTGTACAAAACTGATTTGGGTATGGATAGTTTACTTCAGTTTGGCTATTATGGTTTGATCTCCTACGGTCTTTTGTCCCATCTTCACGCAAACTTCTGTGCCAATTGGAAGATAGACGTCAACGCGCGAGCCAAACTTGATGAAGCCTAAATGTTCGTCAATATAACAATCTTCTCCTTCTTTTGCGTATGTTACAATGCGGCGTGCCATTGCTCCTGCTATTTGGCGACACAAAATGTCTTTCCCGTTTGGTGTGGTAATGATGACATCACTGTGTTCATTCTCTTCACTGGCCTTGGGTAACCAAGCTTTATGATAATTTCCATCTTGATGGTGTACAAGTTTTACATGTCCATCGACAGGAAACCAGTTAGCATGAACATTGAAAAGGCTCATAAAGATAGAAATCATGAGACGTCGCTCGTGGAAATAAATATTTTCTTCTACCTCTTCAATGACGACAATTTTTCCATCTGCAGGTGCTACTACAATGTTTTCTGTATCCTCCGAAGGGAAGAAACGCACAGGACATTGGAAAAAATTGAGTACGATACCGTATATAATACCGAAGACAGCAGTAAAGACATAAAAGGGAATTTTTGTGTCAAATGCTCGCCACAAGAGCAAATCTATGGCTGCAATGGCGATGAAACCCCAAATAAGTGTGTCGGTTCCCTCTCGATGTATTCGGATTTTCTTTAATTTCTTAATTCTCTTTATCATGCGGTGATAGATGAATGGAATGTATTGGCAAAGGTAAATGTTTTTTGTAAAATCCACAAATAATAAAGTTATTCTTTTGGTCAGTTCTGTGATATTGAGTATCTTTACGCTTCAAAAATGATGAGCAGATGAATGATTACGTACACCTTCACGTCCATACATATTACTCTATTTTGGATGGTCAATCCCCTATCAAACGCCTTGTAGATAAGGCAGTTGCCGATGGTATGCAAGGTATGGCAATTACCGACCATGGAAATATGTTTGGCATTAAGGAATTTTTCGATTATACCAATAGTGTCAATAAAAAACTCAAAGCTGAAGGAAAGCAACCCTTTAAGCCCATCTTTGGCTGTGAGATGTATGTCGCACGTCGTACCAAGCAGGATAAAGTCAAAGAAATGGGCGATATGAGTGGCTATCACCTTATCGTATTGGCGAAGAATTACAACGGCTACAAAAATCTTATTAAGTTGGTAAGTCGTTCTTGGGTTGATGGTTATTACATGCGTCCACGAACGGATCGTGCAGATTTGGAAAAGTATCACGAAGACTTGATTGTTTCCTCGGCATGTCTTGCTGGTGAAGTTCCTCGTAAAATCTTAAAAGGCGATATGGAAGGAGTGCGGGAAACGATAGAATGGTATAAGCGTGTTTTTGGTGAAGACTATTATTTAGAGATACAACGACATGAAGTAAAAGACCCGCATATCCGTGCCAATAGGGAGGCTTATCCGTTACAGCAACGTGCTAATAAGGTGATATTGGAGTTAGCTAAAGAGTATGGTGTTAAGGTAATTTGCACCAATGACGTACACTTTGTCGACCAAGACAATGCAGAAGCGCACGACCACCTGTTGTGTTTGTCTACTGGAAAAGATTTGGACGACCCTACTCGTATGCTGTATTCTAAGCAAGAGTGGTTTAAGACTCGGGCTGAGATGAACCAAGTGTTCGATGATTTACCAGAGGTTTTGACGAATACTTTAGAAATTCTTGATAAAGTTGAAGCCTATTCTATCAACCATGATCCCATTATGCCTAACTTTCCCATACCAAAATCATTTGGTACCGAAGAAGAATGGGAACAGAAGTTTAGCAAAGAAGACTTGTATCGAGAGTTTACCACCGATGAGAATGGCGAGAATCCGCTATCGGAAGCCGATTCACTAAAGCGAATAGAACATTTAGGTGGGTATGAAAAGATGTACCGCATTAAGTTTGAAGCTGATTATTTGGAGCAGTTGACTTATGAGGGAGCCAGAAAAATTTATGGAGATTCTTTTTCAAAAGAGATAGACGACCGTATTCGTTTTGAACTACATGTCATGAAGACGATGGGTTTCCCTGGCTATTTCTTAATCGTTTCGGACTTTATTCGTGCCGCTCGTGAAGAATTAAGCGTGATGGTTGGTCCGGGGCGAGGCTCGGCTGCTGGTTCTGTAGTGGCGTACTGTTTGGGAATCACCAAGATAGATCCGTTGAAATATGATTTGCTGTTTGAACGTTTCCTCAATCCCGACCGTATTTCATTGCCTGATATAGATACCGATTTTGATGATGATGGGCGAGGCAAAGTGCTAAAATGGGTGATGGACAAATATGGACACGAGAATTGTGCGCATATTATCACCTATGGTAGTATGGCGACCAAAAACTCGATTAAGGATGTGGCTCGCGTAGAAAAACTTCCTCTCAATCGTTCGAATGCTTTGTGTAAAGCTATTCCTGACCGTCTTCCTGATGGATTGAAAATGAACTTAATCAATGCCATTAAGTGTACACCAGAGTTGCGAGATGCGGAGGCGTCTACCGACATACGTGAGAGCAACACGATAAAATATGCCAAAATGTTGGAAGGAACGGTGCGAGGAACAGGTATCCATGCTTGTGGATTTATTATTTGTAGAGACCCTATAAGTGATTGGGTGCCTATCTCAACAGCCGATGATCCTGATTTTAAGGATGAAAAGACGAACTGTACTCAGTATGATGGCCATGTGATAGAAGAAACAGGTCTCATTAAAATGGACTTCTTGGGGCTGAAAACACTTTCTGAGTTAAAAGAGGCGGTAAAGAATGTTAAATTAACAAGAGGCATTGATATTGATCTTGACAACATTCCGATTGATGATGAGCTGACGTATCAATTGTATCAAGAAGGACGAACTATTGGTACATTCCAGTTTGAGTCGTCTGGTATGCAAAACTATCTGCGGCAACTGTGTCCTACGAAGTTTGGTGACTTGATAGCGATGAATGCCCTTTATCGTCCCGGACCTATGGACAATATTCCTTCGTTCATTGCTCGTAAAAAGGGTCTTGAGCCTATTTCCTATCCCATTCCTATTATGGAAAAGTATCTGAAGGATACTTATGGCATTACTGTCTATCAAGAGCAAGTGATGCTTCTGTCCCGATTGCTTGCTAACTTTACACGTGGTGAGAGTGATGCACTGCGTAAAGCGATGGGTAAGAAGAAGAAGGCAATAGTAGATGCCATGAAACCTAAGTTTATTGAAGGAGGGAAGAAGAATGGTTACGACCCTAAAATACTCGATTCGATATGGGCAGATTGGGAAAAGTTTGCATCTTATGCGTTCAACAAATCCCATGCAGCATGCTATTCTTGGGTAGCATTTCAAACGGCTTACCTTAAGGCACATTATCCTGCGGAGTTCATGGCAGCCATTATGAGTCGTCGTAAGGATCAGATTACAGAGGTGTCTAAACTCATGGATGAGTGTAAGTCGATGAACATAGCAACGCTTGGACCCGATGTAAATGAGAGTTACGAGAAGTTTGGTGTAAATCATCATGGCGAGATTCGCTTTGGGTTAGCAGCTATCAAGGGTATGGGTAATGCTGCCGCCAAAGCCATTATTGACGAGCGTGAAGCACATGGAGCTTATAAAGACATCTTCGATTTCGTGCAGAGAGTGGACTTTACGAATGTGAACAGAAAGGCTTTTGAAAGTTTGGCATTGAGCGGTGGCTTTGATAGCTTTGGTCTTCCTCGTGAAAGCTATTTTACCGCAAACGCCAAAGGTGAGTTGTTCGTGGAGACGTTGGTGCGCTATGGACAGCTGTATCAGACGAAGAAATCGGAATTGGAACATTCGCTCTTCGGTGGTGAAAATGCGGTTGAAATAGCCACACCTGCCATTCCAAAGCCCGAATTGTGGAGTAATATAGAAAGATTAAATAAGGAGCATGAACTCGTTGGCATTTATCTGTCGGCGCATCCCTTAGACGAATACAGCATTGTCCTGAAGACAATGTGTAATACACAGTGCTGTGAGTTGGCAGATAGGGCAGAGTTGTCCAAAAAATCCAATATCGTTTTTGGAGGAATGATAACAGACGTAAAGGACAAATTCACTAAGACGGGTAAGCCCTGCGGATTTGTTACCATTGAGGACTTCAGTGGTTCGGGAGAATTAGCGTTCTTTGGAGAAGAATGGGGAAAATGGAAGGGCATGATGATTGTGGGTAGTACTATTTATTTAATAGGTAAGTGTACACAGCGTTTTCGCGACAGTGACTTCTATGACCTCCGTATTCAGGACGTGCAATATCTACAAACGGTGAAGGATAAGCGTATAGAAAAGTTTACTATTGTGATGAATAGCGACACGATAGATGATGTCATGGTCAGCGACATTACCGCCATGTTGGCAGATAGTCCAGGAAGTACCCAACTATGTTTCCAAATAGTCGACAAGAAACGCAATGCAAGTGTACTGCTGCACTCTAATATAAGAAATATCAGTCTCAGTCATGAATTGATACGATATGTTGAAAGTCATCCAGATATGAGCTATCTGGTAAATTAATATGCTGTATTATTTGCAGGTTTCAGTATAAACATCTATTTTTGTAAATAATAACCGAACATAAAAAGAAAACAAATGGAAGTAGAAATTACATCAAAAAACTTTGAGAATTATAAGAATGGTGATTTGCCATTAGTTGTAGATTTATGGGCAACATGGTGTGGTCCTTGTCGTGCAGTGGGTCCAGTGATCTCTGAATTGGCAGAAGATTACGACGGAAAAATTGTAGTTGGCAAGTGCGATGTAGAAGAAAATGACGACTTAGCCATGGAGTTTGGCGTGCGTAGCATTCCCACTATTCTTTTCTTTAAGGGAGGAGAACTGGTTGATAAGTTTGTGGGTGCTGCATCAAAGGCAACCTTAGACGCAAAGTTCAAGGCGCTGTTGTAAACCATATCTCAAGTTTCCTACTTTCTTAAGGTAGGAAACTTTTGTCTTTAGGACATCTTTGTTTTTGTTTCGAATAGAGAAAGCAGGGTAGCAAATGTTTTCTCAACTTGTCATTGTTACATTGCTATCATTGCTCACACATCGTTTTATAAGCTGTTCTATTCTGTCCGAACAGGTCTTTACCCCACGCTCAATTCTTAACCATTTAAATGCTTTGTTACGCAAGTAGTCAATCATGATGCATGTAAGGAAAATGACCATACAGGTAAACAGCATTTTGGGAAGAAACAACACTTGACTGAAATTATCATTCCATGTTCTGCAATATTGCCATAATATCTTTCTAACCATAGGGTTGTCGCTAAGCAAATACACCGCAAGTGTGTAAGGAGTAATTTGCGAAAGTCGTTTTGCTATCTTGTTACTTTGCATATTGATACCTCTTATCCAAAGAAAAAAGTAAAGACTAAAGAAAAATACAAGCCCATTGTAATGAAAGCCAAATGCTTTTAGCCCATTTTTATGTTGTATCAACAACCAAAGGGCAGGTAGCCCATGCACTATCATTGTAATGCTTGCAGCAATTATAGCTTTACAACCATAGTGTCCCTTAGCACGAGTATGCAGTTTAAGATATCCTGCTGTGAGGTATAAGTAGACAAACCATAGCAAACCATAACTCCCACCATAAACATCGCCAAGTGGAAATTTGTAAATGGTTATACTAATTGCACCCATGCCAATGAGTACGTATATATATTGATTTCGGTTTGTTTGACGAACAAAAGCGTTGAGTATGGGAGCAAAAATGAGCAGTGCAACGTAATTGGTAATAAACCAATACATTTGTGATGTAATGGGAAATAGAACCTTGTTCATGCTACCGACATTCCATTTCTCTAATCCAAAGTAAACAAATATTAGGAATATGGCAACAGAATAGAAAAACACTTTTATCCATAATAGGGACAAACGACTTAACTTAAACGATTTGTCTATCATAAAATAGCCTGTCACAAGTACATAACAATTTACGGCAATATGGCTGAAGAGGTAGAATATCTCCGAAAAGATGTAGTTGAGAACTAAGGGAGGAGTTAAATAATCAGTAGACACTGCAAAGTATGGATGTACTTTGAAAACATAGTGACTATAATAGTGAATCACAATAATGGAAAACATGGCCATTACTTTCAGTAGGTCGAAATTGACAGAACGTCTGGTGTTATGTTCGCTTGCCATAGCTTTTAGCTGCATGGGATGATAGGGTTTATAGGGTGTTTGGTGTTCATAAAATTCTTGCAAATATATAAATTAAAACATTAATGTGACAACAATGTTCTTTTTTTTATAGCATATAGTGTGTAAACTGCCAATATTAAGATGCTGCATCCAAAGATGTGTTGCTTGTTATTCCATTCGTTTTGATATTTTGTTGTGTCAATAAAAAGTCACAAAAACAAGCACTTCAAAATCTTGAAAATAGAAATTCAAGGGGTAGTGTAAAAGGGTGAAAAGGCAAATTGTACCACCAAAAGATGCTAAACCATGTTGCAAAAAAGCAAAAAACAATGACTTTTTTGCGTTTTTTCATCTCTTCGCCGTGTTATGTCATGATAATAGAGCGGTTGTTTGCACCATTTAGTCTGCCAATCTCCATGGGTTAATGCCCTTATCCCAATGCTCTAACTTCGAAAGGAGCATGGCATAAAAGTGGAAAACAATGAAACTGATTGAAATACAACAATTTATCTAACTATTAAAAATAAGGCGATATTTCCGACAAAAGATTTGGTTGTCGAAAATACTCGAAGCATTTAACGCCATTTGTCAAGATAATTCAAAATAATATCAAGTGTTTATACAACAAAAAAGCTGTGATAATTTTATCACAGCTTGTTGCTTTTGTCGGGATTACTGGACTCGAACCAGCGACCTCGCGCCCCCCAGACGTGTGCGCTACCAACTGCGCCAAATCCCGAACTAACTCTTAAAGTGCTGCAAAGATATATACTTTTATGGATATCTGCAAATATATGTTTTGATTTTTATTCTAAAAAGGATTATTTAACGAGATAACTTTGAATTCCTCTTGTCATTCGTTGATAATTTCGTAACTTTGCATTCAACCAAATGTACCCACGTTCATGAAATATTATATCTATCTATTTCTACTGCTTTGCAGCGTCTTGGGGGCTTGTAATGATGACAATGACGGGCTTGCAAAGAAGGATTATTCGCAGGTGGTAGATGAAGACGATGATGATACAAAGGCAACGCTCAATGATGATTATATCTATCAATTGCCCCTTATATTTCATGTTCTTTATCAAGATATTGATGACCCGACCCAGTATGTACCTGTGTCTCGCATCCAATCGTTGGTTGTTTATCTCAATGAGTTGTATCAGGGGCAGATTTATGGAGAGAGTGAAAATATTCGTGTCCGCTTCTTTCTTGCTCAATATGATGAGAAGGGGCACCGTTTGAAGACACCCGGTGTTGATTATATCAAATACACAGGGAAGTATCCCATTGATGTCCAAGAGTTTATGAACGACAATAATAGGAAGTATGTCAAATACCTTTGGGAACCCAATGAGTACATCAACGTATTTTTGTATCATTTCAGTTCTGAAAAAAATGCGCAGATATTAGGCATTAGCCATCTACCTTATGTTGTCAAGGGTAGTACTTCGTTGGAAGGTTTGGAAACAATTCAGCGTTCTTACCTTACAAAGAAGAATCTTAGCTTTGCCTATTGTACTTCTATCAATAGCACCTTTATCAATTCAGAGTCTACTCGTTATCAGTTAAGCGATAAAGGCAAAAGTGGCTATCAATATCTATCTACTGATGTGAATGTTACTTTAGCGCATGAATTGGGGCATTACTTGGGGCTGCATCACACTTTCACGGAGAAGAAAGTAAATGGAAATTATGAGGCTATCGACGAATGTTTCGATACAGACTACTGTAAAGATACGCCTTCATACAACAAAGTGAACTATAATGAGTGGCTTAATAATTACCTTCGTTTTATGCACAAGCGGCAGGTGGACATGAAAAGATTGGTGATGAGGAATAATTGTGCGGGCGAAACATTCGATGCCGACAACATCATGGACTATGCCATTGGGTATGGATTTCGGTTTACAAAGGAACAGAAAGACCGTATTCGACAAGTCTTGTATTACAGTCCATTGATACCAGGTCCAAAGAAAAATCGTTCTAAGAGTCGAGCTTTGAGATACGAGGACGACGAGGTATATCAATTGCCTATTCAAACGATACGATAAAAAAGACAAGATGACACAATATAAGATTACGGCTCCGAGCTATTTTAATCATACCGTTCAATTGCCACCCTCGAAGAGTGTGAGCAATCGAGCTTTGATTATCCATGCTTTGTCGGGTGGAAAGGTTCAGCCACATCATCTTTCCGACTGTGATGATACGCAAGTCATCATGAATGCGATCATGCACATGCCAACAGTGATAGATATCAAGGCGGCGGGAACTGCCATGCGTTTCCTTACTGCATTCCTTTCCATATCCGAGGGGGAACATGTGCTTACAGGAACAGAAAGAATGCAACATCGTCCCATAGGACCTTTGGTAGATGCCCTTCGCTATTTAGGCGCCGATATCGAATACATGGGCGAAGACGGTTATCCTCCTCTTCGCATTCATGGAAAGCAGTTGGCTGGTGGTGATATCGAGATGCCTGGCAATGTGAGTTCGCAATATGTATCCGCCTTGCTCATGTTAGGTCCTGTCCTTCCGAAAGGCTTAAACATCAAGTTGACCAATGGCATGATTTCGCGCCCTTATATAGATCTCACACTTTGGGTGATGCAACAGTTTGGGGCTGAAGTTGAGTGGACCGACATAGATACCATTGCTGTGCGCCCTAAGCCTTATGCTCCCTGCACCTATTACATAGAAAGCGATTGGAGTGCAGCATCGTATTGGTACGAGATATTGGCACTTTCTACGCATCGTGACAATACCTTTTTTCTGCCAGGCTTATTGGATGGTTCTAAACAAGGCGATTCTGTGTTGCGCTATCTCTTTTCATTGTTAAGCGTCAAGACAGAAGTGGAGGAGGCCGATGATACTCACTCGGCAGGAATGCGGATTACACGACATGAACGAAATCTGCCAAGATTGGAATATGACTTTGTGAATTGTCCTGATTTGGCACAGACTTTTGTGGTCTGTTGTGCCGTTTTGGATATTCCTTTTCTATTTACTGGACTGTCAACACTGCTCATCAAAGAAACCAATCGACTGGAGGCATTGAAGGTAGAAATGCGTAAGTTGGGGTATGTCATCAAAGAACAAAATAAGAGTGAACTTGTCTGGAATGGGGAAAGGTGTGAACCTTCTTTCGAACCCATAGACACCTATGAGGATCATCGAATGGCGATGGCTTTTGCACCAGCGGCAATTAAGTTCCCCGGGTTGCGCATCAATCATCCAGAAGTGGTCTCCAAATCTTACCCACAGTTTTGGAATGATTTGCGAAGTGTTGGGTTTGAAATCGAAGAAAGCAAGTAATTCTAAAAATTAACCACATGATTTTTCTCGTTCTTTTGTTAATAGGAATAGGCGTTGTTGCTGCTTTGTTCGGCTTTTTTGCTTCAAAGTCGGGCGACCATCACGAAGAGGTGGCATTGCCTGCACATTCGTGTGCTACCTGTGATGGCATAGACAATCGTTGCGAGCAAGTCTGCATGATGGAGGCAGCCACTAAAGAAATAGAATATTTTAATGACGAAGAGTTGGATTGTTATCAGGGAAGGGCAGCGGATGCTTATACGGATGAAGAGGTGAAGGAGTTTGCAGAAATACTGGAAACGATGCGACAGGAGGAGGTAAAAGATTGGAATAGAAGTCTTATCCTGCGTGGTATCAATCTTCCTAATCAGCTCAAAGATGAGGTAATAATGTTGATGAGCAATAGTTAAGAATGGAAATATTGAGCTATACTTTCTTTCAAAATGCACTGATTGGCGCTCTCTTGGCAAGTGTCTTATGTGGTTTTATCGGAACTTACATTGTGGCACGTCGATTAGTCCTCATTAGTGGTGGCATCACTCATGCCTCGTTCGGAGGAGTAGGAATGGGAGTTCTGTTGGGAGTCAACCCTATTTTGTCTGCTTTGGCATTTGCTATTTTTAGCGCATGTGGCATTCAATGGATGTCCAACCAGTACAATGTGCGCATTGACTCTGCCATTGCTATGTTTTGGACGCTTGGGATGAGTGTAGGAATCATTTGTTGTTACCTTACACCGGGGTTCCTTCCCGACCTTCCTTCTTTTCTGTTTGGTAGCATCTTGTCGATAGGTTCTGCTGATATTTTGTTTCTGTTGGTACTCACGGTTTTTGTGATAGTTGTGTTTACCTTACTTTTTAGAGCCATTCTTAGCGTTGCTTTCGACAGCCGTTTTGCACAATCGCAGCAATTGCCAGTAACAGCCATTGAATATCTCATGATGATTTTAATTGCCATGACCATTGTTGCCACCCTCCGAATGGTGGGCATTGTGCTGGCTATTAGCTTGCTCACCATCCCACAGATGACTGCTAATCTGTTTACATATCGTTTCAAACGAATGATTTTGTGGAGTATCTTCTTTGGTTGGATAGATTGTTTGATAGGACTAAGCATTAGTTACATGCTGAATATTCCGTCAGGTGCCGCTATTATCTTTGTGAGTATCTTGATTTATGGTTTGCTCAAAGCAATAAAAGTGTTAAGGAATAAGTTTATTAATAATGAGGTTATGGCAGCTTAGATATGTCGCTTTCCTGATTCAGATAATAATACTTTTATTCTTAGTATCAGGTTGTTCCACGCAGAAGAACACTGCGCGGAGCAGGTGGTGGCATGCTTTTAATGCGCGCTATAACACGTATTACAATGGAACTGTGGCTTATATTGATGCCTCTTTAGAGAAAGAGAATGGTCATCAGGACAATTTTACAGAACTTCTTCCGCTTTATCCTGTGGGAAGTAAAAGCAGTAGAGAGCTGGGAAAGGCGAACTTTGAACGTGCGGTGGAGAAAAGTAAGAAGGCTATCAAACTGCATAGCATCAAGAAAAGACCCGAATGGCGGTCAGGAAAGCGTAAGACTGCAAAGGACAAAGAATGGCTCAATCGGAAAGAGTATAATCCGTTTTTGTGGAAAGCATGGATGTTGATGGGGCGTGCTCAATTTCATTCTGGGGCTTTTGATGAAGCTGTATCTACCTTTTCTTACATGAGTAGACTTTATCAAACGCAACCTTCTATTTATGGAAGGGCACGTGCATGGTTGGCAAAAAGCTATATAGAACAAGGATGGTTATACGATGCGGAGGATGTTATTCGCAATATGGAGCGAGACTCAGTGCATTGGCAAGCCCAAAAGGAATGGGATTATACTTATACCGATTATTATATCCATACGAAGGAGTATGCAAAAGCCATTCCCTATCTTCGTAAAGTTATCAAACATGAGATGCGCCGTCGACAGAAAGCACGACAGTATTTCTTGTTGGGACAGTTGTACGAGGCTATCAATCAAAAAGAACTTGCCTATCAGGCTTATCGACGAGTCATCAGGTTGCATCCACCTTATCAGATTGAGTTTAATGCACGGATAGCCATGACCAAAGTGATGGCTGGAACACAGGGGCATCAAATGATTCGTAAGCTGCACCGCATGGCTGCCAATGACAATAACAAAGATTATTTAGATCAGGTGTATTATGCCATAGGTAACATCTATTTGGGACAAAAGGATACGTTAAGAGCCATTGATGCGTTCGAAGAAGGCAACAAACGTGCTACACGTTCTGGCATTGAGAAAGGCGTGTTACTGTTGAAATTGGGTGATTTGTATTGGAATCGTGAGAAGTATGACGATGCCAAACGGTGTTATGGAGAGGCAATAGGTCTTTTAGATAAGGATCGTGAAGACTATGGACAAATGGCTCGACGCTCCGAAATACTGGATGAGTTGGTGCCATATACGAATGCAGTGCAGCTGCAAGATTCATTGCAAATCTTGGCTAAAATGCCCGAAGCGCAACGTAATGCGGCAATAGACAGGGTAATCAAGGCGTTGAAAAAGAAAGAAAAAGAAGAAGCAGACTTGTTGGCGATGCAATCAACAAGACAGGAATCACAAGACGATTTCAATACTCCCTTTGACCCACAGGAAAGGATGACGAAGCGTAACACATTGCCTAATGTCAACGGACAACGGTCTGGAGAGTGGTACTTTTACAATCCCATGGCAGTTAACCAAGGCAAAACGGCATTTCAACGTTTGTGGGGAAAGCGAGAAAATGTAGATAATTGGCAGCGTATCAACAAGACTGTTGTCTCTTTAGGGCAGCAACAAGAACTATCAGAATTGCAACTTGACTCCATTCGGCAGCAAGAGAGTATGGAAGACTCTTTGCAACAGGTTCCCGATAGTGCGCAAAGCGACCCTCATCAGCGTGCTTTTTATTTGGCTCAGATACCCTTTACCCCAGATCAAGTGGCTGCCAGCAACCAACTGATTATGGATGGTTTGTATCATGCAGGGGTGATATTCAAGGATAAATTAGATAACTTACGCCTTGGAGAGAAAGCCTTACGACGATTGGTAGAGCAATATCCAACGTACGAGCACATGGATTTGGCTTACTATCATTTATTCTTGCTCTATTCGAGGCTACATCAACCGGCTGTGGCAAACGGTTACGTGCAACGCTTAAAGACGCAATTTCCGAAGAGTGAGTGGACTGTTTTGCTCACTGACCCCTATTTTCAGGAGAATGCAAAGTTGGGTGTACACATTGAAGACTCGATTTATGCTGCCACATACAACGCTTTCAAAGCCGACCGATACGATGAGGTGCTGGCGAATACGCACATTTCCGAGACACGTTTCCCACTGGGTGCAAACCGTGATAAATTCCTTTTTATAGGTGGATTGGGTAAGTTGAATCGTGGTGATGCTACTCAATGCTTGGCAGATCTTCATACGTTGGTGAAAAAATATCCCGAGAGTAAACTCAGTCCTTTGGCGGGTATGATTATCAACGGTGTGCAGGCTGGTCGGAAGTTGCGTGGAGGTAAGTTCGATATAGGTGATGTGTGGTCGCGTCGGGCAGCTGTGTTAAGTGATAGTGACTCGATTGCCAAGCGAACATTTAGCAACGAGCGCAACACCAATTTTACGTTTATGATCGCTTATCATCCTGACTCTGTGAATGAAAATCAGTTGCTATATCGTGTCGCCAAATACAACTTTACCCAGTATGTGGTTCGTAATTTCGATGTCGTCATAACGCAAGACGATTTTGGTTTGCATCTCATGAAGATAGCAGGATTTCTCAATTTCGATGAAGCCTTGCAATATGCACGTGCTTTTCATAAGCAGAGAGAGCTGGCATCCCTATTGAAGCACGCCCGTACTTTTGTCATCAGTGATGTGAATCTTGAACTGTTGGGAACAAATTTCAGTTACGATGATTACGATAAATATTATACCAAGCACTTTGCTCCATTAAAGATTAGTACTTTCCAGTTATTGACCGAGCCCACAGAGGTAAAGACACAGGCACAACCTAAGCCCACTCTTGAAGAGGTAGATAGGTTGCTCGATGATGCTACCTTTATTGACAACGGTTTGGAAAGCAAGCCTTTGGACAGCGGTACTTATGTTCTTCCAACGGAAAATGACAAGTCATCGAATCATCAAGGCGGTACAATCATTCCAGTAGAACAACCTAAAAAGGAAAGCAACAGTGGAGAAACGGTGATTCCATTGGCTCCTCGTACAACTTCAAAGACGCCGCTGCCAGCCGATTCTGCTAAAACAAAGTCGACAAAGCAGTTGCCAGCGAATGCGAAAAATTCGCCCCAAAAGGTGCCAACCCAACCTGTTCAGCCTGCTAAAGCAAAGTCTAAGCAAGAGCCGAATAAGCAACAACCACAACGAGTGGGTGAGACGATTATCTATTTTGAGGATGGCAAAACTGCTAAAGACAAGACAGCCAAGCCCAAGACCGTAGATAAAACTACGGATAAGAATAAAAAGAAGAAGAAAAAAGCAGAGCCTAAAGTGATAGATTTTGGTGATGAATATTATGATTTAGAAGGATTTTAGAGATGAGTAACGGATTATTATTGTGGGTAGATGATGAGATTGACTTGCTTCGTGCGCATATTCTCTTCTTGGAAAAGAAAGGTTACGAAGTGGTCACAGTGAGCAATGGTGCGGATGCCATCGAGGCTTGTCAGGAACAGACCTTCGACTTGGTGTTGCTCGATGAAATGATGCCCGGTCTTACAGGGCTTGAAACCTTACAGCAAATCAAGGAGATTCATCCGGCAACCCCTGTGGTAATGGTGACGAAGAGCGAAGAGGAGAATATCATGGAGCAAGCCATCGGGTCGAAAATTGCTGATTATCTGATTAAACCTGTTAATCCAAACCAAATTCTTCTAACGCTTAAAAAGAACATCCATCGGCGAGAAATTGTAACAGAGGTCACACAATCAGGGTATCAACAAAGTTTTCAAGCTATTGCCATGCAGATGATGGACTGCCAAACGCTTGAAGACTGGAAAAGTATCTACAAGCGATTGGTACATTGGGAACTGGAGTTGAGTGCCGCAAATAGTAACATGACAGAAATGTTGCAAATGCAAAAGGAGGATGCCAACCAAGGTTTTGCCAAATATATAAGCAAACATTATCTGGATTGGGTAGCTCCTCATCAAGCAAATCGTCCACTACTCAGCCCAGATATCTTTAAGACAAAGATATTCCCTCTGCTCGATCAAGGTGAAAAAGTGTTCCTTATAGTCATAGACAACTTTAGATATGACCAATGGCGAGCTATTGCCAACGATTTGAGTGATATGTTCGAGATAGACGATGACCTATACTGTAGCATCCTACCCACGGCAACACAGTACGCGCGCAATGCTATTTTCAGCGGATTGATGCCACAACAAATTGTTGAAATGTTCCCCGATTTATGGGTTGATGAAGATGAAGAGGAAGGCAAAAACCTGAATGAAGCACCGTTGATAAAGACGCAGATAGAGCGTTATCGGCGTCATGACAGTTTTAGTTATCATAAGGTGAATGATTCGGGCGGTGCAGATAAGTTTTTTGACCAACTGCACGAACTGTCCAAAAACGATTTGAATGTCTTGGTAGTCAACTTCATCGACATGCTCTCTCATGCACGTACGGAATCTAAGATGGTGCGAGAATTGGCAAACAACGAATCTGCTTATCGGAGTATCACGAAGAGTTGGTTTCGACACTCCATGATGTCAGAGCTGATGAAGCTCTTGGCACAGGCAAATTATAAAGTCATTTTAACGACCGACCACGGCAGTATCAGGGCTTCAAAACCTGTTAAAATTATTGGAGACCGTAATACGAATACGAATTTGCGCTATAAATTAGGCAAAAACCTCAATTATTCAGCCAAAGAAGTGTTTACAATCAAAAAGCCAGCTTTAGCGCAATTGCCGTCACCGAATATTAGCACAACTTATGTATTTGCTACGGGTGACACCTTCTTGGCTTATCCCAACAACTATAATTATTATGTAGCTTATTACAAAGATACTTTTCAGCATGGAGGCATTAGTATGGAAGAAATGTTGGTGCCACTCATTACGTTGACACCGAAAAAACGAGTTAAGACCAAAGAACAGACAGTAAAAAATTAAAACAATAATGATATGGATATTAAAATTGAATCATTAGATCATATTCATGAGGCTGCACAGCAGTTTATTGATAACATGGGTAAAGGCAATGTATTTGCTTTTTACGGAAAAATGGGTGCAGGGAAGACCACTTTTATCAAGGCTATTTGTGAGTGTTTGCAGGTAGACGATGTCATTACGTCGCCCACTTTCTCCATTGTGAATGAGTACTATTCAAACAAGTTAGACGACTCGATTTACCATTTCGATTTTTATCGGATAAAAAAGGTAGAAGAAGTGTTTGATATGGGCTATGAAGATTACTTCTACAGTGGGCGACTTTGTTTCTTAGAGTGGCCCGAATTGATAGAAGACTTGTTGCCAAAAGACGCCGTAAAGGTACACATCATGGAGCAAGAGGACGGTTCTCGACTCATCACCTTTTAGTATTTAGCGAAGAGTTAGCATTCCTAACGTTGTGTTCTCGTAGGGCTTAGGCGGATTGTTTCTCCTATTTTGAGCCTACGGAATAAGCACAACGTTAGGATTTTTTTTTGTCGTTTTGGACGCATGCTTTTTGTAGATACGACCTCAGAACATCGTTGCACCCTTGTTGTCCGAAGCATCTATAGGTACGAAAGAAACACATGAAGCATTCAAAACAGACTGTTTTGTGGTGTAAAATAGACTGTTTTGTTCACCAAAACAGTCTGTTTTCCCTCAAGTATGTGTGCTTTCAGCTGCACAAACGGTTTACCTATAAGGAAGAAAAAGTATGCAGTAATGTTCCGTAAGCGTAAAAATCTTTGTATTTTTGTCGTAGACATGACTTATACTTTGTTCGTATCGGGCAAATGTGACAACTTTGTTCTCGTTCATATCATCAATATTTACATATCTCAGATTCGTGATGCAATTAAGAAACATAAAAAGACAGATATTTGTAGGTGTACTTGTATTCACATCCTCTGTTATCTGGGCGCAGGGTCCAAATGGTACTGGAACTTATTATCAGCGTACAGATGGGTTGAAAGGTGCAGCATTGAAAACCGCATTTCATCAGGTAATCATGGCTCCAAAGGTCAAGACGTATAAAGAATTGTGGACGGTTTATCGTACAACGGACAAGCGTCCAGACGGAAAATTGTACGATATCTACTCGAATACCACCAATTATGTGATAGGTAGCAAATCGCAAGGTGCCAATTACAGTGGTGAGGGTGATGCGTACAACCGTGAGCATACCATGCCAAAAAGTTGGTTTAATTCTGCCTCACCCATGTTATCTGATGCTTTCCATGTGATGCCATCGGATGGTTATGTGAACACTCGGCGGAGCAATTTTCCTTATGGAGAGACGAAAGGCGAGAGGTATCAGTCTAACAATGGGTATAGCAAGTTAGGAAAGTGTACACTACCAGGGTATTCGGGAACTGTCTTCGAGCCGAATGATGAATACAAAGGAGATTTGGCACGCGTGTATTTTTATATGGCGACCTGTTATGAAAGTCAGATTGCCAATTGGAACAGCGACGTGATGTCACACAACAAATACCGCCCATATGTAAAATGGCAGATGGATATGCTCATGAAATGGGCTAAACAAGACCCTGTGAGTGAGAAAGAAAAGGCAAGAAATGAAGCCGTTTACAAAGTGCAAGGCAATAGAAATCCCTTTGTAGATTATCCCGAATTGGAGGATTATCTGTGGGGAGATTCTGTGTCTGTAGCTTTTAGTTATAATCATTATCAAGGCGGTCATGCACCCGTTGTTCCTTCACCTGCCCCTCAACCGGGTGTGGATCCACAGCCTTCGGTAACAGAAGAGACCGTATTGCAAGAGTCGTTTGCAAGTGGACGTGGAGCGTTTACGGTAGATGATAAAAGATTGTCTGCTCACATGCGGTACGTGTGGTCATCCTATAAAAACAATTATGTGTCGTGCATGAAAGCTTCATCCTATGTACAGAGTCAGAATCAGGCAGCAGAAAGTTGGTTGATATCTCCTGTCATCGACTTAACTTCGTACACCCAAGCCGTTTTAACCTTTGAACAAGCATGTAATTTCTTAAAGACATATAAGAATAGAGCGAAGGAATTCTTGTCCGTTTGTGTGAGTGACGACGGTGGAAAGCATTGGAAGAATTGTTCGGTGGATATTCCTCACCAAGATAAGTGGACCTTTGTGCCGACAGAAGTTGATTTGACCGAGTTTGCTGGAAAGCAAGTACAGATAGCCTTTGTTTATAAGAGTAAAACGGCTTGTGCGCCTACTTGGGAGATTATGAATTTGAAATTGACGGGTAAGAAAACGTCAACATATATCTATCGAGTAACGACGGATAGAACTCAGTTGGATGTTTTGAAGCCGATGTACGACCTGTCAGGAAAGCAAGTGAATCGTCATCATCATGGTGTGGTGATTCAAAATGGGCATAAATATCTCAAAAGATAAGTGATGAAAACCTGCACAAGATAACAGCTGTAATTGCGGTAGACTCATAAGAAGATGTTTTTTCTTGTGGGTCTATCTCTTTTCAACTGAATGAAATACGAACGGAGAGCAGTCTAAATATTGTTCAGCGATGTTTTCAAAGTCTTAGATTTTTTGTATCTTAGCCGAAAATTGGAGGCAACTATGATAAAACAATGTTGGATATATCTACTCTTATTGATAGTGAGTGGATGCAGTGTGACGCAACAGAGTAGTCGTCAAAAGGCAGCACAACGTTTGGATGCGGCATCAACAGTTGCTCATGTCTTGGAGAGTAGAACATGGGAAGCAGAAATGACCTATGTGATGCCGCTCCGCATGCGTATGAGGTATTTACAAGATCGCTATGGGTTGAAGCTTTCGGGTGATACTTTATATTCTAATCTTCCTTACTATGGGCGAGCCTACAGCATTCCTTATGGGGGTGGGAAAGGTTTGGCTTTTCAAGCACCCATACAGGATTATCAGTTAAACTATTCCAAAAAAGGATTTGCCAGACTAAGCATTGATGTACGGAATAATGAAGATCGGTATACGTATCAGCTTGATGTTTTTATGAACGGTCATGTAGATTTGGTTGTAAGGTCGCAACAACGCGACCCAATTTCCTTTAGTGGGAAGCTGGTTCACACAAATAAAACTCAAAAATAAATGTCTCCATGTTATGAAGCATGTGCGGCATTGCGAATAATTGTGAGTGTAATCGTTAGGTAATCATGCCCATTTCACCGTTAAATAAGCATCATCATCACGAGTCATCCAAAAAGAAAAGGTGGCTAAGGGTAGGGGGAATCACTGTTTCCGCCCTGTTTATTCTATTCTGTTTCTTGATTATTTTATTTCCAGAACAATATAGAAGTTTATTGTATAGATGGAATTTAGGAAGTCATGGTGGAGTAATGGCAGGCCATGTGCGCAGTCGTTATCATTATGACGGAATAGACGTTTCACATTATCAAGGAGAAATTGACTGGGCTTTGGTGGCAAGTGATACCTGTATTCAGTTTGTTTATGTCAAAGCAACAGAAGGGAGTACCCACGTAGATACGTTCTATCATCGCAATATGAGTGGTGCCAAGGAAGTGGGACTCCATGTTGGTTCTTATCATTTCCTTACTTCTACCAGTTCTGTGCATCGTCAGTTCAACCATTTTAAGGCTCATATGAGTCAACATCCGCAAGATTTACTGCCGATGGTTGATGTAGAATGGGCTGGAGTAAAAGGTTGGAGCAAGCAACAGCTGCAAGACAGTTTGGCGGTTTTTCTATGGTTGGTGAAGCAACATTATGGTCGTTATCCATTGTTGTATGCAGACTCGCGTTTTTATAATGCGCATCTATCGCCACGTTTTGACAAACTTCCTCTCTTTATAGCACGGTACAGCGAGGAAGCTCCGATAGTAAAAGGAGCACATCGGCACTTCATTTGGCAACGTGATCAGTATGGTTGGGTGGATGGCATCAATCATCAAGTGGATTTGAATGCCTTTGCGGTGGGAACAACCTTAGTCGACATTTTGCTTCCACCTACACCGGCAGGGCAGTGAATGAAGTGGAGCAATCGTACTGGAGACTGCTGCGGCTCCTTCTTTTAGCTTTTATTTCAGCACCAATTATCTTTTATTTCAGCTCCAATTCCACGGGGCAATGGTCG
The DNA here is from genome assembly GCF_000762405.1 of Hoylesella timonensis S9-PR14. GTDB lineage: Bacteria > Bacteroidota > Bacteroidia > Bacteroidales > Bacteroidaceae > Prevotella > Prevotella timonensis_A. The sequence goes on along the minus strand of NZ_JRPQ01000141.1, from coordinate 57,000 downwards.
CTACCCATTATCTCGGTGTGAATCTTTGCATCGTGTAAGCGTTCTTTCAAGCGTTCTGAAATAAGGAAATAGTCGATACGCCAGCCTGCATTCTTTTCTCTTGCCCTGAATCTATACGACCACCATGAGTATGTAATCTGCTCTGGATAAAGGTAACGGAATGTGTCTACGAAGCCGTTGTCCAGCAATCTGGTCATCTTATCGCGTTCTTCGTCTGTAAAACCAGCATTGCGTTTGTTTGTCTTTGGGTTCTTCAAGTCAATCTCTTCATGCGCAACATTCAGGTCACCACAAATGATTACTGGCTTGATTTGGTCAAGTTGGGTAATATAAGCACGGAAATCATCCTCCCATTTCATGCGGTAATCCAGTCTTCTAAGTTCATCTTGTGAGTTCGGAACATATACGGTGATCAGGAAAAAATCTTCCATTTCAAGCGTAATCACACGTCCTTCTTGGTCGTGTTCCTCTATTCCCAAGCCATAGCTCACATGAATAGGTTTGTGTTTTGTGTAGATAGCCGTTCCTGAATAACCTTTCTTTTCGGCATAGTTCCAGTATGAAGTATAGCCCGGAAATTGCAAATCCAACTGTCCTTCCTGCATTTTTGTTTCTTGAAGGCAGAAGAAGTCAGCATCAAGTTGTTGGAAAGATTCTTGAAAATTCTTTTTTACGCAGGCTCTAAGACCATTTACATTCCAGGATATGAATTTCATAAAGTTACGTTTTTATAGTTTGTTGATAGGATGAATATTGTATTTCGTGGCTTGAGGTGTTCCACTCATCCTCCTCATCTGATTTCTTGATTAAATTTTCCTCGACTCTCCACGAAGAAGATTCATAAACTCTTCACGTGTTTTTGCTTGGTTAAAAGCACCAGAAAAGGCACTCGTTGTGGTGATAGAATTTTGTTTTTCGACTCCTCGCATCTGCATACACATGTGTTTTGCTTCGATGACAACCATCACGCCCAAAGGTTGCAATGCCTCTTGTATGCAATCTTTCACTTGTTGGGTGAGTCGTTCTTGCACCTGAAGTCTGTGACTGTATATGTCTACCACGCGTGCTACCTTGCTCAGTCCTGTGATATGTCCATGAGGAATGTAAGCTACGTGTGCCTTTCCATAAAAGGGCAGCATGTGATGTTCGCATAAAGAAAAGAAGTCTATATCTTTTACAATGACCATTTGATCATACTTTTCTTCAAACAGTGCATCCAATAACACTCGTTTAGGGTCTTGTGTATATCCCCGAGTGAGTACCTGCATTGCCTTTGCTACACGCATCGGTGTCTTTTCTAATCCTTCTCTATCTGGATTCTCACCTAATAATTGTAATATTTCTTGATAATGTGATGCGAGTTCATCCAAACCTTCGCGAAATTCATTTGTTTGATTCATGCGGATTGTGTGCTTCTATGATTAATATTGTACGGTAATTTTTCCTCGAACAATGCAAGCTTGTTTATACCCAAGTCCTTTGACTTGTTTTAGTATTCTTGCAGCTTCTTCGTAGCTACGATAGTTTCCAACACGGCAAATCCATCTTGGCGAGTAGAAATGTACATAGATCGGTTCGTTTGGAAGTACTTGTTTGATGTTGTCTCTGATGCTTTCAGCTCTAAGTCTGTCTGCTCGCGAGTTACCTCCAGCAAATGCTTGTACCCGATAGCCATTGATTTTATAGCTTTTGCGCATTACTTTTTTGCGCATATCTATGGTAGGAATGTCCAACTCAAAGGTAGACGTATCTTCTTTTGTAACTCGTCTTTCGGTGGCTTTGGCAGAACTTTCCTGCTTATTATTCCTGTCTTCTTTCGTCTTATCCGTAATCTTATCCTGCTTATGTGGTGTCAGAGGATGGATTGACGGCTTGTCATCTTGTTTCGATTTGCTCGTAGTTGGTGCTTGAGGTAGCGTAGTGATGGTGATTTTGACTTTTCCGTTAACCAATTCGTCTATATCTTTACTCTGGCTAACTTTCACAGACGCTTTTCCTGGCTCTTTCTTCTGTAAGTGATCCAAGAATGACTGTGCTTCGCTATGAATTGTAGCACATGTCAAAATAAACAATAAAGTGACGAATTTTTTCATGTGAGTTTTCCTTCAAATAAAAATGATGAAGCGAGACATAGCAATGAATTTGCTCACTTATGTCTCACTTCATGCTAAGCGTTTTTACTTCTTCCATGCATCGATGATGCCCTTAAAGTCAGCGCACTTCAATGATGCACCACCAATTAAGCCGCCATCTATATTCTCTTTAGCAAAGAGTTCGGGTGCATTACTTGCCTTGCAGCTGCCACCGTATAAGATAGTTGTGTCTTGTGCTACTTCGTTTCCGTATTTCTCTGCTACGATAGAACGAATGAAAGCGTGTATTTCTTCAGCTTGCTCTGCTGTAGCTGTCTTTCCTGTTCCAATCGCCCAGATAGGCTCATATGCAATAATGATGTTCTTAAACTCATCTGCGGAGAGATTGAATACCGAACCTTCAAGCTCTGCTTTCACTACTTCGTTCTGCTTGTTGCTTTCACGCTCCTCTAAAGTCTCACCAATACAGAATATAACTTTCAGTCCATTCTTCAAAGCCAGCAATACTTTTTCTTTCAAAATCTCTGGAGTTTCCTTATAATATTGACGTCTTTCAGAGTGCCCAAGAATTACATATTGTGCACCAGTGCTTTTCACCATCTCTGCTGAAACCTCACCTGTGTAGGCTCCCTTCTCTTTGTCAGCACAATTTTCTGCACCCAATGCAACCACATTTTGGTCTAATACTTCGGCTACACTTGCCAAGTGGATAAAGGGAGTGCAAACAATTACACCGCAATTAGGTTTTTCTGCCTTTAACACTTCATTAATTTCCTTTGCCAAGGCTACACCTTCTTGCAGGTTCAAATTCATTTTCCAGTTTCCTGCTACAATTTTTTTTCTCATATACTAATCATTGTTTAAAGTTGAAATACTATCTTCTGTTTTCTCTTGTGTCAGTTCTTTTTTCTTTTGCTTAAATCTTAACCATCTGCTCCATGCCCATAAACGGTCGGCAACTGTAAGTAATAATAAGGGAAGTACGAACCACAAAAAGATAATCATCATTCTTTTGGGAATGCTATTCTCTTCTATTGTACCTATTTTTGACAGATATAACGGCTTTTGAAGTTCTGCTTCCTGAGGCAAATCATGATGACTCCACTTCCTGATAATGATGCCCTTCTTCAGTAATATCAATCCAGGGTTACTGCGAATGATGGTTTTCAGTGTTGTTTCATCCGTTCTGCAAAACGGATATTCGGCTCCTGTTAAGTCTTGCCAATGTTGGATGTTTTCTTTCGTACTTGCCGTTAAACAGTAGAATGGATAGTCATAGGTTTGTGCATATTCGTAAATTCGGTCGATATTGCCAAAATTCAAGTCGCTTGCATTCTCCACATGTGGCGAAATGAGCAAGAAAGTATAGCTCGTATCTGCAAGAATTTCCTCTGTTAAATCTTCTCCTTCCAAGGTCTGAATGCTGAAGTCATGAATGGGAGGCACGTATCCTTCTGTTAATTGTGTTGTTTTACTGTCCACAAATTCCCATGTGGAGTCAGGGTAATTGTCAAGCGTAAACTCTTTTGTTTCTCCATTCTTCTTCAGCAAAAACGTTGTTTCAAACTTAGGTTGTTCTGCATCTTCTGGTATTTCCATACCCTTTGGAATGTTCGCTCCTATATGATAAGGACGGAAATCAAAGAAAGGTAATTTATATAAACAATACAAGCTGGAGGCGATGATGAAGAGAATGGTGTAGTTGAAGACAATCCATTGGTTTGTTTTGGAGATAAATCTCAACATGCGCAACGGCCATAACGCAATGATGATAGAGCACACCAGCAGCACAATGTTCTTGACTAAAGTCTCCATGTTGCTCAGATGAATGGCATCGCCAAAGCATCCGCAATCGCTAATGGGGTTGGCAATGACAAGCCAAAGCGTGACGATAGTCATTGCAACCATGAACGTCAGCGTTATCTTGGACACCAGTCGTCTGCGAATAGCCAACAGAATAAACACCCCAAGACAGAACTCTATGGCAGATAATCCCACGGAAGAAGCCAATGTTATCCAGTCTGGAACCATTCCTTGGCATGACAATGCTTCCAAATAGTCTTGTATCTTGTATTGAGTTCCTAATGGGTCAATGGCCTTTACATAACCCGAAAAGATGAAGGTTATGGCTAATACCAGTCGGCACACATTGGTCAAGATAGTCTTCACTTTATTCACTAAGCCTGATAACGCCAAAGACAGCGTAGTTGATAATATCCATTAAATTTGAGTCAATGCCTTCAGAAACGATTGCTTGTCCGTGAATATCCTCCAATTCTTTCATCCTTTGAATTTTTGTAAGAATGAAATCGGTGTAGCTACTCACACGCATCATTCGCCAAGCCTCATCATAATCATGATTTTTCTTGAGCATCAGTTCTAAAACTTCCTGTACATGTCGGTCGTATAGCGTCATGGCTTCCGTGGTGTTGATATCAACTTCGTTGACAAAGCCTTTCTCTAATTGTATCAATCCAATAATACCATAATTAATCAATGCCATGAATTCAGGTCGAATGCCTTCTTCTATCATGGCTTTCTTTTTCATTTCGATAGACCGAATACGCTTGGCTTTGATAAACAATTGGTCTGTCAATGAAGACGGACGCAGGATACGCCACGATGCACTGTAGTCGTGGAGCTTATTCTCAAACAGTGTCCGGCATTCTGCCAGTACATTCTTAAACTGCTCTTCTGTCTTTGTATGGTTCATATTATAGTGTGCAAATTTAATCAATTCTACTGGAATAGCCAAAGAATGTGACGAGTGAATTTTGTGTTTGTTATCGGGTAGAAGTTTTGAAGTGCGTAGATACAAAAAATGAAGAAAGCGTTAGGATGCCCTATTGATTAACAATCTTTCTTCAATTCGTATGATGTCTGGCAGAAATTGTTACTGGTCAGCTGCGTGCTGATATTCTTTTGTATCTTGTTTCTGCCTCATTCGTATCATTCTCACCACGCCACACATGGCTTCGTATCTGGCTTTTAGGGAGTCGCGCTCTACTCTCATCATGTTGGCTTTGTACAAGTTAGCTTCTTCAGGAATCTCTCTCAGGATAGCTTGTAGTGCAGAGTCGGTTTGCGCAATGTCGTGTTGCGCTAACTTCAGCGATGCTTGTTGCCAGAGGCGCAAGCTTTCTCTTCTGCTCTTTATCGCTTTTGGGAACTGCATTCTCAAAGCGGTAATAGAGTCGAGTGTTTGCATATATTCGCCTCGCTCATAGAGAGCCTTGATTTGAGCGAGCAAGTGGGCTGCCTGTTCGTCTTCAGATGGAGCGCACGAGACGATGGTCAAGGCGCACAATATCAACCATGTAAAAATCTTCATGTCGCAAAAATACTAATTTTCTGCATGAACGCATCCAAAACGTTGCTTATTTTTAGTAACTTTGCAGCCACTTAAGAAGTTTTATCATTCAAGACGGTTGTTGTCTGTCTTCATTATTAAAATTAAAATAACCTTGAGAGCTTCATCCCGAAAGTGATAGGGATAGTCTCTCGTTTGACTTATGCGAAATCTTTCGAATGCCGATTTGGCGCATCTTTTAGATAATGATATCTTTCATCAAATATCCGCTGTTGCCGACCATTTAGATGTAGAATGTTATGTGGTGGGTGGTTATGTTCGCGATCTTTTCTTGGAACGTCCATCCAATGACATTGACGTGGTTGTTGTCGGTAGTGGAATTGAGGTTGCAGCAGCTTTGAAACAAAAGTTAGGCAAACGTGCCTATCTCTCGGTGTTTCGCAATTTTGGTACAGCTCAGATTAAGTTCAAGGGGATGGAGATAGAGTTTGTGGGTGCCAGAAAGGAGAGCTACAGTCACGATTCGCGTAAGCCTGTGGTGGAAAATGGTACGTTAGAAGACGACCAGAATCGCCGAGATTTTACCATTAACGCCTTGGCGGTCTGTCTCAATCAGGCACGTTTTGGAGAGTTGGTAGACCCATTCGATGGATTGTTAGATTTAGAAGACGGACTGATACGCACACCTCTTGGGCCTGATATCACCTTCTCTGACGACCCTCTTCGTATGCTTCGATGTGTTCGTTTCTCCACCCAACTCAAGTTCTTTATTGAAGACGAAACCTTTGAAGCATTGAGGCGCAATGCCGAACGTATAAAGATTGTGAGTGGTGAACGCATTGCAGACGAGCTGAACAAAATCATGATGACCGATCATCCCAGTAGAGGATTCATAGAATTGTATCGCTGTGGTTTGTTAGAGTTAATCTTACCCGAGCTGGTGGCAATGGATCAAGTGGACACTAAAAATGGCAGAGCACACAAAAACAATTTTTATCACACGTTGGAGGTGGTGGATAATATCTGCCAGCACACCGACAAATTGTGGTTGCGTTGGGCTGCTTTGTTTCATGATATAGGCAAGCCACGCAGCAAGCGTTGGGATTCGTTGGTGGGGTGGACATTCCATAACCACAATTTTATTGGGGCTAAAATGGTTCCTGGCATTTTTAGACGACTTAAATTCCCGTTGGATGCCAAAATGAAATATGTGCAAAAGTTGGTGGATATGCACATGCGACCTATTGCAATTGCTGATGATGAGGTAACGGACAGTGCTGTGCGCCGGTTGATGAATGATGCCGCAGACGATATAGATGATTTGATGACTTTGTGCGAAGCCGATATTACCAGCAAGAATTCACAGCGCAAAAAACGCTTTTTGGATAATTTCAGAATTGTTAGAGCAAAGCTTGATGACTTGAAGGAGCGTGACTACAAACGCTTGCTGCAACCTTGTATTGACGGAAATGAAATCATGGAGCTGTTTCATCTCAAGCCTTCTCAAGAGGTGGGAGCGCTGAAGCAGGCGTTAAAGGATGCGGTGTTAGATAACAAAGTGCCTAACGAACGCGAACCCTTGATGAAACTTCTTTTAGAAAAAGCCAAAAAGATGGGGCTTGAGAAGTAATGCTTTTCAAGCGGTTGTGAACTGTCTGCTATGATTTTTTATGCGAGCAGGTCTTTATTAGGCGCTTTTTCATCTGCTTTTTGTGTAGATTTTTGACGAGAAGGAAATTTTAATTTTGTAAATCTTTTTGGTAGTTTTCAATTCTGCAAAATAGAATTTTTGAAGGTGTCTCAAAGCTTCAAAAGGACTGTTTTTTAGCTCTTGTGTTGTTAACTCAATGAGGTAGTCTCTCTAAAGACACACTCTAAGGTCCTTATGAACATACTTTAGTGGGCTTGAAGTAATGAGTTAAAAGGGCTAAAGCATGTCTTCAATTCAAGAAAATGCGGCGTTGTTTTTATAATCTATTGAGGTTTAAGGAGTTGTAAAATTCGCGTATTTGCGAGCAAAGGCGTACCTGTTTCCAAATATGCGAGTATTTGGCAAGCAAATCAAGATTTTTTACCATTTTTGTGAACTATAATGAAGTCCTTTTGTCCTATTTTTTACAACTTCAAAAGATAGGTTGGTTGGCGGATAAAACTCACTATTTGTCTTCTCGTTCAATGCTATTAGATAATCATGTAGCAAGGAGCAATCATGTATAAAACTGTTCGCTTTTTTATCAGAATCAATGCAATATTTGTTAAAAATACCCTATGGGTACGGCATTTCTCATAAAAAACAAGTACTTTTGCAAAGTAAAAACTTGAATACATATTAGAGTTTTCTATTGTATTCAATTCAGGATGACAAAGATAGAAACGAAGAAATAATAAAAAATACATAGGATATGAGACGAAAAAACGTGTTTTTGTTGGCTGCTTTTGCTGCGCTTTTAGCCGCCTGTGGAGGTAAGCCGAATCTGAAGTTTGGCGACAACGAATTTCCAGTACAAACGGTTGAAAGTACAGGTTCATCCACTCAGACCACTTATCCTGCGGTCATTAAGGGCATTCAGGATGTGGAGATTCGCCCTAAAGTTTCTGGTTTCATCACGAAGTTGCTCGTACAAGAGGGACAAACCGTGAAGGCCGGGCAACTATTGTTCGTGATAGATAACAGTACTTTCCAAGCTTCAGTGCGCCAAGCTCAGGCAGCGGTCAACTCTGCAAAGTCGCAACTGCGGACCGCAAAGCTAACGTATGAGAATAGTGAGCAACTGTTTAAGCGTAATGTCATAGGGCAGTACGAGTTGCAATCTGCACAGAACACGTACGAAACGGCAAAGAGTGCGGTGGCTCAAGCACAAGCAAGTTTAGCCTCTGCTAAGGAGATGCTCAACTTCTGTTATGTGAAAAGTCCTGCGGCAGGAGTGGTTGGTAGCCTACCTTTTAAACAAGGGGCCTTGGTGAGTGCGTCCAGTCCACAGCCGTTGACAACGGTTTCTAATATTAGTACTGTGGAAGTGTACTTCTCGATGACCGAAAAAGATGTTTTAGAGATGACAAAAACTGCTGGCAACGTGTCAGCAGCAATAGCTTCCATGCCTACGGTAAAGTTACAACTGGCAGACGGTACGATTTACAATCAGCGGGGTAAGGTGGTAAAGATGAGCGGTGTCATCGATCAAGCGACAGGAACACTGTCTATGATAGCACGCTTTCCCAACCCTGACAAACTGTTGAAGAGTGGTGGGGCAGGCTCTATTGTTGTGCCAAAGGTGAGCCAAGGTGCCATTGTCATTCCACAGTCTTACACCGCAGAGGTACAAGACAAGGTATTTGTGTACACGGTGGGTAAGGACAACAAAGTGAAGTATCAGGAGATTAAGGTTGCTCCACAGAATGATGGGAAGAACTTTATTGTCACTGGAGGTTTGAAAGTGGGCGACCGAATCGTTACCCATGGTATTACGAAGCTAACCGATAGCATGGAGATTAAGCCCATTACCGAAGCACAGTATGCAAAGAAAATAGCTGAAGCCGAGAAGTTGGGGGAGATACAAGGCGACTATGGTAAGATGAAGGAGGCTTTCAAATAAAGATGTTTCAAGTGCCGTGTTTCGTTGACAAGGCAAAAATGTTGGCTATCAAGCCAACGACAACATACTATAAATTATGACATTAACAAGATTTATTAAGCGGCCAGTTCTTTCAACGGTTATCTCGGTGGTAATCGTTATCTTGGGATTTATTGGATTGGCAACGCTTCCTATAGAGCAATATCCAGACATTGCTCCTCCTACCATTTCGGTATGGACCACTTATATTGGCGCAGATGCTGAAACAGTGAAAAACTCTGTCTTGGCTCCTCTTGAGGAGAGTATCAACGGAGTGGAGAACATGGAGTACATGACTTCATCGGCTACCAATGCAGGAAGTGCACAAATTACCATCTACTTCCGACAGGGAACTAATCCCGACATGTGTGCCGTCAATGTTCAAAACCGTGTTTCGCAAGCCCAGGGACTATTGCCCGCAGAAGTGAACCGTGTCGGTGTAACGGTTTCTAAACGCCAAACCTCGCAGGTGATTATGTACACGCTCACCTCAGAAGACGGTAAATATGATGACAGGTTTTTGACCAATTATAACAATATCAATATTGTTCCTGCCATTAAGCGTATCCAAGGAGTCGGCGATGTGCAGAGTCCAGGCATGAAAACCTATTCTATGCGTATATGGTTAAAGCCAGATGTCATGAAGCAATACGGCTTAATTCCAACCGATATTGCAGGTGCATTGGCAGAACAGAATATCGAAGCGGCACCTGGTTCATTTGGTGAGCAAAGCGATATGGCGTACGAATATGTGATGCGCTATAAAGGTAGACTGAAGACAGCAGAGGAGTTTGGCAATATTATCTTGCATAGTACACAGACAGGACAAACCTTAAAGCTGAAAGATGTTGCAAAGATTGAACTCGGAGGACTGACGTATGCGGTCAGTATGCGTAACAACAACAACCCTTCATCTATGGGTATGGTGCAACAAATTGCGGGGTCGAATGCCAATGTCATTGCTAAAGCGGTGAAAGAAGAATTAGACAAGCAGGCTAAAAACTTCCCTCCGGGCATGGAATATAAGATAAATTATGACGTAACCGAGTTTTTGTACGCCTCCATTGAAGAAGTTGTCAAGACACTTGTTATCACTTTGTTGCTCGTTTTCTTGGTGGTGTACATCTTCTTGCAAGACTTCCGCTCGACCATCATCCCAATGATAGCAGTTCCAGTGTCATTAATTGGTGCTTTCTTCTTCTTGAAGATGTTTGGCTTTTCTATCAATCTGCTCACCTTGTCGGCACTGTTACTGGCTATCGCCATTGTGGTTGACGATGCCATTGTGGTGGTAGAGGCGGTCCATGCCAAGTTGGATTTGGGCTATAAGAGTACTATGACTGCCAGTGTTGATGCCATGAGCGAGATAGCAGGTGCCATTATATCCATTACGTTGGTAATGGCTGCTGTGTTTGTCCCCGTTTCTTTTATCGGTGGAACGTCAGGTACGTTCTATCGAGAGTTTGGAGTTACCATGGCAGTATCTATCTTTATTTCTGCCCTCAATGCGCTGACGCTGTCACCAGCTCTATGTGCCATTTTCCTCAAGCCCAAGAATGAGGATGGGTCGGAACGTAAGATGAGCAGGATAGACCGCTTCCATACGTCGTTTAATACGAGTTATGACAAGGTTTTGGGTAAGTATAAAAACAGGGTAGAAAAGCTGGTCAGAAAACCTATCCTTACAGGAGTGTTTGTTTTGGTGGGTGCCATTGCCCTGTTCTTAACGATGAAAACCACTAAAACAGGATTGGTTCCTAATGAGGATACGGGTACACTGTTCTGTACGGTGTCTATGCCTCCTGCAACAAGTGCAGTGCGAACACAAGAGATAGTAGACCAAATTGATGCAATGCTGGCAAGTAATCCTGCCATTCAGAGTCGTGAACAATTGCAAGGATTTAACTTCATTGCAGGACAAGGCTCTGACCAAGCCACGTTTATCATTAAGTTGAAGCCTTTTAAGGATCGCAACATGGGGCAGAGTGCCATGGCTGTTTTGGGTATGATATATAAGCAAACGGCTCAAATAAAAGATGCACAAATCTTGGCATTTGCGCCTCCAATGATACCGGGTTTCTCTCTTAGTAATGGTGTATCGTTGGTTTTGCAGGATAAGACAGGTGGAGATTTGAGCAAGTTCTTTGACATTACGAAGCAATACTTGGCAGAATTGAACAAGCGCCCAGAGATACAAATGGCGATGACCTCATACAATCCTAATTATCCTCAATATATGATTGATGTTGATGTGGCTAAATGTAAACAGGTAGGTATATCACCAGCCACGGTGTTAAGCACGCTTCAGGGGTATTATGGAGGTATGTACGTGTCTAACTTCAATGCTTATGGCAAGTTATATCGTGTGATGATACAAGGAGACGTGGATAGTCGTGCACGACCAGAGGGCATGAATGACATCTTTGTGCGTACTCCAGCTGGCATGGCTCCTATCAATGGATTCTGTTCTATCAAGCGAGTGTATGGCCCGTCCAATGTGAATCGCTTCAATATGTTTACCAGTATCAACGCAACCGTAACCGTCAATGACGGTTATTCTTCGGGTGAAGCCATCGAAGCCATTAAAGAGGTGGCGGCTACTACCTTACCGCAAGGATATGGATATGATTTTTCTGGCTTGTCAAGGTCTGAAAACAGCTCCAGTAACTCAACGGTGATGATCTTTGGTTTGTGTCTGTTGTTTGTTTATCTCATTTTGGCGGCACAGTACGAGAGTTATCTTTTGCCCTTCGCTGTCATCCTTTCCATTCCTTTTGGCTTGGCAGGAGCGTTCCTGTTTACCCAACTGTTTGGGCATAACAATGATATCTATATGCAGATTTCCTTGATTATGTTGATAGGATTGTTAGCAAAGAATGCCATTCTGATTGTGCAGTTTGCACTGGAAAGGCGACAAACAGGTATGGCTATCACATGGGCTTCTATTCTTGGTGCAGGTGCACGTTTGCGCCCAATCTTGATGACATCTTTGGCAATGGTGATAGGTTTGCTCCCTATGATGTTTGCCATGGGCGTTGGTAAGAATGGTAATCAAACCTTAGGAGCGGCAGCTGTGGGCGGTATGTTGATAGGAACGTTCTGCCAGTTGTTTGTAGTTCCAGTCCTGTTTGTCATCTTCCAAGCTCTTCAAGAGAAGATAAAGCCATTAAAATTTGATGATGAAGAAAATTTGGAAGCGGCAGCTGAGCTGCGTCAATATGCACGGAAACCTTTGCCAGAACAAGTTGAAGCGTAAAAAATAGATAGATATGAAAATACAAAATATCCTCTTGATTGCTATTTCTGCAATGAGTTTGACAGGCTGTAAAAGTCTCTATGGGGTGTACGAGCGACCAGCTGTGAAGACCGAAGGACTGGTGCGTGACGTTCAATCTCCAACAGATACATTGGTAGTGACCGATACTTTGAGTTTCGGCTACATGCCATGGCGACAAGTGTTTACAGATGTTCAACTACAAAAACATATAGAGCAGGCACTTGCCAATAACTTAGATTTGCTCAATGCAGCACAGAATGTGAAAATGGCAGAAGCCCAGCTCAAGGCTGCGAAATTGTCTTTTCTGCCCTCGTTCACCTTCGCACCCCAAGGAACTATCGCGTCATGGGATGGTGGAAGTGCTACAACAACCTATCAACTGCCCATTGCTGCGAGTTGGAATGTCGACCTTTTCGGAAATCTTTTAAGTCAGAAGCGTTCCTCTCAGGTTGCCTTGTTGGCGTCACAAGATTATCAGAAATTGGTTCGGATTAACATCATCAGTGGTGTTGCCAATCTCTATTACACCTTGTTGATGCTGGATAGGCAGCTTGCTATTGTGGATGACATGCACGGTTTGACGAAAGAAACGTGGGAAAAAATGAAGGTGTTGATGGATTTAGGGCGTGGAATCCGATCTACTGGCGTACAGAGTGCCGAGGCAAATTATTATGCTGTTGAAGCAAAGCGTGCGGATTTGTTGCGACAAATACGAGAGACAGAAAATGCGTTGTCACTCCTCATGGGGCAACCTGCACAGAGTATTGTGCGTGGAAAGCTCGAAAATCAAGCCTTACCGCAGCGTTTTTCCACAGGGATAGCTGTCCAGTTGCTCAATAATCGTCCTGATGTTCATGCGGCGGAGATGCAATTAGCTCAATGTTTCTATAACGTGCAGACGGCTCGTAGCAGATTTTATCCCAGTCTAACCATCTCACCTACAGGCGTTTTTACCAATAGTATGGGCGGCATGGTGGTGAATCCAGGCAAATGGTTGCTATCGGCTGTGGGTAGTTTGGTACAGCCTATCTTCCAACAAGGGAAGATAGTAGCGGGCTTGCGTGTTGCCAATGCACAATACGAAAAAGCCTATAACACGTGGCAAAACAGTATTCTAAAGGCAGGAAACGAGGTAAGCAATGCCCTTGTGCTTTATCATTCTTCCGATGAAAAGAGCAAGATAGAGGCGAAACAAATAGAGGTGTTGCAAAAAAATGTAGAAGATACCAAACTTCTGTTGCATCAATCAAGCAGTACCTACCTTGAGGTAATAACAGCGCAGCAAGCACTCTTAAATGCTCAAACAGCGAAGATTAGAGACGACTTCAATAAGATGCAAGCCATTGTAAATCTCTACCAGGCTCTTGGAGGTGGTGTACAATAGCGGTTTACGATGACAAAAGGCAAAAAGTGAATGTTTCATGAGCCTTATCAATTTATTTATTCATTCAATTATCATTAACAGATATGGCAAGCGACATCAGTGAAAAAGCGCAAATAGCACAAGGTGCAAAGATAGGGAACAATTGTAAGATATATCCATTTGCATATATCGAGGATGACGTGGTGATAGGTGACAACTGCGTGGTATATCCCTTTGTGAGTATTATGCATGGAACTCGTATGGGTAATGATAATCAGGTTTATCAAGGTTCCGTGTTAGGAGCGGTTCCACAAGACTTTGAATTCAAAGGCGATGATACCGAATTGCGCATTGGCGACCATAATATCATTCGAGAAAATGTAGTGATCAACCGAGCTACTCATCAAGGTGGACAAACCATTATCGGTCATGAAAACTTCCTCATGGAAGGCTCGCATATCTCTCATGACACCAAAATGGGAAATCAGTGTGTGTTGGGATATGGAACAAAGATATCAGGCAACTGCGAAATAGGGAATGGGGTGATCTTTAGTTCAAGCGTCATCGAAAGCGAAAATACACGCATTGGCGATTATGCAATGATACAAGCAGGCACTACTCTCTATCAAGATGTTCCACCATATATTATTGCTGGTGGCATACCTGCTAAATATGCTGGACTGAACAGTATGATGTTACAAAGCTATGGCATCTCAGAAAGGGTGCAAAAGCACATAGCCAATGCTTATAGATTGGTGTTTCATGGCCAGACAAGCGTGTTCGATGCCGTTCTACAAGTACAAGAGCAGGTGCCAAATGGTGAGGAAATTAATGAGATAGTGCGCTTTATTCAAGCGACAAAGGCTGGGATTATTGGAAAATTGTAACAGCCCTAAGAGAGCTGTTACAATTTTATGCGGTGGATAAGCGAGTTGCTGACCTACCTTTTCAGAATGCTATTCAAGAAATAAGCGTGAACTCTGGTGTCATTATCCAGTTCTGGATGAAAGGCTGTTACCATTTGGTGATGCTGCCTTGCTGCGACAATATTTCCATCAACACTTGCCAATATTTCTGCGTCTCCAAATACTTCATTGATATAAGGTGCGCGGATAAAGGTCATAGGTATCGTTCCTTCGATTCCCTTGAAAGCTTCTTCTGTATGGAAACTCCCTAATTGTCTGCCATAGGCATTTCTACAAACGTCGATATCCATGGTAGAAAGTCGGTTTGATGGCTTTCCGTTCTCTTTGCGAGCCAGCATGATCAATCCTGCACAAGTACCAAATACGGGCAATCCTTGGTTGATTTCTTCCTGAATAGGTAACAGTAAATCCAACTCATTCAAGAGTTTTGTCATGGTTGTACTCTCTCCTCCGGGGAGAATAAGTCCATCTTTGGGCTTTTCCCAATCGCATTTGTTTCGCACTTGGAATGTTTCTACCCCCAAAGAGTGAAGCATTTGCTGGTGTTCAGCAAATGCTCCTTGTAAAGCTAATACGGCTATTCTCATTACTCTATTTACCCCTTTCTGCCATCAACACTTCTATTTCGTGTTCGTTGATGCCAACCATGGCTTCGCCTAAGTTCTCGGATAACTCAGCTAACCGCTTCGGATCGTTGTAGTTGGTTACTGCTTGAACAATGGCAGCTGCCCGTTTAACAGGGTCGCCAGACTTGAATATGCCCGATCCAACAAAGACTCCTTCGGCTCCAAGTTGCATCATCAAGGCGGCATCTGCTGGTGTGGCTACGCCTCCTGCAGCAAAATTAACGACAGGTAACTTACCGTTTTCATGAACATACTTTATTAGTTCGTAGGGAACTTGCAATTGTTTGGCAGCTTCAAACAACTCGTCTTCAGCCATAGCCTTTATTCTTCTCATCTCTGATTGCATCATGCGCATGTGCGTTACCGCCTGTACAACGTCTCCAGTACCAGGTTCGCCCTTGGTTCTAATCATAGTTGCGCCTTCTGCAATGCGTCGCAAAGCTTCTCCTAAGTTCTTGGCACCACAAACAAAAGGTACTTCGAATTGGGTTTTATCAATGTGGTAAACATTGTCAGCGGGTGACAAAACTTCGCTCTCATCAATATAATCAATTTCAATTGCTTGTAAAATTTGCGCCTCTGCAAAGTGTCCGATACGGCATTTTGCCATTACAGGAATGCTAACCGTCTCTTGTATGCTCTTAATCATGTGTGGATCGCTCATGCGCGACACGCCTCCTGCAGCACGAATATCAGCGGGAATACGCTCAAGTGCCATTACTGCACAGGCTCCTGCATCTTCTGCAATGTGAGCTTGTTCGGGAGTTGTAACGTCCATGATAACTCCTCCTTTGAGCATCTGGGCTAAGTTTCGATTTAAAATTTGTCTTTCTGTCATTTTGTTTATTATTTATTGATTCGATATATACTCGGTGTAATTCCTTCAGCCTTCTTAAAGAATTTGCTAAAGTGTGACTGCGAATGAAATCCTAATGCGTATGCAACTTCTTGAACAGTCTTACTGGTGGTGTCTAAGAGTAATTTACTCTTGGTCAATAGATGCTCATCAATAAGACTCTTGGGCGTTTTTTGCCCAATTCGTTTGGTGACCTGTGCTAAATATCGACTGCTTACGCCCAATTGATGGGCATAAAATTGTACATCATTATTGGTGGTACAATGAAGTTCTATGGCTTGTATAAATTCGTTGTACAGCTCACTGCTTCGACCTTTTAAGGCTCCAAAGTGACTCAACTGTTGTTGGATATAACTTTTTCCCTCGCATACTGCTTCATGAATATCTGTTGAAACAGATAGGTAATAGGCTATTGCGGAAGATAGACTGCTACCCAGTCCGTGTGAATTTGTGAGGTTTAATGTTGGAAATTCATGCTGGTTGATTTTCTCACCTGAACGCCATATCAGCGTGTCGTTCATGTTTCCACTATGTAACATGACCCCTTTGCAACCTAAATTCAGAAATTGTGTCATTCCTGCTTTCATGGTTTCTTTTGTCACTTCGGCACTATTGATGAACACAGCAGCATCCTCTTGTTTCATAATTACCAATGAACAGAGTGGGAAGAGGCGATCTTTCACGGCATGAATCATGTCGGGTGTCATCAATGGCTCACCCTGGCTGGAGGTTACAATGGGGTCGTAAATAATGGTGGAAGCGTGATGCTGATGTAACATCTCAATGATAGCATCCAGCGTTTTGCTATTGCGAACCATTCCAATCTTAATAACTGCGGGTTCAAGGTCGTCAATCAATGCTGTTAACTGTCCTGCTACAATGTCAGCAGGAATATCGTAAAAGCTCTGAATGCCCAAGGTGTTTTGAATCGTGATAGAAGTAATTACCGACACAGCATATCCACCCAAAGCCGTAATAGTCTTGATATCGGCTTGTACTCCTGCACCTCCAGTTCCGTCCGAACCTGTAATCGTTAGTATGGTATGTCGATTTTTCATTGCTAATTATTCTCAACGAGCAGACTTGACAGTTTGATAAGCTGCCATTTTCTGCTCGTACAAAGGAAATGAAAAAATATGAATGCCACAAATATAATTCGCAAATTTACAATGAATAGGTACTTTTATATAAGCTGCGACATGGAACACGAGGCTTGCAAGCAGGATGTTTATTAGTCTATCCAACTCATGAAAAAAGGTTGATGAAAAGGAAAAGGTCTAATAGGGCGATAACCTACAGAAATTGGAGCATCGCTTTAGTCTCCTTCATCTCTATGGGTAATGCGGTTGAAGTAAGGACTTCTTATTGAACCTAACGACGAACTTGTTTCAAATGTTTGGCATGAAAGAACCTATGTGGTGATCATCGTTAAGATAAGGTGTTACAACCTTCACTCTTATATGAACAAAATCGATCAGGAATGTAGGCGATATTTTTATTGAGCAATCACGTTAATAGTAGTTAAAGCATCGTTTTATCCCTAATTTTTTTGTTACTTTGCGAGAAATTTGGTGCATTATATCCATAAAAGAATGGGAAAGAAACAAAATAAGACCAGTAATCATCATGGATTACAGGCTATTACTCTTTGTATAAGCACAGCTTTGGTACTCATCTTGTTGGGGTTAGTTGTATTCTCAACCTTAACAGGAAGAAACCTTTCCTCTTATGTAAAAGAGAATTTAGTTGTGCAGTTGATATTAGAAAATGAGATGACAAATTCTGAAGCACAGCGAATGTGTGCGGTGATTCAGAAGCGTCCATATATCAAACAGCTCAAATATATTAGTAAGGAACAAGCTCTGAAGGAGATTACATCCGCTATGGGGAGCGACCCATCGGAGTTTACAGATGGTGAAAATCCTTGTCCTGCATCTATCGAAGTAACCTTAAAGTCGGTTTATGCGAACAACGATTCTCTGAAATGGATAGTGAGTGAGTTTGAAAAATATCCACAAATCAACCAAATTAATTACCAGAAAGAATTAGTAGACAGCGTGAACCGCAATCTTGCCAAAATAGGTTTGGTGATGTTAGTGTTGGCACTGTTGCTTACCTTTGTATCTTTCTCCCTCATCAACAACACTGTACGATTGGATATTTATGCCCGAAGATTTTCCATACACACGATGAAATTGGTTGGTGCTTCATGGGGATTTATCCGCAGACCCTTTGTAAGCAGAGCCGTTTGGACAGGTTTGATAGCTGGTTTGATAGCCAATTTAGTGTTGGCGGGTTGTATTTATGCGTTGTATCTATCCGAGCCTGGTATCTTGACCGTTGTGACTTGGCGCGACATGGTCATTACTGGTGCAGCCGTATTCTTGTTCGGACTCGTGATAACGGCTATTTGCGCCCACATTTCGGTGAACAAATTCTTGCGAATGAAGGCAGGAGATTTATATAAAATTTAAGAAAATAACGTTGAAAATCAATTCAGAACTCCACCTTATTATATATAGGTAAGTTCGAATAAACAAATCTATCAGATGGATAAAAGAAATTTTGCGTTCGATAAAGTCAACTTTATGTTATTGGCGATTGGTGTCGTTGTCGTGATTATCGGATTTCTGTTGATGAGTGGAAGTGGCTCGACGGAGACAGCATACAATCCTGACATCTTTAGTGTGCGACGTATCAAAGTAGCTCCAGTAGTATGTTTCTTGGGCTTTGTATCTATCATTTTTGCAATTATCAGAAAGCCAAAAGACTAATACGTTGTGTGATTTATGAGCTTACTTGAGACCATTATTCTGGCAATCGTTGAGGGTTTGACCGAGTTTCTGCCTGTTTCTTCGACAGGACACATGATTATTACCCGCGACTTGTTAGGCATGCAGGCAGACGATCCGTTTATCAATGCCTTTATTGTCATTATCCAGTTTGGTGCTATCCTTTCGGTGGTGACACTTTATTGGAAGCGTTTTTTTCGCTTAGATAACACTCCTGTGCCTGAAGGAACGCCAGCCGTGAAAGCATTTATTCATCGTTGGAATTTCTATTGGAAGCTATTGGTGGCTTTTATTCCTGCTGCTGTTATCGGATTGTTAGCCAATCATTTGATTGAAAAAATGCTGGGGAGTGTCATTGTCGTGGCAGTGATGTTGGTAGTTGGTGGCATCTTTATGCTTTTCTGCGATAGAATCTTTAATCATGGTCAAGAGTCGACCTCGTTGACAGATAAGAAAGCCTTTATGATAGGTGTATTCCAATGCATTGCCATGATACCGGGAGTGTCGAGGTCAATGGCAACTATCGTAGGAGGTATGGCACAAGGACTAACCAGAAAGCGTGCAGCGGAGTTCTCATTCTTCTTAGCTGTGCCCACCATGTTTGCAGCTACTTGTCTTGATGTATTCAAACTCATCAAAAACGGAGGCGTAGATGCCTTGTCGTCTCATGTCCCCACCTTGCTGTTGGGTAGCGCTGTTGCCTTTGTAGTTGCGCTATTGGCAATGAAGTGGTTTGTTAATTTCTTGACGAAATATGGCTTTAAGGTCTTTGGAGTTTATCGAATCATCGTCGGAGGCTTCATCTTGATTTGGCTCATGATGGGACATAGTTTGGCAATGGTCGATTAAGTCCTTAAGTTGAGGGGCTTTTTAGTAAAATTGTTTTGTACACATGAATGAATGGAGTTGTTTACTTTGGAGAACGCTTACATGCTGATGAGTTGAAAAACTCACCCACTTGTCAACTCAAAAACGCACAACATGAACTTTTATAAAGGAGAGATATTTGCAATAGATAAGCCGTACGGTATGACAAGCTTTGGGGCATTGGCACACGTTCGCTATGTCATATCTCGAAAGTTGGGCATCAAGCGCATTAAGATAGGGCATGCAGGAACACTCGATCCATTAGCAACAGGCGTTTTAGTGCTGTGCACGGGGAAGGCTACCAAACAAATAGAGCAGTTACAAGCGCATACAAAAGAGTACGTATGTACGATACAATTGGGGGCTACTACTGCCAGTTACGATTGCGAACATCCTGTAAATGCTACCTATCCTACTGAGCATATCACGCTTGAGCGCATAGAGCAGGTATTAAAACTCTTTGTTGGAGAGATTCAGCAAACTCCTCCAACCTATAGCGCATGCAAGGTTGCTGGTGAGAGAGCATACAATTTAAGGCGAGCAGGCGAAGAGGTAGCACTACAAGCGAAAACGGTGCGTATTGATGAAATAGAGCTTATTCATTTCGACTCCAATACCATGCAGCTACAACTGCGCATCGTTTGCGGAAAAGGAACATATATTAGAGCACTTGCGCGTGATCTTGGACGCACTTTGGACAGTGGTGCGTATCTGATACAACTACGAAGAACCCGCGTTGGTGCATTGACAATAGAGAATAGTATTAATTTCGACCACTTCAAAGAGTGGCTGAATGAACAAGAAATAGATGAAGGACATTAATCAATGAAGCTATCACAATTCAAATTTAATTTGCCAGAAGAGCTCATTGCTCTTTACCCTCATAGTGTTTATCATGAGATAAAGAATGCTCACGGCAAGAAAGAAATCTCGCGAATGACACGTCGTGACGAATCTCGATTGATGGTGTTACACCGAAAATCACAGACCATTGATATGTTTCAAAAGGACAAAAAAGGGAAAGATATCAAGGGGCAGTATCTTGAGTTTAGACATGTACTTGATTATTTTGATGAAGGTGATACTTTTATCTTTAATGACACAAAAGTATTTCCTGCTCGATTATATGGTACAAAGGAAAAGACAGATGCTAAGATTGAAGTATTCTTGCTTCGTGAACTCAATCAGGAAATGCGTCTTTGGGATGTGTTAGTAGAGCCTGCCCGTAAGATTCGTATTGGGAATAAGCTCTTCTTTGATGAGAGCGGCACGATGGTGGCGGAAGTAATCGATAACACAACGAGTCGTGGTCGTACACTCCGATTTCTTTACGATTGCCCGCATGATGAGTTCAAGCATGAACTTTTTGCGCTCGGCGAAACTCCTTTGCCACGTTACATCATCAATCGACGTGAAGTACCTCATGCAGATGCGCATGATCAGGAAGACTATCAAACCATTTTTGCAAAGCATGAAGGGGCTGTCAGAGCACCTTCTACAGGGCTTCATTTCAGTAGAGAAATGCTCAAGCGTATGGAGATTAAAGGGATACATGACACTTATATCACGCTTCACTGCAGCTTGAGTGCGTTTAATAGCATTGAGGTGGAAGACTTGACCAAGCATAAAATGGATTCGGAACAAATGAAGATTGATGCCAAAGTCTGTGAAATCGTTAACCGAACCAAACAGGAGGGGCATCATGTCTGTGCCGTTGGGACAAGTGTTGTCAAGGCTACAGAGACGGCAGTTGGCACTGATGGACTGCTGAAAGAATATGACGGCTGGACCAGTAAATTTATTTTCCCGCCTTATGATTTTGGTTTGGCAGACACGATGATAGCCAATTTCTATCACAGCATGTCACCTTTGCTCATGGAAACGGCAGCTTTCGGTGGATACGAATTAGTGATGGAGGCTTATGACTTGGCTGTTAAGAACGGTTATAAGTTCGGTTGTTATGGCGATTCGATGCTGATATTGAACGATTAGTCATCGAAAATCTGCGCTCTATGTCCACAGAACACATTGTATATTTAGGGCTTGGGTCTAATTTGGGGCGCCGAGAAGAAGCTATCCAACAAGCGATAGAGCAGATAAAACTATCGATAGGTACTGTCGACCGTTGCTCTTCGTTATACGAAACAAAGCCTTGGGGCTTTTCGTCCGACCATCTCTTCATGAATGCTTGCATTCGTTGTCGTACCTTCTTGAGTCCTGAAGAGGTGTTAGAAGCAACCCAGAAGATAGAGACGGCTATGGGGCGAACCGAAAAATCGTACAATGGAGTCTACGAAGATCGTGTTATTGATATTGATATCTTGTTGTATGACAACCTGCATATCCACACGCCAGCGCTAACAATTCCACACCCTTTCATGCATGAACGAGAGTTTGTGATGAAGCCTCTATTGGAGATTTTAGACGAAAGTGATGTAATTTGAATGTTTGATACATAAAAAAACTCCTCTGTAATCCATTGTTACAGAGGAGTTTTTAATTTTCCTTAAGCTTAAATGCACTTGATAATTATCGACGTAAGCCAAGAGCTTTGATGATAGAACGGTAACGCTCAATGTCATTATCATAGAGATAATCGAGCAAAGCGCGACGCTTACCTACCAACATCGTCAATGAACGTGCAGTGTTATGATCTTTACGGTTCTTCTTAAGGTGTTCCGTCAAGTGGGAAATACGGTATGAGAACAATGCTATCTGGCTCTCTGGTGAACCAGTATCAGAGTTAGACTTTCCGTATTTGCCAAAGATCTCTTCTTTTTTTGCTTTGTCTAAATACATAGAACTTGTTGTTAAAAATTAATGATAATGCAATAATGCGGTGCAAAGGTAATACTTTTTATTCATACTCCAACTTTTGTCATTCATATTTTCTCCGAAAGCAGTCGCTTTTTAACATTTAATTACTCTTATTCTACGCCTCTTTCATGGAATGATAATTTACGACTAAAAGCAACAACAATACAGCAGCTGTAAAATTGCTGGCACGCTACACGGACTAAAAATTAATGCTGAATTATCTTTACAAAGTGCCTCTCAAAACTCGCGTATAAATCATCAACAGCAAAGTTGGTCGCAAATACGCTAAAAACGAGCGAGGTTTGTAATTTGTTGTTATTTAATGTGTTGTGCTTATCACGCATCTTTTTATTCCCTTTTTTACCCTTTCTTGGTTGCTAACCCATTGAGTTAAGCTAACAATTTGCATGCTTTAATGCTGTTGAAGCATGTGAATAACACCTCTATTGTATGTTTCCAAGACCGTTAAATGAATGTTCTAACTTGAAAAGACATCTTTTTTGGTAAAATCAGCCCATTTTTGTAGAGCGTTTGCCTATTAAATTTTTCTATTTTGAAGATTTTAGATGGTCGATTTTTGGTAAAATAATAGGACAAAAGCAACAGATGTCTTTGCCGCTGATGGTCATGTGATAAGCGATGTAGTTCTTTCTTTGAAAGGTCATTGTTGTTACCACAAACAAAGCAAATGAGGTAAGCAATGATTGCAACCCATGTGAATCGATTTCAGCTTTACATTTTTTTGTTGAAACAAAAGAGCCAAGGTTCTTTTTCATTTCTAATCACCTTTCTTAATTGTAAGAACCGTGTCCTCATGCAATTCCTGTATGGCACTTTCTGAACATTAAAAAAATAGAAAAAATATGTTGCAGCAGTTATAAATATGAATGATGAAATAAGAATTATGAATTAAAAGCATTACCTTTGCACGGAATAACGTTTTAAGGATTAAAACATGCAAGACATTAGAAATATTGCAATCATTGCTCATGTCGACCACGGTAAAACAACGTTGGTAGATAAGATGATGTTAGCAGGAAAATTGTTCCGTGATGGACAGGATAACAGTGGACAGGTATTAGACTCAAACGATTTGGAACGTGAACGAGGTATCACGATTCTCTCCAAGAACGTTTCTATCAACTGGAAAGGTGTAAAAATTAATATTATAGATACTCCCGGTCACTCTGATTTTGGTGGTGAAGTGGAACGTGTACTCAATATGGCAGACGGCTGTATTCTGTTGGTGGATGCTTTCGAAGGACCGATGCCACAGACTCGGTTTGTGCTGCAAAAGGCATTGGAGATTGGTCTAAAACCCATCGTGGTAGTAAACAAGGTGGACAAACCGAATTGTCGTCCCGATGAAGTATATGAGATGGTATTCGATTTGATGTTCTCTTTGAATGCGACAGAAGATCAATTAGATTTCCCAGTTGTTTACGGTTCTGCCAAAAACGGATGGATGTCTGAAGATTGGAAACAGCCCACAGACAACATCGAATATCTGTTAGATAAGATTGTAGAAGTTATTCCAGCACCGAAGCAGCTTGAGGGAACACCGCAAATGCTGATTACCAGCTTAGATTATTCCAATTATACAGGGCGTATTGCTGTAGGTAGAGTGCACAGAGGTGTACTCACTGGCGGGATGAACGTTACCATTTGTCACCGTGACGGGACGCAAGAACGCACAAAAATTAAAGAACTTCACACCTTTGAGGGTATGTCTCACGTGAAGACCGACCATGTGGACAGCGGTGATATTTGTGCAGTTATAGGTCTTGAGAAATTCGAAATTGGCGACACGATTTGCGACTTTGAAAATCCAGAACCATTACCTCCCATCGCTATTGATGAACCAACGATGAGCATGTTGTTCACTATTAACGATTCGCCATTCTTTGGGAAGGAAGGAAAATACGTTACTTCGCGCCACATCAACGACCGCCTAAACAAGGAATTGGAAAAGAACTTGGCACTTCGGGTACGTCCCTTCGAGGATGCAACCGATAAGTGGATTGTGAGCGGACGTGGCGTTTTGCACCTTAGTGTGCTGGTAGAAACCATGCGACGCGAGGGGTATGAACTGCAAGTGGGGCAACCACAGGTTATTTACAAGGAGATAGAAGGGAAGTGTTACGAACCTATTGAAGAGTTAACCATTAATGTTCCGGAAGAATTCTCCAGTAAAATGATTGACATGGTGACGCGTCGAAAGGGAGAAATGACATCGATGGAAAGCCAAGGAGGACGTACAAATTTAGAATTTGACATACCCTCAAGAGGCATCATGGGACTTCGCACCAATGTGTTGACAGCCTCACAAGGCGAAGCTATTATGGCACATCGCTTTAAGGAGTATCAACCTTTCAAGGGCGAGATTACACGTCGTGTCAATGGAAGTATGATTGCTATGGAGACAGGTACGGCATACGCTTATTCTATTGATAAGCTTCAAGACCGTGGTAAGTTCTTTATCGACCCAGGAGAAGAGGTATATGCGGGTCAAGTAGTAGGCGAACATGTACATGATAACGACTTGGTGATCAATGTAACCAAAGCCAAACAGCTTACCAACGTGCGTGCCAGCGGTTCTGATGACAAGGCTCGTGTGATACCTAAGGTGGAGATGAGCTTGGAAGAATGTCTTGAATATATCAAGGCTGACGAACTTTTGGAGGTAACACCCAAGAGTATGCGTATGCGAAAAACTACACTCGACCATACTGAGCGCAAACGACTCAACAAAGATTAGGGAACATTCAACGCTCAACTTATAGGAACTCTTACCCCGAAAAGGTAAGAGTTTTTTGCGTTAGATATTCTTCTGCCATTTGTCTTGAATGAAAATTACGGTTTAACCTTGCTATTTATTGATGTCACTCCCTTAGAATCAAGTAAAAAAAAAGAAGATGTATCTATCGATACACCTTCTCATAATAATTTGTTGTGTGTATAAAAAGTTAAGATTTAGAATTCTTCATCGTCTGCTACATCTTCAGCTTCTAAGTCTAAGTCTTCTGGTTCTGAATCAAATGTGGTGCGATAGCTTTCTTCGGTAAGCTTGTCTTCGTCGAACGTGTCGTCATCATCTTCCTCGTTGTCCTCTATGTCTTTTCCTTCGTCCAATGCTCTCTTTTCATTGAAGTCGAATTCATCGTCCGAATCAGATTTTGCAGAAGATAATTTTGAAGATTTCTTTTCCATCTCTGGTTTCGCTTTAGCAAAGATCGCTTCTACCCATGCTCCCTTTGCAATCTCTAAGACTTCAAAGCCGTCATTTACTTTTTTCTCATACATTCCTCCTGCGTTATGCAGTCTATTCTGTGGCAATGTGGTTGTACTGATGTCGAATCCGCTTTCAATAATATCCTTAATGCTTTGCGATAACGAGTCCCATCCACCGCCAAAGTTACGGTCGAGTACCTCTAAAAGTTTGCTGGCTGTGATATGTCTAATGTTTTCGTAACTCAAATCTGTTACGCGCAAAATAGCTTTCTTCTTGATAGCGTATTTTTGCTTATTAGCTCCATCAATGCGAAGAGCCTTAACCTTAAAGCCTCTCTCTTCATATTTTTTGATGATTACGGGCTTATCAATCTTTACCTCTTCGATTTCAAATGCACTTCGAATCACATCTAAGTAATGACGCATGTTATCCTTGAGGTCCGCATCCTTTTCTGCTGCCTCCCACAATCTGAAAACATCATTTTCTTGAATATCCCATACACTACTCTTGGTCAGTGTCTTAAGTGATAATGCATCTTTTTGTTTCATAAATCTTAAAGTCGTCGTTCAATTGTTATTTACAATGTTCTAAAATACGAAAGCTATTGATTACTAATCAATCTATTGGTTAGAAGGTGGTGATAGCTTTTTGGATTACGCTATTTTACTCATCCTATTGCGCTACCAATCCTCCTCATTTCTCACGCTGCAAAAATATATACTTAATTTATATTTGACAAACTTTTCCTACGATTTTTTGAATGAAGCCAAAAAAACATAGTTTATGCTTTTCGTTCATGAAAGTTTTCGTATCTTTGCGATAATGGAGATGTGCTTTTAGTAGCCAAAGACAGCCATTGATAAAGACCCTTTTAAGAGGACTAATGAAGAAGGAAAGACGATATGAGTGAACCCTTAGCAGAACGAATGCGGCCCCGTACGCTTGATGAATATGTTGGGCAACAACACTTGGTGGGGAAGGATGCCGTTCTACGCAAGATGATAGAATCTGGTCACGTCTCTTCTTTTATTCTGTGGGGACCACCTGGTGTTGGTAAAACCACACTTGCACAGATTGTCGCAAACAAGTTAGAAACCCCTTTTTATACCCTTAGTGCAGTGACCAGTGGTGTGAAGGACGTGCGACAGGTCATTGAACGAGCAAAGGGTAATCATTTCTTTCAAACCGCTTCACCTATCTTGTTTATTGATGAGATTCATCGATTTAGCAAGTCGCAGCAAGACTCTTTGTTGGGTGCTGTGGAGAGAGGAATCGTTACGCTGATAGGGGCAACGACTGAAAATCCGTCTTTTGAAGTGATTCGACCTTTGCTTTCACGTTGTCAACTGTATCTACTCAAACCTTTAGGCAAAGAAGATCTCTTGAAACTATTGCATCGCGCAGTGAATGAGGATGTCATATTGAAGAACCGAAGCATAGAACTTCAAGAGACAGGTGCATTACTTCGCTATAGTGGGGGTGATGCTCGGAAGCTACTTAACATTTTAGAATTAGTCGTTAGTGCTGCCGAAACCGAAAAAGTGGTGGTGACCGATCAAATTGTGGAGCATCAGCTGCAGCAGAATCCCTTGGCTTATGATAAGGGAGGTGAAATGCATTATGATATTATTTCTGCCTTTATCAAAAGCATTCGTGGTAGTGATCCCGATGCAGCGCTGTATTGGATGGCTCGAATGATAGAGGGAGGAGAGGACCCTCAGTTTATTGCACGCCGATTAGTGATTAGTGCTGCAGAAGACATAGGATTGGCTAATCCCAATGCCTTGCTGTTGGCAAATGCGGCTTTCGATGCAGTGATGAAAATTGGGTGGCCTGAAGGTCGGATTCCTTTAGCTGAAGCAGTGGTGTATTTAGCTACCAGTCCTAAAAGTAATTCAGCCTATTTGGGCATTGATAAGGCTTTGTCAATCGTTCGGGAAACGGGGAATTTGCCTGTTCCATTGCCATTGAGGAATGCTCCCACACAACTAATGAAGGATTTGGGCTATCATGATGGCTATCTGTATAGCCATGATTATCCCGGACATTTCGTTCAACAACAGTATTTACCAGATGCTTTGCAGCATCATAGAATATGGCATGGGCAACACAGTCCTGCCGAAGAGAAATTATATCAATGGATGCTTCAATGCTGGGGCGACAGATATAAAGACGCATCCACATCAGAAAACAAATGATTAAAACATAGTAAATGATGGATTCAAAACAACAACAGAGAAAATATAACATTGTAATTTTAGATGGTCATTGCGCTAATCCTGGGGATTTATCTTGGGAGGAGCTTAATGAGTTTGGACAATTGAAGGTATATGATCGTACTTCACAAGAGCAAGTCGTAGAGCGTTCCATAGATGCTGACATTTTGTTGGTGAACAAAACAAAAATAACAGCGAACGAACTCCAACAGCTACCACAATTAAAATATATCGGTGTGTTAGCAACGGGCTTTAATCATATTGACATTGAAGCAGCACGCAAACAAAATGTTGTGGTGAGCAACATACCCTCTTATAGCACTTACAGTGTTGCGCAGATGGTGTTTGCAAGCATTTTTGCGATTTCAAATCGTGTGGAACATTATGCACAGCAGACTCGAGAGGGTAGGTGGACCCAAAATCCTGATTTTTGTTACTGGGATACTCCTTTGATAGAAGTCGCAGGGAAGACATTGGGAATCGTTGGTTTGGGACATATTGGCACCAAAGTCGCACACATTGCGCGGGAATTTGGCATGGAAGTTTATGCTTTCACCAGTAAGAATGCGGTCGATTTACCCGAAGGAATCCAGAAAACAACGTTGGATGGGCTGCTTTCAGTGAGTGACATCCTAACTCTTCATTGTCCGTTGACGCCAGAAACTCGTGAGTTAATCAATGCAGAGAGTTTGAAAAAGATGAAAAAGGGAGCCATCTTAATCAACACAGGTCGTGGACCTTTGGTGAATGAGGCGGATGTTGCTGCGGCACTTCAATCAGGGAAGTTAGCTGCCTATGGTGCTGACGTGATGTGTCAAGAACCTCCAGCAGCTGATAATCCTCTACTTCAGCAGCCCAATGCGTTTATCACGCCCCATATAGCTTGGGCGACACAGGAGGCAAGAAAGCGATTGGTCAACATTGCCATTAACAATGTGAGGGCTTTCGTGCAGGGAGAACCGATCAATGTGGTGAACAAATAACTTCATTTTTAGTCTTTTATAATTGCAAGATTTCAAGAATATTATACCTCTTTTGATAATATGTATTCTCCTGAATTATTTTTCAGACGTCCTGAATTTATTCATTCACTTCAGCAAGTAATAGAGTTTTTGGGAACTTTTGCATTTGCTATTTCTGGTATTCGTCACGCTGCCGCCAAGAAGTTCGACTGGTTTGGAGGCTTTGTGTGTGGCATTGCCGTAGCGATTGGTGGTGGTACGATTCGTGATGTCATGTTGGGAGTTACTCCTTTTTGGATGACTTCCTCTATTTATATGATATGTACGATATTCGCCCAAGTATTTGTGATTGTATTTTCCAAGTCTTTGAAGCGATTGGATAATACATGGTTTGCTTTCGATACCCTTGGATTGGCGTTGTTTACCATTGCAGGAATGCAAAAAACGTTAGCTTGTGGTTTCCCTTTTTGGATAGCTATCATCATGGGGTGTATGACAGGTTGTGCCGGTGGTGTTATTCGAGATGTGTTGTTGAATAACATTCCCGTGATTTTCCACAAAGAAATTTATGCCTTGGCGAGTATCGTTGGCGGTGTGACTTATTGGGTGATGTATTCTTTGGGCATAGATGTGAGTGTCACTGTCGTTACTGTATTCTCGGTTGTTTGTGTCATTCGCTATCTTGCAGTTAGATTTCATATCTCGCTCCCACAACTGCCAACAGAAGATGAATAGAACTTTAGAAAATAGCAGGATGATTCGCAGAACAAGAATCTGAATGCTATTTTTCCTGTTTTAGCCAAGACAATCTTTAGAAAATTTTGAATTGGTAGCCTAAACTCACCATGATGGAGTTGTTTTTTGCAGGTCCTAAAAGTTCTTTCGCTTTGGTGGTCTCGGCTATTTTCTTGATAGGAATGTTGTAACGAGCATCTAAACTCAAGTTTTTCCACGTCACTGATGCGCCAACAGGAATAGCAAAATCGTTGGTATTGAGTTCCGACTTGATAGTTTTCCCATTACATTTCATGGATATTGCTTTCCCCGTATGAAAGCCAGAATATATGCTAAAATGATTACCGATGTACTGTTTTAGCAGAAAGTCAATGTAGATGAAATTAAATTGGTAATTAAATTTTTCCGTTGGGGCATCTTTCTTGAACGGTTTTGCGCTGTTTGCTCCCTGATGTGCAAACATGAATTCGGGTTGAACAGAGAAGTGCTTGGTCAGGAAAGATTCTGCAAAAAGACCTCCAAACCCCGTAATCTTCGGACTATTTTTAATATTTGTCAACTTGCAATACATGACGCCACCCTTTGCACCAATATATGTGTCCCATGGATTGCGTTCTGACTTATACTTAAATGTAGATTGTGCCAAACAGGTATTGCAGCATGCAACAACTCCCAATATTATGATAAAAAACTTTTTCATATACGCATTCACTTTAGATGCGGTAAAATTAATGTTTTTTTATGAATTTACAAAGCGTTTTCTTTGATTAAAAAATTAAAGCGTTGGTAAGCACATGAAATCTCCTATTCACTCAGAAGTTTTCCATATTTACATTTTCTTATATCTTTCTATATATCAATGAGTTGTGATTTCTTAATAACATACGAAAACTGTTTCATGGATGTAAGCCTCTGATCTCATTGGAATAATAAAACGCACGCAGATTTACCGAGGAATGAGGTGAGAGGATCAACATAGTAATATCAGGTGAACAAACTTAAAAAGAGTGGGTACAAAGTAGCTGATTGGATGTGAGATGGAAGTTAATCGGGAAACCCTGTGCCAGTGAATATATCCAAGCCGCCTTCTTGTTTCGTATCATTTTTGGTCATAGTATTCCTCGTTTTTGTCCTATTATTTTACCAAAAAACGGTCATCTAAAATCTTCAAAATAGAAAAAAATAATAGGCAAACGACATGCAAAAATGCGCTGATTTGAACAAAATAATCGTCTTTTTAGGCTGAAACATTGACTTTACGGGCTTGAAAACATGTATTAAAGGTGTTATTCACATACTTCAGGAGCATTAAAGTATGCAAATAGCAGGCTTATCTCAATGCTTCAATCGCCAAAAAGTGGTAAAAACACGAAAGAAAAGAGGCGATGTAAGCATAATGCCTTTAACAACAGTGAGTTATAAAAGTTGTTCAAAACTTGCGTATTTGCGACCAACTTTGCCGTTGGTTGTTTTCACGCGAGTTTTGAGAGACACTTTGTAAAGAAAATTCAGCATTTATTATCATTCAATTCAGCGTACGGAAATCCATGTTGTCGAGGGGAAAAAAGAAAAGGATGTGTTGAAAAACACATCCTTGATAGTGACTCCCGCGGGATTCAAACCCACAACCTTCTGATCCGTAGTCAGATGCTCTATTCAGTTGAGCCAGGGAGCCGAAGTGCATTACTTTTGTAATTGCGTTTGCAAAGGTATGGAGTTTTTGCGATAACGCCAAACATTTTCCAAACTTTTTTTCGAAGAAATAAAAAAACGCCACTGCAGTGAGTGGCGTTGAATACATATAAATGGTTTTTCAGCACTATGTTTTAAGCCTTGAAAAACTTCTTATCGAATTAAATCAATACTACGCTTTAAGAATTTATCGAGACCAGCTCCCTTCAACATGCCATTTTGTAACAAAGCCAAGTCTATGAGTTGGTGTACGATTTTATTGTCTTTAGCCGCATTGGCAATGATGTCTGCTTTCTTTTGTTTCTGCTCATCGATTGCTTTTTGCGTATTTTCGACATCTTGTTTTTCTTCTTGTGTTATTTCTTCTGGCTTCTTTTTCTGTTGATTCTGATGCAGGGCTGCCAACCTTGCTTCTTGTCCTTTGAGTTCACTCTCAATGGGTTTCAAGGCATCGGCGGTAGTTTTGCTGCAATTGTCGAGTACATTTTGAATCAGTTTGTGATCACTGTTCAATACTAATGTAAACATATCGGGCATACTCCCATAGAAGCCCATGCCAGCTTGATACTTGCTCATCTCCTTCATACGACGCATATATTCGCTCTGGGTAATGATGAGTGGCATGGCTGATTCGCCTAAAGCTTGCACCTCTACATTAAATTCAGCCTGATTGATTTTAGGCAGCTGTGATTTGAAAACTTGTGACAAATTGTCACGATCGTTCTTGTCTAACTTCGACTCCTTGGTCTCTTCTTTTACAATGATACGATCGATGATGTCTCCGTCTACACGACTAAATCGGCTCTTTTCAAACTTTTGTTCAAACATGGATACCGTTGCAACATCCAATTGTCCGTCAAAGAGTAGGACGCTGTAGCCCTTGTTCTTTGCTGACTCTATGTACGTGTATTGTTCATCCTTGTTGGTTGCGTAAAGATAGATGAGTTGTCCGTCTTTATCTGTTTGGTTATCCTTAATAAGGGTGCGGTATTCATCAAAGGTAAAGTATTTGCCATCTACGTCCTTGAATAGGGCAAAGTCTTTAGCACGGTCATAGAAATCTTCTTGAGAGAGCATGCCGTAGTTGATAAATATCTTGAGGTCGTCCCACTTCTCTTCGTAATTTTTACGGTCTTCTTTGAAGATAGATTGCAAGCGATCGGCTACTTTCTTGGTGATATAGGTTGAAATCTTTTTTACGTTAGCATCACTTTGAAGATAGCTGCGGCTCACATTCAATGGAATGTCGGGAGAATCGATAACGCCATGCAACAGGGTAAGGAACTGTGGTACAATACCTTCTACCTGATCTGTGACGAAGACCTGATTGCTGTACAATTGTATTTTGTTGGGTTGCAGCTCAATGTTCGACTTTACCTTTGGGAAATAAAGGATACCAGTGAGGTTAAACGGATAATCCACATTGAGGTGTATCCAGAACAGTGGTTCGTCCTGCATGGGGTAGAGGGTGCGATAAAAATTCTTATAGTCCTCGTCCTTTAATGTAGAAGGAGCTTTTGTCCACAATGGTTCGGTATCATTAATGACATTGTCTTCTGCGGTTTCAACCTGTTTGCCGTCTTTCCACTCTGTTTTTTTGCCAAAAGCTATTGGAATAGGCAAGAACTTACAATACTTGTTGAGTAGTGTTTGGATGCGCTGTTCTTCCAAAAAATCTTTGCAGTCGTCATCGATATAAAGCACGATATCGCTTCCACGGTCAGCCTTTTCAGTCTCTTCTATGGTATATTCTGGGCTGCCGTCGCAACTCCATTTCACAGCTTTCTCTTTTTCCCTATGGCTTTTGGTAATAATTTCTACTTTCTTACTAACCATAAAGGCAGAGTAGAAACCTAATCCGAAGTGTCCAATAATGCCATTGGCATTCTCTTTATACTTCTCCATGAAGTCGTTTACACCCGAAAAAGCTATTTGGTTGATGTATTTGTCTATTTCCTCAGCGTTCATACCAATACCACGATCGCTGATTGTTAATGTGCCTTTTTCTTTGTCTAACTTAATGTGAATGGTCAAATCTCCTTCTTCGCCTTTGAAATCTCCTTGTTTTGAAAGAGTTTTCAACTTTTGAGTAGCGTCAACGGCATTGCTCACTAACTCTCGAAGAAATATCTCGTGATCAGAATAGAGAAACTTTTTAATAACGGGGAAGATATTCTCTGTTGTAACCCCAATATTACCTTTTTGCATTGTATAATAATGTTTTTATGAATTCGCATAAAAGATAATGCAAATAATGTGCCAAATAAAAAAGTTGGAAGGATGTGGATTAGCTGGGCTATCATCAATAGGCGATAGCCCAACTATGCAACACAATCTTCCAACTTTGTAAAGATATTCGTGACAAGGCTTTTAGCCTATTGCGATATCTTGCAAGATTTCACCCAAAGTGGGGTGGGTGTGAATAATATCCTTCAGCTGATTGAGCTTGATATTCAAGTTCATCAACGCCGAAACTTCTTGAACAAGTTCTGCTGCATGAGCACCATAGACATGGCATCCAATAATCTTGTCCTCCTCATCTGTGATGAGTTTCACCATTCCTTCGGTTTCTTCAATAGAAAGCGCACGACCGTTTGCACGATAGTAGCCTTTCTTAGTCTTGTATGCTATGTTCTCTGCCTTGCATGAATCTTCGGTCTTGCCTACGCAAGCGGCTTCAGGATAGGTGAATACGGCAGCGGGCATGATGTCGAATCGAATGTTATCGTCTTTGCCAAGTATGTGATTGATGGCTCTCATTCCTTGGAATGTGGCAGCGTGTGCTAACATTTGTCGTCCATTCACATCGCCAATGGCATAAATACC
Source organism: Hoylesella timonensis S9-PR14 (assembly GCF_000762405.1). Taxonomy (GTDB): domain Bacteria; phylum Bacteroidota; class Bacteroidia; order Bacteroidales; family Bacteroidaceae; genus Prevotella; species Prevotella timonensis_A. The sequence goes on along the minus strand of NZ_JRPQ01000141.1, from coordinate 22,799 downwards.
ACTGACGGATGTTTCCATATTGTCATTGACTAAAATGCCTTTTCTGTCGTAGGCAATCCCAGCGGCATCAAGGTTTAGCCCTTCGATATTGGCTGCCCGTCCAGTTGCAATAAGGATAGTATCCGCTTCTACACTTTGCTCTTTTCCTTTTTGTTCAAAGTATATTTTGCCATTTTCTACTTTCTTCACTGCGGCTTGCAAATAGAACTGAATGCCTGTCTTTGCCAAACATTTTCTTAATCGCTTTGCAATATCGCTGTCTAATGTCGGTAAGCATTCCTTCATGAATTCGACTACCGTTACCTGACTGCCGAACTGTGCGAAGGCAGAGGCAAACTCCATACCAATGACACCAGCTCCTACGATACACAACTTTTCAGGGATGTGATCGATGGAAAGCAATTCTGTAGAGGTAAGGACATTAGAATTTCCGTGAGGATTGTAAACAATACCCTCGATAGGCGGTACTTTTGCTTGCGATCCAGAGGCTATGATGACGTATTTTGCGGCATATTCCTCTCCGTTGGCAACAATGGTTTTAGCGTCCTTAAAAGAAGCCTTGGCGTGCACCAATGTAATGTTAGGCTGGGAAAGCAATGTCTCTACTCCTGCTTTCAATTGCTGGATAGCTTCATTTTTTCTTGCCATCACCTGTTCGAAGGCAGGTTTTTCTTCTTTAGAGGCATCGTGTGCTAAACATTTGGTTGGGATACATCCAAAATTAAGACACGTCCCGCCCGCTTCTAAGGCTTCGAAGATGATGACCTGAAGGCCATTCTTCGCAGCATAATCAGCTGCGCGATAGCCTCCAGGACCACTTCCAATGATGATTAAATCAGTTGTTGTCATCGATCAATTGCTTAAAGGTAAGTATAGGATGCTTGGCTGCTTCCACATCGTTCACACGCTTAATAGGTGTTTCTTGGGGTGCACTTTTCACGATTTCAGGGTCGTTCTTTGCCTCGTCGGCAATCTTGCGCATCACCTCTATGAATGCATCCAGCGTTTCCTTGCTTTCGTTTTCGGTAGGTTCTATCATCATTGCCTCGTGGAAAAGCAATGGGAAATAGATCGTCGGAGCATGGAAACCATGGTCTAATAAACGCTTAGCAACGTCCATCGTGGTTACTCCTGTGCTCTTGTCCATAAGGCCATCAAACACAAACTCATGCTTGCAAATGGTGTCTATGGGAAGTTTGTAAACGTCTTTCAAGCATTCTTTGATGTAGTTGGCGTTCAATGTGGCATAAGGTCCTACCATCTTGATATTTTCCTTGCCTAAGGTGAGGATGTAAGTGTAGGCTCTCATATAGGTGAGGAAATGTCCGTGATAAGGATGAACCGTAATGGTAAAATGCCCTTTTGCATTGGTCGCACAATTATTGGTGGGTAAGAAATCTACCAATTTCTCGCAAACACCCACAGGACCAGAGCCTGGACCGCCGCCTCCATGTGGGGTAGAGAATGTCTTATGCAAGTTGATGTGCATCACATCAAATCCCATATCGCCTGGTCTACATTCACCCAGCAGCGGATTAAGATTTGCTCCATCGTAGTACATCAAACCACCGCAGTCATGAATGAGTTTGGTAATCTCTGGAATATGTGTCTCGAAGAGTCCCAAAGTGTTGGGGTTCGTCATCATCATTCCAGCAATGTCATCTCCTAAGAGTGTCTTGAGGTGCTCTACATCCACTAATCCATCGGCGGTACTCTTTACCTCTACCACTTCTAATCCACATACCGCAGCCGATGCGGGATTTGTTCCGTGGGCAGAATCGGGTACGATAATCTTGGTACGCTTCGTGTCGTTGTTTGCTTGGTGATATGCACTGATAATCATGAGTCCCGTTAATTCTCCATGAGCTCCCGCACATGGATTAAGCGTAAAGCGAGACAATCCTGTTAAAGCGCATAAGGCTTGTTGCAAATTCTCATACACTTCTTTTGCGCCTTGCACTGTTTCAGCAGGTTGAAGTGGATGCAAATTGACAAATGCAGGGTGTGCTGCCATCTCTTCATTGATAGTTGGATTGTACTTCATGGTACACGATCCCAGCGGATAAAAGCCGTTGTCAACGCCAAAGTTGTTCTCACTATGGTTGGTATAGTGGCGCACTACTGTCAGTTCATCACACTCTGGAAGCTCGGCATCGACAGTCCTTTTTAATGTGGCAGGTATTTCATGTCGCCCAAATTCATTCTTAGGAAGCGTATATCCACGTCTTCCAGGGTGAGAAAGTTCAAATATTAAGTTATGATATAGTTGATGGTTCATGGCACGAGTTCTATTAGTTGATCAATTTCGTCCTTTGTTCTCTTTTCGGTTACAGCCAACATGAGCATGTCATCACCAACTTGTATACCACCAAAGATGCCATTTTCAATGAATCGTTGTTGAAGTTCTTGGATGTTACCGTCATACTTCACGCAAAATTCATTGAAGAAAGGCTGATTGTAAGCCAATGTGAAATGTCCTGTTTTCAATAACTGTTCACATAGATAATGTGCACCGTCATAAGACAATTGTGCAGCTTCTTTCAATCCTTCTTTACCCATTAAAGAAAGGTATATCGTTGCCCAAAGTGCCATTAATGATTGATTCGAACAGATATTTGATGTTGCTTTCTGTCGGCGGATGTGTTGTTCGCGTGCTTGTAGCGTGAGGACAAACACACGTTGACCTTCTTCATCGATGGTTTTCCCAACGATACGTCCTGGCATCTTGCGCACAAGTTTATCCGTACAGCACATATATCCTACATACGGACCACCCCATCCCATGGGAATACCCAACGATTGAGCTTCGCCAACAGCGATGTCTGCGCCCAATTCTCCTGGTGTTTTGAGCAATGCCAAATCAGAAGGATTGCTGTTCATGATGAACAATGCCTTTTGTTCATGGCACTTGTCTGCTACACCTGTATAATCTTCTACAATGCCATAGTAATTGGGATATTGTACAACCACACCAGCAACGCCACCTTCAGCTAATTTCTGTTCCAAATCTTCTTGGTCGGTAATGCCTTCCCGTTCTGCTATCATTTCAATATCTATCTGTTGAAAATGTGCATAAGTCTTGATAACAGAAAGAATTTTTGGGTCTACTGTTTCAGAAATGAGTACTTTATTTGCCTTTTTATGGTTCGCTTTCGCCATCACCACAGCTTCTGCTGTGGCAGTAGAACCGTCGTACATAGACGCATTGGATACATCCATACCCGTCAACTCTGCCATCATACTTTGAAATTCAAAGATATAATGAAGTGTTCCTTGTGATACTTCTGCTTGATAAGGGGTATAGCTGGTTAAAAATTCTGAGCGACTCACCAAGGATGGAACTGCCGATGGTGTGTAATGATCGTACACGCCAGCACCAGCAAAGCAAGTGAGTCGTTGGTTTTTTGCTCCTAATTGATTAAAAAACTGGCGAATCTCTATTTCACTTTTTGCTCCAGGAATGTCGTATTCACCACGAAAACGCACTTCTTCTGGAATTTCTTTGAATAAGTCTTCAAGAGATTTTACACCAATTTTATCCAACATATCAGAAACATTCTCTTCTGTATGTGGAAAAAACTTGTAATTCATAGCTATATTACTTTTTACAGAATTCTTCATAAGCCTTGGCATCCATCAAGCTCTCCAATTCGGATTTGTCAGACAGCTCCAATTTCATAATCCAAGTTTCAAAGGCGTCTTCGTTAATTTTCTCTGGTGTATCTTCAAGTTCTTCATTCACTTCAACCACCGTTCCACTTACTGGGCTTTCCAAATCGCTTGCAGCTTTCACGCTCTCTACAGCGCCAAAGTCGTCGCCAGCTTCAATTTCATCATCCACTTCTGGAAGATCTACATAAACAATGTTGCCCAAAGCTTGCTGTGCATAGTCTGTGATACCAACATAACCAATATTACCTTCTACTCTTACATACTCGTGCGACTCGCTGTAATAGAGTCCTTCAATTACTTTTGCCATATTTTTTTGATTTATTTTTTGATGATTTTTTGTTATTTATTACATTCGATGAAACATGCTGTGATAGTCATCGTCACAGATTTTCATTAAACGTATTCGCTTTTCTAATGTTTGTTGAGAAATCTCTTCTTGACAACTACACAGGGGAATGTTTTCTTTCTAATTTGAACTTCCAGTTCTGTACCAAGTTTAGAATGTTCCAAATCTACTAAGGCAAATGCCAAACTTTTATCCAAGCTGATAGAGTGATAGCCTGTAGTGATAACACCTACCTGCTTTCCGTCTTTCATAACGGGATACCCATGGCGAGGAATGGCTTTCCCCTCTAATTCCAGTCCAATGACTTTTTGCTTTGGTTTTTCTTCTTTTTGCTTGGCGATAGTTTCCTTTCCTATGAATTCGGGCTTATCTAACTTGCAGAACATGCTTAGTCCTGACATTACTGGTGTGATGTCCTTAGATAACTCCATTCCGTAGAGAGGAAGACCTGCCTCAAAGCGCAAAGTGTCACGACAGCCCAAACCGCAAGGTGTACAACGTTTGCTCTCCATTAAAGCATCCCATGCCCGAACGATATAAGCTTGTGAACCATATATCTCGAAGCCGTCTTCTCCTGTATAACCAGTGCGACTTACAATAATTTGCTCACCATTGACGTCTATTGTCTTTGCTTCGTAAAACGCCAAATCTTTGCAAGACAGGTGTAATACTTCTTCCACAACGCTTTCTGCCTCTGGTCCTTGAATTGCCAACTGACTGTAATAGTCTGAGCAATGGTCAATGGTTATATCGTAACCTTCTGCGTGCTGACGTATCCATTCTACGTCTTTGTCGGTGTTGGCGGCATTGATGACTAAGAAAAATTCGTTTTCGCCCATCTTGTAAACCAACAAGTCGTCTACGGTTCCTCCGTCAGGATAGAGCATCATTCCATAAAAGATGCTGTTTAGGGGAGCATTAGTGACATCATTGGTAAAGATGTAGTTCACATATTTTTCTGCATCTTTCCCTGTAATGTAAACTTCGCCCATGTGGGAAACATCGAAAACGCCACAGTGTTGGCGCACAGCATTATGCTCTTCAATGATAGATGAATACTGGATAGGCATGTCGTAGCCACCAAATGGCTGCATTAAAGCACCCAAGGCTACATGTCTGTCATGCAGACAAGTTCGTTTATTTTCCATATTTTATAAATTTAGGTTTATACATAGATTTATTATTAGCGGTTAAAAAGTGCCATTCTATTGTTATTGTTTTGGCGGATCTACAATCAAGTTGACCAATTGTGCCTTGTTCAAGTTTCTAATGATGTGGTTCACTTGCTCGGGTAAAGCCGCTTCTACGGCTTGCTTGGTGTATGGGATGTTTTGCAATGGTTTCAAGATAGCATTGTCAAGATCGCCCGTCAGGAAATAATCTCCCATGATGTTCACGTGCTTGATAACGTTGTTCTTGAGTTCCATAAGCACCTCCAATTCGCCCACATTCTCAATGCGCTGCTTTTTGGTCATGGTGTAGCGCGGGTTGTTGCCATAGGTGAACTCATCCGACAGGTAGTCTTGCTCTATCTCTTCAATGCCCTTGATGTCCTTCTCTGTAAGGGTGAGGGAGGAGGTGCATAGAAACTCCTTCGTTTGACGCTTCACTTCTTCTATGGAGAGTGTGGTATAATCTTTGAGCAAGGCAATATGTTGGCGAACGCTTTGCACGCCTTTACTGTTTAACTTCTGTTGACTTGGCGTGATACTTGCCACCATATTCTGAAGATTGGTGTCGTAGAGCATGGTGCCATGTACGATGCTCCACTGGGGAACATGATAGAAAGCATTTCCCGAAACCTTCTTCCCATCAATCAAAATGTCGTTTCTGCCTCCTGCTTCGGCATTTATTCCAAGTTGTCGTAGCATTTGCACAATGCGGTCGATGTACTGGGTGAAAACAAGATTTACTTGATCATTGTGAGTAATATACGAGAACAGCAAGCAACCCTCGTCTACATAAATACATCCTCCACCACTCTTACGCCGAAGAAGATGAATACCTTTTTCTCGGCAATAAGGTAAATTTATTTCGTTGTCTATTAACTGGTTACGTCCAACCATCACAGTAGGAGGGACTTGCCAAATAAAGAAATAATCTTCGTTATCGGCAATATGTCGTGCTACATATTCTTCGGTGGCAAGGTAAAAACTGGTTAACCTATTCTTCTCTGGAACATCAATATAAATCATTGATTGCTTTTCATTTTAGATTGTTTGACTACAAATATAATGATTTGTCATCGATTACACCAAAAAATCAATGTTTTTTTTGTAATCTTCACATGAATGCGTTTCAGAGTTCCTCTTCGGCAATGTTTCTTCATAGTTTTGTTCATCATCCTCAGTCCACCTTATATATTATATATTGGCTATCGACATGATATTGGCAAACACGCCTGCGGCGGTGACATCGGCACCTGCACCATATCCCTGTATTTGCATGGGGTAGGCTTTGTAACGTTCGGTGGTGAGCAACACGATGTTGTTGCTACCTTCGAGGTTATAGAAGGGATGCGACTGTGCTACTGCTTGCAGACCGACTTTCATTTTGCCATGCTCCATAGAGGCTACGAATCGCCACCGCTCACCTTGCTGTTCGAGGGTGCGACGACGTTTCTCGAAGTCGTCGTCCAATTGTGGTAGCCGCTTCCAAAATTCGTCCACACTGCCTTCAAAATATTCATCAGGCACAAACAGGTGTTTCTCCACCTCTTCTTGTTCTGCCTTGTAGCCAGCCTCGCGTGTGAGGATGACCAGCTTGCGGATCACATCCTTTCCGCTCAAGTCGATGCGTGGGTCGGGCTCACTATACCCCTCTTCTTTGGCACGGTGTACAGTTTCCGAAAATGGCACATCGGCTGTCAGCTCGTTGAAGATGAAGTTGAGCGTGCCACTAAGCACGGCTTCAATCTTCAGAATCTTGTCTCCAGAGTTGCGCAGGTCGTTGATAGTGCCGATAATGGGCAGTCCTGCTCCCACGTTGGTTTCGTATCTGAACTTTACTCCTCGTGTCACGGCGGTTTGTTTCAATCGCATATATTCGTCGTAAGGCGATGAGGCGGCTATCTTGTTGGCTGCCACCACACTGATGTTATGTTCTAAGAGCGGTTGATAGAGGGCGGCAATCTCGCCACTTGCCGTACAGTCTACAAATACAGAGTTAAAGATGTTCATGCCGATGACGGTTTCACACAATTTCTGTGGTGAACTGAGTTCTGATGCTTGCAGCTCTTCTCGGTAGGTCTGCAAATCTAAACCGTCACGGTTGTATATGGCATGCTTGGATGAGGCGATGCCTACCACGTTGAGTTTGAGTCGGGAATGTTCCTTCAGTTCATCGTACTGCGACCGTATCTGCTCTATGAGTTTGCCTCCTACGGTGCCAATGCCACAGATGAAGAGGTTGAGCACCTTGTATTCGGACAGGAAGAACGAGTCGTGCAGCACGTTCAGGGCTTTGCGTAGGTAGGCAGCTTCTATGACAACGGAGATGTTGGTCTCACTGGACCCCTGTGCAAAAGCAATGACACTGATGCCCGAACGCCCTAATGTTTCAAACAGTTTGGCGGCTATTCCTGGCAGGTGACGCATGTTCTCACCCACAATGGCAATGGTGGCAAGCCCACTTTGTGCCTTCATGGGGAACATAGCACCCGTTTCTATCTCTTTGGCAAACTCTTCGTTGAGTACAGCTACCGCAGCATCTGCATCCTGTTCGCGCACACCAATACTGGTAGAGTTCTCCGAAGACGCCTGACTTACCATGAATACCGATATGCCATGGTTCGCCAAGGCGGTGAAGATGCGACGGTTGACACCAATGACACCCACCATGGACAGTCCTGCCACGTTGATAAGTGTGGTTCCCTTAATACTTGAGATGCCTTTGATAGGCTTGCCATCGTTTTTGATTTTTGCCTTAATCATGGTTCCCTCACCGTCGGGATCGAACGTGTTTTTCACCTGTATAGGGATGTTTTTCACACATACGGGGTAGATAGTGGGCGGATATACCACCTTGGCACCAAAGTTGCACAGCTCCATCGCCTCAATGTAACTGAGTTCATGAATCGTGTAGGCAGCCTTGATTACCTTGGGATCGGCTGTCATAAAGCCATTTACATCTGTCCATATTTCCAGAATGTCGGCATCGAGTGCGGCGGCAATGATAGACGCGGTATAGTCTGATCCGCCTCTTCCCAAGTTGGTAGTCTCGTGTGTATCTTTGTCCTGACTGATGAATCCCGGCACCAAGGTAATGGTGTGCTGATGCGAAAAGGCGTCCCTTACCAACTGCTGAGTGAGCGTGCTGTCCAATACATGCTTGTTGTGTTTGCGCTCGGTCTTGATGAATGTGCGGGCATCTATCCAGCGGGCATTCTCTACTAAGGTGGCAACGATGTGCGAACTTAGTCGCTCGCCATAGCTCACGATGGTGTCTTCTGTCTTATGACTCAGATCGTGGATGAGAAATACACCGAAATAGATGGAACGGAGCTGTTCGAACAGCGTGTCTACCTTGTGATATAGTTCGCTGTGCTTGATGTTGTCAGTGATAACGGAATCAATGAGTTGGTGGTGTCTCTCCACCATATTGTCGAAGGAGTCTTTCCAAGTTTCATTGCCCGACAGTGCCAATTGCGCTGTGTTCAGCAGTTGGTCGGTGATGCCTCCCAATGCGCTTACTACCACAACAACGGGTTGTCGTTGGGCTTCTCTCTCGACAATCCTCTTCAGTGAGAGGATGCTTTCCACGGAACCAACGGATGTTCCGCCAAACTTCAATACTTTCATGTAGTGTTCTTTTTATCTTGTTGTGCCGCAATGTAGCCCAAATCGGAGGTGCGTCACAATAGAGTTATTCTCTCTTATAGCAGGGTGGAATTTTCACCTCGCTTACTTTCCGTCGGTGGGATTTTTTCTCAAAGGCGGTTCATCTATTGCGTCCATCTGGACTTAGATAAGGGCAAATGTACAAAATTTCTTGAAATCAGCCTTTATTTTCATCCATATAATTTGCAAAGCAATGCTTGTATCTCCCTGCTCTCATGGCTCTTTCATTTAAGAACACCTCCGTTGTTAAAATCATTCACTCTTTGGTTACATGTCTCTCAAATCGTAAATGATATGAATATAATATCTTGCGCACCAGCAGAAAAGTATCAATGTACCTCATTCTTTAACAACGAAAGACGCAAAAGAAACTAAAAAAACATTGCCGCACAAAACATTTGACGAAAGAACGTCCCGTTCTATCTAAAAGAACGAAAAACATTGTTGCAACCTTTCACTTATGAAACGAAATAGTTGAGAGTGAGCATCTCATTTCTTTTCGTTCATTTCGCCAGAACGTCTACGTTCTTTGGGTTCTTTATATTACACTTACATTTTTGTTTTTTCTGCTTATTTCGTTGTTAATTTCTTCTACGCTGTTTACAATAACAAAATATATCATTTCTAAATGAAAGAATCGTGTCCTGCTCTTTTATTGAAGAGTGATATTTTCTACTGCGAAAAGACACAAAATAAATAGCGTAGATAATATGGATGATACGCTACAAGGAAGAAAAATAAATGCTGAATTTTCTTTACAAAGTGCCTCTCAAAACTCGCGTGAAAACAACCAACGGCAAAGTTGGTCGCAAATACGCTAAAAATGAGCGATGTTCATAACTTGTTGTTATTTAATATGTTGCGATTAAGCATTCGCTTTTAGCACCATTTTTTACCCTTTCTTGGCGGTTAAAGCATTGTTCTAAGCTTGTTATTTGCATGCTTTAATGTCGTTGAAGCATGTGAATAACACCTCTAATACATGTTTCCAAGGGCGTAAAGTCAATGTTCCTGCTTGAAAAGATGTTTAATTTGGTAAAATCAGCCCATTTTTGCAGCTCGTTTGCCTATTGATTTTTTCTATTTCAGAGATTTTCAATGGTCGATTTTTGGTAAAATTACAGGACAAAAATATACTTTTGGAAGTGCTTTCGTTGGTTCTGATATGAACCCAATACTAAAAATAAGAAAAAAATAGAGCATTGGATAAATGTTGCAATCCAATGCTCTAAAAGTTATATTTCAATGAGTCAAGGCTGTTAACCCGTTGAGTTGTGCTTTGTGGGTTATCTGACCACCTTTGTCGTCTTTGTTCCTTGCTTTATAATAAAGATGCCATGTGTGGGAAGTTGGCTTATTGAGAAAGCGGCTGCGGGTAGTTGTAATAGCTTGTGACCTTGCAAGTTGTACACGCTGATGGGTGCTTCGGCATCGCTGACCGTTGGTGTCTCAATGGCTGTTACCCAGTCGTAATTGGTGCGCTTGTCCTTGATAGCGACGGCGTCATTGGTAACATGAATTATTACACTGTTCTTCTTGCCGTATTCTGCCCTTACTATTTGCCAATCAGTATCCCGATCGTCTTTGAACCGTGGGTAGATTTGATAATCGCCATCGGGCAGGTCTTTAGGAATGAGGATTTTTTGCCATGGGTAAGATATACTGTAACTGTCTTTTGCCGTGTAGTCAATTGAGACCAAGTTGCGCAAGATGCCATTCCCCTCGATGACGAGTTGGAATTCGCCATTAAGCGTGGAGCTGCTCACGTTCCACAATTGGATTTCAGCCACGGAAATGGATCTCTTACCAAACTTATCTATTGTTAGCTCATTGCCATAGTATAATGTGAGGTGACTCCTCCACGCTCCTTGCTGCTCTGGCTGAATGCCAACAATCATGTCTTGGTAGTAACTGTAGTCGCCGCTATTCTCTGGTGTCAAAATACCAATGTCGAAGTAGCCGTCTTCATAGCCTCCCCAGCCCCAATTGACATATACTTTGCCTTCTGCGTTATAACCATCGATTACAAAAGCGTGACCGTTTTTCCCTTTCGAGTCGTTGCCCGAATAATAAATGGGGCGTTGCTCAGACAATTCCTTATACACCATGTCCATCCATTCTTGTTCAGAATAGTAGTTGCGAGTGTAGCGATTCATGTTGGGATTGTAGCCGAAATTGTTAATCAATGCGTTTTGTGCAGATTTTGTGTACGAGGAACTGAAGTTAGGTTTATAATCCATATTGACGGAAATGCCCACCTGTCGCATCAACTCTGACACAGCTTTCGCCTCTTCGTCAGTGTATTTTCCTTTTTCATAGATAGGCAACATCTTGTCCCACTGATAAGGAGATGCGGAAAAGTCGGCAGTGAGCGTCTCACCGTTCATGGAATAGGTGTTCGAACCTTTGCCCTTTGCAGGATACTTGTAATAGCGCATAATCTGCGTCATGGCGATTGCCACGCATCCCACAAGATAGGGGTTGCCGTTAGCATCCTTTTGCACATCGTTGTTAAACGGTGCTTTTTGTTGCCATTTCGTTTCAATGAGTGGATCTACATGGTCGGGTAGGGGTGCCGCTGGGGCAATGGCAGCACTGTAATGTTGTCCGTTTGCTATGCGATTGGCTATGGCTGCGTTGGCTGCCCGTAAGTACCATTGAAAGGCAGGATTGATGTTTGTGTCGTTGGTATATGGCTTGTTCGATACACCGACAACGGCTTCAATGGCGTCATCGTTTGCCAATACCACGAAACCCACATGGTGATTGCCAATCACGATCAAGTCTGACAATTGTTGAAGCGTTTCCATGTTGCTAATACTTGTGCCTCTCGTATTTTCGACTGTCGTAGATACAGAAAGTTCTCGAGCAGCGATGGCCTTGAGTTGTGCCATGGTGCGAGGTCTTGCCGATGCCGAGAGGGTGAGCAACAAGATAAGGAAAAAAGTAGTAAATAATCTTAGTCTCATCATAAATATTTTTGTTTCAGTAGATAGAAAAACCCAATGGGCATTGGCGAGAGTTCTCCCACCACCCATTGGGTTGTAATTGATGATAACACAGCGTGTGTTATCTTTTTATTGTTCGCTCATTTTTTTTAGTCCAAAAGCGCAATCCATTCCGGATTCTGATTGTTGACCCACCAACCGAAATCGGGGGAGTACCAGTGGAACCATAACTCGAAGGTGTCGTCTTCTGGATGATATTTGCCACATTCATCCTTGGTCAAAGCGTCAATGTCTGCCTTCTTCCAAAGCTGCTCGCTATCACCGAATAAACCTACAATCCAAAAATCTTTTAATCCAGCATCTTTCCAATTCTGTCGATGAATATATTGTGGCTTCATGTGTAACAATCCTTTTTCATCTTTCCAAAATGTAATGTTGCCCAAATCACTGTCAATCCATTCAGCCTTGAAATGTTGCCCTCTGATAGTGAACATATCTTTAGGACATTCCATGATTTCTATGTCTTCGAATGTGTAACCATAGAACCAACTTTGCCAATTTGCACTATGTTTTGTGTACCTATTGACCGTTATATTCACCTTTGTACTTGCATAATTATAGGCATTTTCATCCGCCACTTTGATGGTTACTTGTTCAGATGTTGTAGGTTTCATGTCAAAGTTTATCTTGACAAGTTTAGATTTTTCACCAGCCTTAAAGTCAATACTCTGTGGTACTTTGAATTTATCGTTATCTGAAACAAGTTTTATAGAACCAGCTGCAGATTTATCAGGTCGTACAACGTTCACTTCTAATGTTTGTGGCATACTGTTTTCTAAGTATATGACATTAGAATTTGTTAATAAAAAAGCTTGTTCAGTTTCTGGCTTTCCTGCGGTTAATGTTGCAGGCTCGTATTCATACTCTTCTACACAGGATGCGCACAATGTAACGCATACAAATAGGAGTATGGCTCTTAACGTATGATATGTCTTTTTCATAATTGCTATAATTTTGTATTGATGGCGTTATTCTCCAATCCAAGGACTGTATTTTTCTGATGGATCTGGATTGTTTTGATCTCGTAAAATAGGATTGGACATAATCTCTTGGTCAACGATAACAAAGTTCATCCATGCAGGTCTACCTTTGCTGTTCAATCTTACTTCGGGTACAAAGTTAGTACCAGGATAGCCTCTTGTTACAGAATAGTTCAATCGCTTGATGTCGAAGAATGATTGTCCTTCGCCCCAAAGTTCAACACGCTTTTGGAAAACAATTTCTTCTACAAGGTCATCTTGTGTCTTTGCTTTGCATTCGTATTTGTCATTACGTGTCTTCATGAATTGTTCTAACAGCTTTTTACCTTCTGCAAGGTTTTGGTGTGCAGCTGCTTCTGCTTCGATGAAATACATTTCTTCTACGCGCATCATAGGATATGCTGAGGCTTGTCCTACCTTAAAGCTTTTATCATCACCTTTGTTGGGACGGAATTTTAAGGAAGCATAGGCAGGGAGTTTCTCTTTGTATGTTGCATTTAGAAATGGAACTTTATCGTAAAGCGGTGAGCCTTCTGGAGCCTTAAATTCCAGTTTGCGCCAGTCGTTGTCGCTAATGCGATCGTAAACACTTCTGCCAATCATTTGGGTTGCACCCTTTGCGGTGTATCCATATTGCACTTCGTTCGACATCCAACAGGTCCAATTAGCCCATTCACTTTTCAAACCTGCATCTTGATCTGTATATTGCACACCCCACATCCATTTGGAAATGTCATTGAAACCCTTGTTGATGTCCAAGCAATCTTCTTTTGTCATGATAGGTACACCACTTTTATCTATGGCTAATCGTGCATACTTCTTGGCATTAGGATAGTCTTCAAGCCACATGTAAAGACGTGCGCGCAGACCTTCAACACATGCCATGTTTGGGAACGTGTTTCCTTTGGTGTCGGTTACATATTTCATGTATTTTTCGGCTTGGTCTAAATCTTCTTTGATAAACTTCACCATGTCTTCTTTCTTCGCACGTGGATTGTTTGCCATTTGCTGTTGATCCATTCCTGCTTTTACGATAGGAACAGTGAGACCTGTAATATCTTTGCCAGTGTCACTTTTACCTACTGTTTTATCATTGGGTAAAAACTCGTACATTCGTGCTAAATCCAAGTAAATCATTGCTCGGTTTGCATAAGCTATGGCTAAAGCACCCTTTTGGAAATCGGTAGCCTTTTCGGGATCTACCAGTCCAATAACATTGTTTGTAGTGAGTACATATTGGTATTGCCATTCCCATATAAATTGTGTTACAGCCCATGGAGCACCAATTTCTTTGCAATCGGTCCAAAACCAGAACCAATCCCAGTTTTGGTAGGATAAGGTTGCTATGTCAGCTGTCATTACGTCTCTAACGTGCATAACTGCACCATATCCCCATGAATATGGATCGCTGTAGATACTCTTAGCTTGAGTTGTAATGGCACCCACAAGGTTTTCAGTTGCATTTGCTGAACTCTGTACCTGCTTCTGTGTTGCCACATCTGTAGGAAATGTTTCTTGTAAACATCCAGATAGCAGTGTGCTACTTGCTATTGCTCCAATAATAGGAGCAATTTTCAATATATTTTTCATTTTCATAGTTCTTAGGTTTTATTATTAGAAGGTTATAGAAACACCACCAGATATTGTACGAATAGGCGAATAACTTGCATTACCAGCACCACCATCAATGTATTGACGTGGATCTAATCCTTGGCGTTTTGACCACAACCAAATATTGTCGCCAACAGCATATATTCTCATCTTCTCTAATCCCAATAGAGTAGTAATTCTATTTGGCAGTGTGTAGCCTAATGTGATGTTTTGCAAGCATAAATAGCTACCATTTATCAAGAATCTGTCGGATAATTTATTTGCATTTACGTCACCGTATTGTAGTCGTGGAATATCTGTATTTTTATTTTGAGGCGTCCAAGCGTTCAGCAAATCGGCATGCATTTGTGCGCCACGGTTCATATTCATTGCGCTAATATAAGCACCGTCTAATACGTTTCCACCAATTTGATAGTTGAAGTCGATAGAGAGATCAAAGCCATAAGCATTCAAGCTGGTTCCAAAACCGCCATAGGCATCAGGCAAACTGGTGCCACATGTGTAGTACGATGCTTCTCCTGCATTGGTTGTCGTAATTTCTTTTTCTACAATATCGTTACCGTTTGCGTCTTTTACAATTTGATTTTTATCATCAGTCTTGTATATCTTCTTGTAATATAGAGCCTCACCTGTATTCTGATCTACGCCAGCATATTTATAAAGTCGCCAAGTGTAGATAGGCAATCCCTCACCATAAAAATAGGATCCGTCGTTATATCCCCGAACACCATCAATCTCGCTATTCTTTCGGTTGTCTGCTAAACGCGTAATCTTATTTTTATAAGTTGTAAAGTTCACATTGGCACTCCATGTAATGTCCTTTGTGCGAACGATGTCTCCGTTAAGGTCAATTTCTAAACCGCTATTGCGCATGTCGCCCACGTTATTGTAATAACCAGCAAAACCTGTGGAGCCTGGAGTCTTTACCCATGATAGCATATCGGTTGTGGTGCGATAGAAATATTCGATATCACCATTAAGTCTCCCATTCCAAAGCGAAAACTCAATACCAGTGTTCATATTTCCACCCTTTTCCCATGTAATCTTGTCATTACCTAAAGAGTTTGGAGTTAAAGAAACTTCACCATTCGAATTTTCTATATTGTATGTCGTTGTGTAACGGAATGCGCCAATACGATCGTTACCTTGCTCGCCGTAAGAAATCTTAAATTTAAGTAAGTCAACGATTTTACTATCAAACCATTTTTCTTGATTGATATTCCATGCGCCACCAAGTGACCAAAAGTTACCCCAGCGATGATCGGGATGGAAACGTGAAGAGCCGTCACGGCGATAAGAAACCGATGTGAAGTATCTTCCTTCGTAGTTATATTGTGCGCGTCCAAACCAGCCTTCTGTATTATAATCGCTGGCATATGAACCACTTTGACCTACCTGTACTGCTTGATCGAGTTCTACGCTCTCGTTAGAGAATGTTTTGAGCTTGTCTGCGCTCAACTCTTCATAATGACTTCTAAAGTACTCATGTCCCAGCATTACTTCTACATCGTGTGCATCAAACACATGATGATAATTCAATAGCTGTTGCAAGTTGTACGTCCATGTACGATCGTGTTTCTTAAATATATGTCCTTTTTGCGATGCAGTTTCACCAAACCAGGGATTGTATGTTGTAGTGCCTCGGTATTCACCGATTAAAGCACTATTAGACGATGTGAACTTAAAATCTTTCAAGAATCTAATTTCGGCTGTTCCCGCAGCAGTAGCGTTGTGTCCAATACCGCCATTATGGTTAATTTGGCTATCGTTCAAAGGGTTACCGTCTTTCATAAACTGTCTGGTAAGTCCAAGTACAGCTCCGTTACCATAGTCAACTTCTGGTAAATTTGTATTTTGATTAATAAGAATGTTGCCTTCAGCGTCGCGGATATACAATGGATAAATAGGTGCCATTTGTGCCATTGCAAACAGGTTGGTAGGTGTGTTGCTTTTACCATCGTTTCGCAAAGAGTTCGTTTCATAGTGTGAGTAGCTGAAGTTTCCAAACAATTTCAGCCAAGTTTTCATTTGATAGTCTGCTTTCAAACGAGATGAGAAACGAGAATAATCAGAACCTGGTGTAATGCCATCAATCTTTAGGTAGCTGGCTGAGCCGAAGAAACTACTCTTATCAGTGGAACCGTTGGCTGTCATAGAATATTCTTGTCGAACACCTGTTCTAAATGATTCTTTCATCCAATCATCAGGCATCAACATATATTTTTTTCCATTGTTCTCAATAACTCTGCCCAAGGTGGCATGTGGATTTAATTTAAGGTTTCGTCCTATCATCCATTCTCCTTCAGGAACGTTATAAACATTGTATCCCAAGCTGTATGAGTTATCAGGATTTGGATCAACAAGGTTTTGGTTTGCCCAACCAAGCGCCTGATCTTGACTCATGTTAAGCTTGTTTACTGCATAATTGTAAAGTCCATTAAAATAAAGCTCGTAATATCCAGCAGGATTGTTTACGTAATTGTGAAGTGGCATTTGTTTGCTGTTTGCTCCTACTTTTGCGTCAACAGTAATGGAGGAGCGTCCTTTGCGCCCATTCTTAGTGGTGATAAGTATCACACCATTGGCACCACGAGCGCCATACAAAGCAGCGGATGCAGCATCTTTCAGTACCGTTTGGCTTTCTATTTCTTGTGGGTTGATTAAGTTAAGATTGCCATCGTAGGGCGCACCATCTAAAATAATTAATGGGGCATTGCCTGCATTAATGGAGCTGATACCACGTATGCGAATGGCTGACGTGCTACCTGGTGCACCTGAGCTGCTAACCATCTGTACACCTGCAACTTTTCCTTTCATGGCTTCAATAGGGTTCGTGCTTTGAACCTTGGTAAGGTCATCGCTTTCTAATACTTTAGCCGAACCAGTAAAGGCTGATTTCTTAGCAGTACCATACGCCACAACAATCACTTCGTCAATGCTTTTCTGTACAGGAATCATGACAATGCGCATGTTACTTTTCGCAGTTACATCTTGTGACTCCATTCCAACGTACGAGATACGTAGCGTCTTTCTGCCTTGTGGCAGGGTTAGCTTAAACTTACCGTCAATGTCCGAGATAGCTCCTGTGCCAGAACCAACAACTTGAATGGTAGCTCCCACAATGGGTTGTCCATCCTCTTTTGAAATAATGGTTCCTGACACATCTGTTTGTGCAAATGCAGTTCCTATCATGAAGAGAAGGAACGACATCATCAAGAATAATCGTCTTTTCATATTTATAGAATTAGGTTAAAACATTAATTTGTTTCAGTTTTGCCTGCATCGTTATAGCAGGGTGTGCGTAGTTCACGATAGTCTATTTGTTTTCGTCAACCAATAGCACCGATGTCTTCTTCATAGTTTTTTTGAAAAAATCTCTGCAAATATATCAATTCTATTTTAAGAAACCAAATAAATAAAAGGAAAATATTTATGTTATTTTCATCAAAGTCATGTATTCCATTGAGCTTCACGAGCTTTTTGTGTCTTCTTATCACATCAATTATAAAGAAATGTACGTCAACTCTGCCCAAAAAGCTAAAAAAAGGTTACTTTTGTCAATGAACTTTTGTCATTAAACATTTTATATCAGCCGTTATGATTCAAGAATATCAAATAAGAATATTGCCACACCTTGCCGCTTCTCAAGAGTCTATCATTGGATTTTTGGCTAAAGATAAAGGTATAGACGCCCGAACAATTAAACATGTACGTGTATTGAAGCGCTCTATTGATGCTCGTCAGCGTACAGTTTTTGTCAATCTGAAGGTGCGTGTCTTTATCAATGAAGAGCCTGAAGAGGAAGATTTTGTTCGAACCAACTATCCTGATGTTTCGCAACGTCCACGGGTTGTCGTGGTGGGAGCAGGACCTGGAGGACTATTCGCTGCTTTAAGACTCATAGAAGAAGGATTGTGTCCAATCGTTTTGGAGCGTGGGAAAGATGTTCGTGAACGTAAAAAAGACTTGGCACAGATTGCCAAAACACAACAGGTGGATGCCGAAAGTAATTATTGTTTTGGTGAAGGAGGAGCTGGAGCTTATTCGGACGGCAAGCTATATACACGGTCAAAGAAGCGCGGAAGTGTTGATAAGATTTTGAATGTTTTTTGCCAGCATGGTGCTTCTACTGCCATATTGGCTGATGCTCATCCACATATTGGTACGGACAAGTTGCCCAAGGTGATTGAAAACATGCGCCATACTATTTTGAAAAGTGGGGGAGAAGTGCATTTTCAAACGAAGATGACATCGTTACAAGTCTCTCCGCACGATAGTCAAGTCGTTGGTGTTGAAGCCATCGACCTGCCAACTGGTCGGCAACTCACTTTTCAAGGACCTGTAATTTTGGCGACAGGGCATAGCGCACGTGATGTGTATCGCTATTTAGACAAGCAGCACATAGGGATAGAACCTAAGGCTTTGGCTGTGGGTGTGCGGTTGGAACATCCGTCAATGCTCATCGATCAGATACAATATCACCAAAAACAAGGCAGGGGAAAATATCTACCAGCTGCCGAATATTCATTTGTGTGCCAAGCACAAGAGCGCGGTGTATATTCATTTTGTATGTGTCCCGGTGGCTTTGTGATACCCGCAGCGACGGGACCACAGCAAATCGTGGTGAATGGGATGAGTCCCAGCAATCGAGGTACTAAATGGTCTAACTCGGGGATGGTGGTAGAATTGCATCCAGAAGATGTGAAGAGTCATGATATGCTTACGCCTATGGACGATGAGCCCATCTCTGATAAGCTCATCATGATGCAATTTCAGGAGCAATTGGAACGACATTGTTGGCAGCAAGGCAATATGAAGCAAACCGCTCCTGCACAGCGAATGGCAGACTTTGTCAACAACAGACTGTCGTTTGATTTGCCTTCATCGAGCTATGCGCCTGGACTCATCAGTAGTCCGTTGCACTTTTGGATGCCGCCTTTCATCGTGAAGCGTTTGCAAGAAGCTTTCCGAGTGTTTGGCAAGCGTAGCCATGGATTCTTAACAAATGAGGCTGTGTTGATAGCTACAGAAACTCGAACCTCATCGCCTGTCCGCATTCTGCGTCATCCCGATAGCTTGCAGCATGTGCGCATGCAAGGCTTGTTCCCTTGTGGCGAGGGTGCAGGATATGCAGGTGGCATTGTCTCGGCTGCCATTGATGGCGAGCGATGTGCAGAGCAATGTGCGGAAATGCTGCGTAACGCATAGGTCATAGTGTTCCTACAGTTCACCTTTCACGAGACATAGATGATAGCAAGTTCTCTCCTGAACCACTCATGGAGAGTTGATGAAAATATAAAGCGACAGCCCTGTCACGATTTGTTGGCAGGGCTGTCTATCATATATATAAGGTGTAAAGGTTATCGATTGATAAACTTCTTTCCGTTTTGTATCACAACGCCCTTATATTCCTTGCCAACACGCTGTCCAGCCAAGTTGTACATAGGCGCATTGTCGTTGATAGCACTGTCGATTTGGTTCACGGTGTCAATGCCCGTAGTTGTTTCAATGTTGATGATATAGATTTGTGGTTGACCACTGTACATGCTTACAATACCCTTTACGGTTTGATTCTGCATGCCCTCAAACGGAGAAAGATCATTGTAGGCATCCAAGTGAAAACCGTTATACAGTTGAATCTTTTGATCTCCAACGTGGGCGTAGTAGTTGGTGTACTTTCCAGATTTTTCGCTCTGTATGGTCACTCCTTCTACTTGTACCAATTCAGATAGGTTCTCGCTTGCCTTGTCGGGCGTGATGACCTTTGGTTTTGCTGGTGTACCATCTGTGATGGTCAACCCGTCAGCGTTGGTTTTATCGGTTTTCTTACCTTCGGGCAGTCCATTATGGTCTGTCAGTTTCAAGGTTACTTCACCGTTCAATATCTTGTTTTCTTCGAGGGTTAGCCCACAGTCGAACAACAACAAGGCACCTGTAGTGTCATGGATGTAAGTGCTGGTGTGGCCTTTGTTGCTGGTCCATGTGTAGAGTACCTGTGCATTATTCAATTTTAATTGAGCGGTAGTACCGTCAGATAATGCCTTAAACGCAGCTATGTTATCTACTGTTTGTACTTCAGGGGTAGGAGTAACGGCTCCACCTTCTAAGGTAACCACTACTTTATAGGCGCGTACTTGTTTCGAAGCCTTAAAAGTGATAGAAGTAGCTTTACCTGTCCATGTAGCTGTTTCTTTGGCTATTACCAAACCTTCATGTGCTGCAAAGTTGGATGCCGCATATCTTTTATCGCCTGAGCAGGTCATCTCTACTTTTACAATATTTTTGTCAGCCGCAGATAGGGTTACGCTTGAACCTTTATAGAAACGGTATTCGCCTTTCTTTGTATTGTAATTAACGGCTGCAAGTGCAGCATCTGTACACGAAAGAGTGACACCGTCTTTGCTTACTTGGTCAGGTTTTCCATTTCCTGTTTGTGTTCCTTTGTCTACATTTGCGTCAAATGTCACTTGTGCAAAGGTGATGCTGCTTATCAAAGCGAGCAAACTCATTACTGAAATGCGTAAAATTTTGTTCATACTATTATGTTTTAAATGGATAATAAAAAGTTCTTATCGCAAAGATACTAAATATTGTCCTACGTTTTAAGATTGCAATGTTAAATCTTTGTGACAATTCTGTATGTTTTTTAAGTAAAAACACGAGTATGTTAAATTTTGTAGTTTTTTCGTTCAAAAATTTGTTTTTATCAATTATAAAAGGTATATTTGTCTCATATTTTTAGATTTCGAATTTTACGAAATCATCCCTCGAGGTTGGTAGCATCCTGCACCAACCTCTTTTTGAATGGGTAAAAATGATACGCTGCCGTACAAAATACGTTAGAAATGTTTCTTGTTTTGTAAACAAAATACTATCTTTGCATTTGCAAATAACCAACATGTATGGTAACATTTCAACTTGTTTTATTAGAAGAAGCAAAGAAATTTCTCCAAAATCTACCAAAACCAGCGTATAGAAAGATAATCTATAACGTGGATAGAGTATTAGGAGGAGAAAGGAACAGCGAACTTTTCAAGAAGTTAGATAACTCTGATATTTGGGAATTTCGCACTCTTTATAACGGGATAGCTTACCGTCTGTTTGCCTTTTGGGACACAGATACACAGACGTTAGTAATAGTTACACACGGAATAATAAAGAAAACACAAAAGACTCCAAAAAAGGAGATTGCGAAGGCGGAAGCCATAATGAAACAATACTTTGAACTTAAAAACAAATAGACGGTATGAAACAGATAGGTAACATGAAACTTTATTCCTTCGAGGAAGTGAAAGACGAACTTTTAGGTAAGAAAGGAACTCCTGAAAGAGACGAACACGAACGCAAGGTAGAGAATGCCTTACATGCTCACAGAATTGGGGAAGCGATAAAGAAAGCAAGGGTTGAACAGAATCTCACCCAAGAAGAATTGGGAGAGCGAATAGGTGTGAAGCGTGCTCAAATTTCAAGATTGGAGAAAGGCTACAGTATCAGTATACCAACCATGAGCAAGGTGTTCAAGGCTCTTGGAGTATCAACAGCCTCACTTGATTTAGGGAAAATTGGCAAGATTGCTCTTTGGTAAATATGGTATGAAAACAATTCGCTCCACCTTTCGTGATATAAAGCCTGTTTGACGGCTTTTCCTCATCTCTTTCCTGACACAACAGCATCTTGAAATTCTGATGTGGAATACACTACTATTGCATTTTTCGCATGATCGGAAGTTATAGGATATTCATTGTTTTCACAGAGTTAGATGTTAATGTCTCATTGATGCTTGATACAGTCTTTGTGCTTCTTGAATCGTTTCTACATGAAATTAGTGTTAGAAATAGTACAGATAATAGATACTCTATTTTTTATTGTTTTGTTAGTCGTTAACCACGTAGTGGTAGGAAATGATATTTTTAAAAAAGAATCGCAAGATGGCTTACAATGTATTGATTCGTGTGCTTCATAGGACACTTCTTTTTCCTTTTGGCTCTTCCATTGAAGAGTGATATTTTGACAACTAAAAACGCTAATCAAGTAGCGTATGTAGCATCGGTGGTGCGCTACAAGTAAGACATATAAATGCTGAATTTTCTTTACAAAGTGCCTCTCATAACTCGCGTAAAAACAACCAACGGCAAAGTTGGTCGCAAATACGCAAGTTATGAGCGATGTTTATAATCTATTGTTATTGAGCATGTTACGCCTATTCCGCATCTTTTCATACTCTTCTTTATCCTTTTTTGGCAGCTAACCCATTAAGATAAGCTTACTATTTGCATGCTTTAATGCTGCTGAAGCATGTGAATAACACCTCTATTGTATGTTTCCAAGACCGTTAAGTCAATGT
>NZ_JRPQ01000140.1 GCF_000762405.1 Hoylesella timonensis S9-PR14 | reverse complement strand
AATGTGGTTATAAGTGAATTTATGAGAGGAAGAGAAAGTTTTGCAGAGGTCTCGTAATGTTCCAAACCCAAAAACTAAATAATTTAGAATGCTTGTATTCTGGGCTAAACTTTACAGATAAAAAGGCAGTAAAAGCTTATTTCTTATTCCATGATAAAAAAGAAAACAAGAAGGTTTTATATGAAATATCGCCAGATGTAGATAAGGCGACAGTAGATACAGTAAAGATTGTAGACCCTAACTCTCATTTTGCACAGGCTTCACGTTATGCCATTTGTGCTAAATCTGCAACCATTGCATACGCTGTGCATCAAAATAAAGTCTATTCATATTCTTTAGGTAAGGATGCTAAAGAAAAAGAACTTACTTTTAAGGGACTTCCTGAGAACGAAGAGATTACGTTTTTGAGTAATCGTTATTTCCTTGGTGATAAGAAATCTAATTTTGATTATTTAATCGTAGGAACACAAACAGGTAATACTTATAAACTATATTTTTATAATATTGTAGGTGGTGAACCTGACGGTGTTCCCAAATATACTACTTCGGGAAAGGGTATCTTAAAGTCGTTAGGCTATATTGACCCAACTGTTCAAGATTTAGATGATGGCGCTGTTGCTCCTCTGCTTGATGAATAATGATTTGCGCTAACTGTATGATATATAGTTAGCGCATTTTTTCATAATTCACAAATGCGTATGCAAAGGCATGTTTCTCATCGATTTGATGCTCCTCACGCGATACCTCTTTCCAGCTGTCGTATGAGGGGAAGAAAACATCGGCATGCGTTGGCACATCGTCTACTTCGGTAAGGCACAGCCTGTCGGCATATTGAATGGTTTGCTGGTAAACATGTGCTCCACCTATCACATAGATGTCTTCATCTTCTTGACAATGATGAAGAGCCTCCTCGATAGATGAAAATGTTTCGCAGCCTTCAAAATGAGATTGCGAACGGCTTAATACAATGTTACGACGGTGGGGCAATGCACCTTTGGGTAATGACTCAAAAGTGTGTCGCCCCATTATCACAGTGTGTCCTGTGGTGAGCGCTTTAAACCGTTTCAAGTCGTTAGGCAACCAATATAGTAATTTATTTTCATAGCCAATGGCGCGATTGCGAGCCACGGCAGCGATTAGTGTGATGGTCATAATAGATATATTATTTTAATTTTAGGCTTGAATGAGGAAAACGCAAAGAGGATAAGGTTAAGTTTTCGCTTTCACTTTTAGAGCTTCCTTCCTCCTTTGTCTTTGTCTATTTCATTGTATTATACTGCAACATCTGCCTTGATATGAGGCCATGGGTTGTAGTTTTGTAGCTCAAAATCCTCATATTGAAAATCAAACAGACTTTTAACATCAGGATTGAGTTTCATTTGTGGTAGCGTGCGAGGAGTGCGTGTCAACTGTAGTTTGGCTTGCTCCAGATGGTTTAAGTACAGGTGTGTGTCACCAGTAGTGTGAATAAACTCGCCAACTTGTAATCCCGTCACTTGTGCCATCATTTGCAGCAGTAAGGCGTATGATGCAATATTGAACGGAACGCCTAAGAAAGTGTCGGCACTACGTTGGTAGAGTTGTAAGGACAATCTGCCATCGGCTACGTAAAACTGAAACAAACAGTGGCATGGAGGCAAAGCCATTTGCTCTATTTCTGCAGGATTCCACGCCGTAACCATCATTCTTCGACTGTCTGGATGATGCTTAATTAGATTGATAACATTTTGAATTTGGTCGATAGTTCCACCGTTATAATCAGGCCACGAACGCCATTGATGTCCATACACAGGTCCAAGATTACCATCTTCGTCTGCCCATTCATCCCAAATACGTACACCATGTTCTTTCAAATAATTAATGTTGGTGTCGCCTTTAAGAAACCATAGCAGTTCATAAATGATTGATTTGAGATGTAGTTTCTTCGTGGTAAGCAATGGAAATCCGTCTTCCAAGTTAAAGCGCATTTGATGTCCGAAGATGCTTTTTGTACCTGTTCCTGTACGATCTGTCTTTTCTATACCTTCGTCTAAGATGCGTTGTAGTAAATTCAAATAAGGTTGCATATTGAGATGATTTATTTGCAGTTGAACAAAAGAATGTTTGACAAGTCATGCGTCTGTGCGATGAAGCTGTTGATTGTCATGTTGAAAGTCTGCCTCATTATTCACACGATTATAATTTGCGTTATATTTTCTGGGCTATGGGTGCTTCGTATACGCCATTCGTTGGGGTAGAGGTTGTTTGCACGATTGCCCATATTTTTGACAAACCCCAATGCCACGTTTTGATAAGTTACCAATATAAAGCCTTGTGGAGTGTTGGGAGGGAGTGTTATCGTGTTACGTCCAAGATACTGAATGGCATCCGCATAAGATAACTTGACACGAGGAAAGGCAGTAGGAGACAGACAACTGGAGAGTGCCAAACCTTGCGAGGGAATGAATGATCTGCCTTTTAGCTGCAATAGATTGATACCTGCGGCAACAACTCGCAAGCTACGAGCTGCTTGTTCGTATTGCGATTGTAACGATGGTGGGATAGCCCACAGCTCATTCTTCACCCATGTAAAGTTAAAGTGTTGACTTTCCTGTAACCAATGGGTAGGAACGGATAGTTTGTTATCTGAATGTTGATGACGCACTTTCTGCTTACTCGTCTTTTCTGTCATGGGTTGAGCTGTTCCTTCCTTACGTAGCACAGTCATGAACAACCCCTCTCCATAGATGTTTCCGGGTTTATCTTGATAGCCAGGAATAAAGCGATAGACGTTGAATGCAGATGAATGTTTGTACTCCTTGTTGGTTGTGGCATCGGTGGTAGGGACAGAAAGAAGATTTCCCATGATATTCCAATCTTCTTCTACCTTTACCTTCAAGGTTGTAGCCCCTAACTCTTGACAAATCCAAGCTACATTTTCTTCGTTCTCTTTGGTGTTAAATGTACAAGTAGAGTAGATGAGTAAACCGCCAGGTTCCAAACATTGCCACGCCTCGGCAACAATCTCACGCTGCAGCTGTTGGCATTTGTTGACATTGTCTACACTCCACTCGTCAATTGCGTTGGCATTCTTACGAAACATCCCTTCGCCAGAGCAGGGTACATCACAAAGAATCACTTGAAATTTTAATCCCGACTGGCGTATTTCTTTCGGATAGTTGTTGGTAACCATCACCTCTGCATGTCCGCATTTTTGTATATTTTCGTTCAGTATTCGTACACGACTTCTGTTGGGTTCATTACAGACGAGTGTGCTACCTTTAGGTAATTCTAATCGTGCTAAGGTTGATTTCCCTCCGGGGGCAGCGCACATATCAAGCATTCTCACAGGCGATTGAACAAATTGGCGCAGTACCTGTGCTAAAAACATGGACGATTGTTCCTGAACATAATATAAACCTGCATGAAACAATGGGTCGAATGTAAAAGCAGGGCGAGCGTCTAAAGCGTAGCCATACTCATACCATGGCACCTTTGACGCAGCTAATGCCATCTTTGCCGTAGGGCACTTGTAATGATTGAGCCGTATGAAAGCTGTGGCATCTTGTTGCATGGAATGTGCAAAGTGAGCAAATAAATCATCGCCCATCATCGCTCGAGTGTAATTTTCGAATGCTTCAGGAAGCGCCATCCTTTTTGTTTGTTTTATTGAATTGTTTTTGCAAAATTAGGAAAAAAAATGTTTCTTTGCAACAAAACATCGTTACATATCGTCATATAGATGTTAAACAAAAAGGATTGAAGAAAATGAAACAGTATTTATTAATGTTATCCATGTTGCTTACCTTCAGTATCTCAGGGATGCAAGCACAAGGGAAGCATCGCAGCCATCAACAAACAGCTACTACAATAGCTGTGACAGATACAGCCAAACAAGGGGTAGAAGCGTATTCAGACACTACAACAGTGATGGACACAGATACAATAAATGTAGTAGATGATAATGCCGCGTATGCTAACTCTGATGATGATGAGAATTGGGAAAACGACCCCTTTACGTTTTGGAATAAAAACATTGGATGGCATATTGGTGGTATTTTTTTTGCTATCTTTGTCATCACCATCGTTTTTCTATTTTTGGCACTTCCATTTATTGTTATCATTGTACTTCTACGCTATCTCATTAAGCGACATAATGACCGTGTGGATATAGCAAAGCAAGCTATCGCTTCAGGACAACCTATTCCAGAAGATGTTAAACCTACGGCAGCGAGAAATAGTGATGATCTATGGAAAGGGGGTATTATCAACATCGCTACTGGTGTAGGACTTGTTATTATGTTTAGCATTTGGGGGTCGAACACGCTTATTGGCATTGGCTGTTTACTGATTTGTTTTGGTATTGGACATCTCGTTATTGCCAAAACCTCTCGCAAGGACAATGACAAAATAGAATAAGGTGGAACAAATCGACGATCTTTCTCTAGTTCAGCAGGTGACTGTATTTCACGATAAGCGCAGCTTTGACAAGCTTGTTGTGAAATACCAGTCGCCTATTCGGCGTTTTCTGCTGGTACAGACAAGGGGCGATGAGGCGTTGAGTGACGACTTGGCGCAAGACACATTTATTAAAGCTTACACACATTTAGCACAATTCAAGGGCCAGTCACAATTCTCTACTTGGTTATTTCGCATTGCCTACAATGTATTTTACGATTATACGCGTCGCAGGAAACAGACAGAGGATATTGACACACCTTCGGTGAATGGTAAACATGCTGAGGCGAGTCATGGATATTTGAAGATGGACTTGGCAGAGGCTCTTGACATTCTGAACGACCAGGAACGTCTTTGTGTTACCTTGCAACTCATGGAAGGAGAATCGATAGACAAAATAGCAGAAATATTGGGATTGGCAAGTGGGACAGTAAAGTCACACTTGTTTAGAGGAAAACAAAAACTCGCTAATTATTTAAGAAATAATGGATATGATGGAAAAAGATGATGATTTATTAAAGACATTTTTTGAAGAGTATGCCATCAATATACCCGACAACGGATTTAGCCAGCAAGTAATGCGCCAATTACCGCGTAGGTTCTTGAAAGCTAATCAGGTGTGGTTTTGGTTCTGCACTCTGGTGGGCATCGCCTTCTTGGCGTTGAGTGATGCTGTAGAGCAACTGCGTACCGTTGCCAACAATTTTATTGGTGACATTCACGGTTTTTGGGCTTCATTTGATTTAGACTCTACGTCACCACTCACCGTTTATATGCTGGCATTAGTGTTGACTCTGCTCTATGGTTTTTATATTTTTAATAGAGATATTGGTTATCGTAACCAAGGTGATTTTTGATAAAGTTATTCGTTGCTTTTTGTCCTATAAATTTACCAAAAAACGACCATCTAAAATCTTCAAAATAGAAAAAAATAATAGGCAAACGACATGCAAAAATGCGCTGATTTGAACAAAATAAACGTCTTTTCAGGTTAGAATGTTGATTTACCGCCCTTGGAAACATACATTAGCGGTATTATTCACATGCTTCAAGTGCGTTAAAGCATGCAAATTGTCGGCTTATCTCAATGCCTTAGCTGCCAAAAAATGGTAAAAATGGCATTGAAAAGAGATGACTTAAGCGTAATGAGCTTAATGACAATTGGTTATGAAACTCGCTCATTTTCCCGTATTTGCGACCAACTTTGATGTTGGTGGATTATATGCGAGTTATGAGAGGCACTTTGTAAAGAAAATTCAGTATTGGTGAGCCTTTTATGAAGCGTACTGGTAATTTTACATTCGCTGTATTTTGGGTGCGTTTTGTTGTGAAAAAATCATCCTTCAATGAAAGCACCGTAAATTGCAAAAGACTTTAATCGCAGGAAATGAAAGTGTGACACACTCCTTTATGGTGCGTTTAAGTATTTAATGGTGCGCTTAAAATGAGTTACTGCACAAAAATGATAGGCGTATCTTCGTTTTTCGGCAGCGAAGGTTTTTGTTGTTTATTCTTGGATTGCTTCTTCAGCTTACCTTGTTCGTCAAACATATTATAGGTAGTCCGTAGCACACTAAATTCTGTTCTACGGTTCAGTTGGTTGCATATCTCCTGTTTTTCTGCATCCAATGTTTTGATGAACTCTTCAGATAGCACATCACCCTCTTTAAGCCAAGGGTAACGCTCAGTGAGTTTCTTGCGAATAGTCTTTGGCCTTTCCTTGCCGTATCCTACAGGTTTCAAGCGGTCTTTTGCAATGCCCTTGTCAATGAGATATCGCACTACAGCTTCGGCACGTCTTTGCGCTAATCGCTGGTTATATTCTTTCGAACCTTTATAATCGCAGTGTGCGCTTAGCTCAATAGTCACATGACTGTTTTCATTGAGTAGCTTTACCAAATCGTCCAAGGCTTTTTTAGACTCCAAACGCAGCGTGGCTTTGTCAAAGTCGTAGAAGATGTTATCTATCAGTACTGGTACGGTAATTGATGCTAAAGGAAATTGTAGGGTATATTCTTTCGATTCCTTTACTGGTTCTACCTGCAATTCTTCCGTATGATTAAGAAAACCCTTACAGGTGGCGAGCAGCAAATAATCAACTTTTGGCTGTATCACATATGTAAACGAGCCGTCACTGTTTACACTTAACACTTCGTTCGTTCCGTCACTCCCCACAATACGCACTTGAGCTGAAGGGAGTTCATAGCCATCTTTCTCGTACACCCAACCTTTAATACTCTGTATGATTTCAGGATTTTCAAACCAATAAATTTGATCCCATCCACGTCCATTATTCCGATTAGACGAGAAGAAACCACGATTGTGAGGACCTTCAAAGGTCAATCCAAAATCGTCTCCTTCAGAATTGAGAGGATATCCTGGGTGAACTAAGCGATAGGGCGCAGTTGCATCCTTATCTTTAGTTGGCGCATGGCGCTGTAAACTGTCTTTCTGAACATTGTTAGCTGAGCGTTGGTGATTGGGTATGGCAATAAATACATCCAATCCTCCAAAGCCAGGATGCCCGTCACTTGAAAAGTAAAGGTCGCCGTTAGGTCTAAACGTAGGGAACATTTCATTGCCGGGTGTGTTAATGGGTGCACCAAGATTTTCGACACCTCCCAACCCTGCAGCCGTTAAGCGTACTCGCCAAATGTCCATACCTCCCATTCCTCCCGGCATGTCAGAAGTAAAATATAACCATTGCCCATCGGGTGAAACCGCTGGATGCGCATAACTCGAAAGAGTGTCTTGCGTGATAGGTAGTTCGTTCGCCTTTCCCCAAGCCGCATCTTGTCTGTTCGATACTACAATTTTTGCATAGCGTGGATGTGTAGCATCGGTTGTACATTGCGTTAGGTACATTTCTCGTCCATCAGGACTAAAGGCACAAGCCCCCTCTTCGGCATCAGTGTTCAAGCCACCTTGCACTACTTCGGGTTTGCTCCAATTGCCTTTGTCGTCCTTTACGGATACAAATATGTCTGCAGGTTTGCATCCCGTGATGCCACTCAGGTTGTTCCCTGTAGCTTCTTTTCTGGTCGAAGTAAAATACAATTGGTTATAATCATCGCCCCAAAGCATGGGCGAATAGTCTGCGTGTCGAGAGTTAAACACGTTCATCTTCTTCACGGTGTATCTACTGCCGCTTTCTTTCCATGCTGGAGCTTGCTGGGCAGAGCGCAATCCCTCTTGTGCCAAGACATGGTTGGGTATGCTGTCTAACACCAAGGCAAATTCTTTTTCAGCCTCTTTGTAATTGCCATTGCGCAAGAGTTGTTGAGCCAAAGCAAAATGTGTTTGCACATTGTCTTGCTGATACCTGATAACATTGCGATAGGCAGCAATGGCTTGTGGGGTTGCGTTTAGGCGATCATAGCACAGTGCCATGCGACTGGCTCGCTGTCCTCGCAGGGCGCGTTCCTTGGGAGGGGTTTGCCTGTAGGCTTTCTTGAACTGTGCAGCAGCATCGTAATATTCACCTATCGTCAAGAACTGTTCACCCTTTTTCATACTTCGTTCGGCACCACAGCTCACTAATAACAGTCCGATGAGCACAGTCTGATATATAAATAAAAAATGGTGTAATGCTTGTTTCTTCATATCCTTTTATCCCAGTTGTCGACTGTTGTCGCGAAGTACGTCGTTTACTATTTGGTTGATTTGTATTTTCAATTCGTTTACGAACTGTGCAGCATCGTATTTTTGGTGCTCTATGTCGCGCAATTTCTTTTCCCAAATACCAGTGAGTTCACAGCTGGTAAGTAGTTTCTCTTTGATAATGTCGATGAGTTGTATTCCTAAGGGAGTTGCTACAATACGTTTGCGATTGCGTTGGATGTATTTTCGCTTGAATAGTGTTTCGATGATACTGGCACGCGAAGAGGGGCGTCCAATGCCATTTTCTTTTAAGGCAGCACGTAACTCTTCATCGTTTACAAACTTTCCTGCCGTTTCCATGGCACGCAACAGAGTGGCTTCGGTGTAGTGTTTCGGCGGAGTAGTTTGTTTCTCGGTCAGTGTAGGGATGTGTTCTCCGCTCTCACCCTTTACGAACGTGGGTAGAGTGCGTTCTTCATCGGTCGACTTCTCATCAGCATCATCGTCTTCGTTCTGATTTTTAGCGTACACATCTCTCCATCCTGGCTCCAATATCTCTTTGCCGCTTACCTTAAATTCTATCTCTTTTACTTTTCCCAACACGGTGGTAGTGGCGAATTTGCAATCGTCATAGAACACTGCGATAAAGCGCCGAGCAATGAGGTCGAACACGTTTTCTTCCATATTCGACAGTCCCATGGGTGGCACGCCTGTGGGGATGATGGCATGGTGATCGGTGACTTTTGAGGAATCGAATACTTTTTTAGATTTCTTCAGAGCCTTTCCGCCCAAAGGTTTTATCAGTTCAGCATAGACCGTCTTGCTTTGTATCTTCGTTTGATAGAGTCCATTCATGGTTTGCGGACATTTGGGATAAATGTCGTCCGAAAGATATTGGGTGTCTACACGTGGATAGGTGGTATATTTTTTTTCGTATAAACTTTGGATAAGGTTGAGTGTCATCTCAGCCGAATAGCCAAACTTCTTGTTACAATCTACTTGCAGCGAGGTGAGATCGTAGAGTTTTGGTGGTGCTTCTGTGCCTTTTTTCTTTTGCACATCGGTAACAGTAAACGGTTCACCTTCAATAGTTTTGAAAGCAGCTTCGCCTTCTTCTTTTTTATCAAAGCGACCTTTGGTAGCAGTAAACGTTGTGTCGCGGTAGATAGTTGCCAAAACCCAGTATGTTTCTGGCTTAAAGTTGTCTATTTCTTTCTGTCTATTAACGATAAGAGCCAAGGTGGGTGTTTGTACTCGTCCTATGCTTAGCACCTGTCGGTTCTTGCCATATTTCAGGGTGTATAGTCGGGTTGCGTTCATTCCTAATATCCAGTCACCGATGGCACGAGACAGACCAGCCAAATAGAGTGGTTCGTATGCCGATTGCTCTTTCAGTTTGTTGAATCCCTCACGAATAGCCTCATCGGTCATAGAGCTTATCCACAATCGCTTCACGGGACATTTGGCTTGAGCCTTTTGCATGACCCATCGCTGTATCAGTTCTCCCTCTTGCCCAGCGTCTCCACAGTTGATGATGCTGTCGGCATGTTGCATGAGTTGCTCAATGATAGCAAACTGTCGTTTGATGCCTTCATCATCAATGAGCTTGATGCCAAAGCGAGGCGGCAGCATGGGCAGGGCTGCCAAGCTCCAGTGCTTCCAATTGTCACAATAGTCGTTAGGCTCTTTCAGGCAACACAGATGTCCGAAAGTCCAAGTTACTTGGTAACCATTGCCCTCCATATAGCCGTTTTTTGAGCTATGGGCACCGATGATGCGTGCAATGTCTTTGGCTACGCTGGGTTTTTCTGCAATACAAACTATCATAGATATGCAAAGGTAGCAGAAACTAAAGAAACCCACAAGCGTTCAACCGAAAATTACGTGTCATCCACATGGCTCTTTCATTTAGAATGAAGTTTTCACAAAGAAAAGCGCAAAAGTAACAAAAATCTTATGAAAAGGCTTGATAAAAAAACGTCAACATTGTAATGAAACAAATGACAATTATCTGATGAGTTGATAAGCAAACAAGTAAATTAACCGTTTGCTAATAACTTATCAACTCGTCTAAAAGGAACTTGTTAGCCCAAAGCGTAAAAAGCTGTTTCAATATTGGGAGATAGACTTACAGATACCACTGTTTGGCTTCCATATAATGTTTGGCATATTCCTCTGCCTGTCCAGGCATTGCCTTCTTGATGCAGCGTGCAGGTATGCCAGCCCAAATTTCGTGTGCGCCTACATGAGTGCCCTGTGTCACCAAAGCATTGGCAGCAATAATGGCACCAGCCCCGATTTCTGCTCCATCCAGTACCGTAGCTCCCATTCCTATCAATGCTCCCTGCCTTATTACACATCCGTGAACATTAGCCAAATGCCCTACCGACACATCGTCTTCTATCCAGACGGGAGTGCCATGCGACTGGTGTACGCATGCTCCATCTTGAATGTTCACTCTATTGCCTATGTGTATGGCATCGACATCGGCTCTAAGTACGGCTGAAAACCAGATGGAACAGTCGTCACCCATGATAATGTTGCCTACTAAAGTTGCATTTTCGGCAATAAAACAGTTTTTGCCCCAGTTGGGACGTTTATTTCTTACTTTTATGATAGTTGCCATAAAGTTTGCTTCGTAAAACGTTTCTATCCGAAGAGCGCACGGAGAGCTTCCTCCACTTTACGGACAGGATGTAATTCTAAATGATATTTTTGTGGATTGATACCTTTCAAATTATACTTTGGAAGAATCATGTGTTTGAATCCTAACTTTTCAGCTTCGGATATACGTTGTTCTATTCTGTTGATGGGTCTTACCTCTCCACTGAGTCCTACTTCGCCAGCCATACACCATCCGTTTTCAATGGCAGTATCCACATTACTGGATAACACTGCAGCTATCACGCTCAAATCCATTGCCAAATCGGTTACGCGTAAACCACCCGCTATGTTGAGAAAGACGTCTTTTTGCATGAGTTTGAAGCCCACTCTCTTTTCTAAGACAGCCAATAACATATTGAGTCGGCGTTGATCAAAGCCTGTTGCAGAACGCTGTGGCGTTCCGTATGCAGCAGAGGATACCAAAGCCTGTGTCTCTACTAAGAAAGGGCGTACCCCCTCAATGGCAGACGAAATAGCGATACCACTCAGTCCATCATGATCTTGTGTGAGTAGAAGTTCCGACGGGTTGCTCACAGGGCGCAATCCGTTTTGCTGCATTTCATAGATTCCTAATTCTGATGTGCTGCCAAATCGATTCTTAATGGAGCGTAAGATTCTATACATATAATGTTGGTCTCCTTCAACTTGGATAACTGTATCAACCATGTGTTCCAAGATCTTAGGACCAGCAAGTGTGCCTTCTTTGTTGATATGCCCAATGAGGAGAATAGGAATTCCACTTGTCTTTGCGAGACGGAGCAGAAGTGCTGCGCATTCTCGCACTTGAGCGATACTTCCAGGGGAACTGTCCACGTGATTGGTTGCAATCGTTTGAATGGAGTCGATAATCAGTAGGTCTGGTTTTACTTCAAGCACTTGATTGAAGATGTGTTCTAAAGAAGTTTCACACAAAATCTCTACATTATTATTTTGCTCTGTAGTGATACGGTCAGCACGCATTTTCAACTGATGTGCACTTTCTTCACCGCTAACATATAGCACCTTCTTATTGGGAAGATGGAGTATCGTTTGGAGAGTTAGCGTACTTTTTCCTATACCAGGCTCTCCTCCTAATAAAACGATAGAACCAGGAACGAGTCCTCCTCCCAAGACTCTATTCAGCTCATCATCATTCATGTTGATGCGAGGCTCGTCTTGGGCAGAAATATCTTGTAGGTGTAAGGGCTTGTTTTTCTTTTGTTCACCATGGAAAGTGTGAGCCGTTGATACAGCTATTGAGGAAGGT
This sequence comes from Hoylesella timonensis S9-PR14, assembly GCF_000762405.1. GTDB lineage: Bacteria > Bacteroidota > Bacteroidia > Bacteroidales > Bacteroidaceae > Prevotella > Prevotella timonensis_A. The sequence continues at coordinate 4,259 of NZ_JRPQ01000140.1, read as the reverse complement.
AGAGAATTATTACTAATTCTAATCTCCTTAAAAGTATTCCACTCACCACAATTAGGACATTTGCCAATCCACTTGCTTGACTCTTGTCCACATTGGGAGCAAACGTATGCAATCTTATCTTTTGCCATATTGTTGCTATAATATAGGGACAAAAGTAAGAATTATTTTCAGAGAATCAAAATTTATGATTATTTTTGCAAGATATGAAGAAGATTCTGTATATCAACATTCTCTTTATCCTACTGTTGTCTTCTTGTGGGCAGAAAAGTCAGGAAATAGAAAAGAAAACGAAAGCCAATAACGCCCGTGAGCAAAAGGCGTATGCGGAAGCACTTAGGATTGCAGTCTTGCCAACCTTAGATTGCATCCCACTTTATGTGGCGAAAGACCGTCATCTGTTTGATAGTGCACAGGTAGATGTGAGACTTTTGCCTTTCACGGCACAAATGGATTGCGACACTGCTATCATAGGAGGAAGCGTCCAAGGGGTAGTGTCGGATTTGGTTCGGACGGAGAGACTCAAACGAAAAGGTTTGAAATTAGAATATCCCATTACCACACCGTTGCAGTGGCAGTTGATAAGTAACAAGACAGCTCGTCTCAAACAGTTGAATCAGTTAGGAGACAAAATGGTGGCGATGACGAGATATTCGGGAACAGATTATCTGACCGATCAAGCTCTTAGTGGGGTGAAGACAAGTGCCAAAGTGTTTAAGGTGCAAATTAATGATGTCTTAGTGAGGCTACACATGCTTTTGAATAATGAGATGGATGCCATGTGGCTGCCTGAACCACAAGCTACTACGGCACGATTGTATAAACATCGGGTAATCACATCAAGTGAAAAGACCAAAGAGCAGTTGGGAGTGATAGCGTTTCGGACGGATATGCTCCAAACCAAAAGCCGCAAAGAGCAGTTGCAAGCTTTTATCAATGCGTACAACAATGCCGTAGACTCACTCAACACTTACGGACTGTCTCATTATTCAGGGCTTGTCACTAAGTATTGTCATACAGATGAAAAAACCGTAAAGGCGATACCAAAAGTAACCTTCAAGCACGCTACCGCTCCGTTGGAAAAGGATGTTCAGAAAGCGAAAGCATTTATACCAAAATTGTAAATTGATGTTAGACCAAATCTCTCCAATATTTTGAATTATACTGATTTTGATTTAGAACAGATTCGGAATTTGATTACTTGCGAGCAGAATCTACCCAAGGCGATAGAGAACTTGCAGGAGTATATTTCCAAACACGAATTGACCACTTTTCAACTGAAGTGGGAACAGCTGAATGGTGACTATCTTTTGATGAAGGATTTTCTTAGACGTGGATTAAAAGATCCACAGTTTAATGTGGTATATCATAATTTATTGCGTGAATTGTATGCCTTGAATAGTGATATACAGTTGGAGCAAATGATTCATGAAAACGGCTCATACCAGTTGGCTCATCAGACAGCAAAATCAGTTGTACTTGGAGATATAAGTATTAAAACGCAAATGGAGAAATTTGTTCAAGATGTTGCCATGCTATCTTTGGAACCAAAAAGAGAACAAACACTCCAAACAAATCAGTTGTATGAAGAGCATCAAAAATACATCAACCAAGTTTTCAATGCTTTCTTGGTTTCTCCTCAATGGACGGAAAGTGTTGCAAAATTTGTGGAAGAATTGTTTTTGTCACCCACTGTTGATAGCAACGACATACAATTATTGTTGAGTGGGCTGATGTTATCAGCGATTCAACTCTTTGATTATCGTAAGATATTGGTATTGATCACTATCTATCAAAAATCAACAGATGAGGAAATACGACAACGAGCTTTGGTGGGTCTTGTATTGTGTTTGCCAGACAATGACGCAAACATCTACCCCGAAGTAAGCAAATCCATTACGGCACTCTGTCAAAATGAGCAAACCTTGCAGGAATTGCTGGAACTACAAATACAATTCTTTTATTGCATGAATGCGGATGCAGACAATGAAAAGCTACAAAAAGATATCATTCCTCAGCTGATGAAAGGGCAAAATATCCAATTCACACGCACGGGAATTATAGAAAAGGAGGAAGACCCACTGGAAGAAATGCTCAATCCGGGTGCTGCGGATCGTGCCATGGAAGCCATGGAAGAGAATTTCCAAAAGATGATGAACATGCAAAGGGCGGGGTCTGACATATATTTTGGAGGCTTTTCTCAAATGAAACGCTTCGGTTTCTTTATGGAGTTGAGTAATTGGTTCGTACCTTTTTATCCTCAACATCCTGGACTTAGTCAGATGAATCATGAGTTAAGGGACGGACAGTTTATGAACGTTTTGTTGGAGCATGGTCCATTCTGTGATTCTGACAAATACTCCTTTGCCTTGGCAGCGTCTTCCATTCTTAACCAAATTCCGTCACAGATGCGGGAACTTCTAAATAGCCAAGAGTTATTAGGACCAACAGTTAATAAGGAAGAACATCACAAACCAGCGTATATCCGACGGATGTATCTTCAGAATTTGTACCGGTTTTATCGGCTTTACAAGGACAAAAACCATTTTCATAATCCATTTTCCACAGAATTGTCGCATCATACAGTCTTTTTTGTCCTCAACAATCTCTTTCAGAATACTGCATTGGCATACAGACGTCTCGAGATTGGACAATTCTTGTACAGGCATCATTTCTATGATGACTTGCACCGCTTGTTAGATGCTTGCGAAAATATCAATAGCGTAGAATATTGGAGATTGTCTGCAATGTTAGCCCATCAGGAAAAGGATTATATGCAGGCAGGGTTGGCATATGATAAGTTGTTAGCTGTGGATAGTGATAACGAGCAGGCTTTAAGGGGTAAGGCTAATTCTCTGTTTTATTCAGGCAATTTTTCTGAAGCAATTAAATATTATACTCGTATTTTGGAGAAAGATGCGAATAGTACGCGAGTTCAGCTTAATTTAGCCGTTGCTTACATCAATGACAATCAAATAGAAAAGGGGATGAAATATTTGTTTAAGCTTAGTTACGAATATCCTGAAAATCTATCTGTCAAACGCTCATTGGCATGGGGCTACTTGCGAAAGAATGAAAATGAGCAGGCTTTGCAACTATATAATCAGTTAATGGCTCACAAAAACCATATTCCTTCAGATTATTTGAATGCGGGTTATTGTCTTTGGTTCGACTCAAAGATAGAAGAAGCAGTAGAGAAGTTCGCCCATTATGAAATGATGAGAAACAAAAGGGGGATTGCGCAAGGCAACGATGAAAGTTTACACGATGTCTTCAGCTTGGATGCTCCTTTACTCAGTCAGTATCATGTAGGAAAAGAGGAAGCGACAGTGATGGAAGATTTGGTAAACGATCAGTGCCGAAGTGATGCAGGAAGAAAGGGTGAACAACTGTCCTAAACGCTTGCCGTGTGGTAAGAAGTTCACAGCTTTGACTGTTTTTCTTTTCTATTGGAACAGGTTTGTAGATAAATTACTATTTTAAGCTCGTTAGCTATTCTGAATGGCTAATAGGATTTCCTTCAGCTTTACAAGAAAACTGAAGTCAATATAAGATGGACAAACAATGTCCTTATCCGAAGAGGTCTTACGGATGTGGCGATTATTTTTGTGTTTCGGGAGTTATGGAAGAGTTTTCTTTTACGACGTGAAAAAAGCTTGTTATGATAAGTCAGCAGACACCATAGTAAAGTAACTGTCAATAACATTGTGCGAAAGTAGGGGATATAACCCTACTATTAGCATTTACCTTCTAAGCGATTGAAAGTAATAAAAGGTTTTGAAAGACTGTCTTATTTCGAAAAGTCGCATTTCAATTCTAAATTTGTTAAAAAATTATAATCAAAACGAAATCCGTCTTTAACTTCCCCCTCTGTTTCATTCTAAATGACTACTTTTGCAAACGATTTATGGTTCCGTAGCTCAGTTGGATTAGAGCAACAGCCTTCTAAGCTGTGGGTCTTGGGTTCGAACCCCAACGGAATCACTTGAGGAGAGGTAGAGGATTTTGACAACAAAGTCCTCTTTTTTGTTTGTATACAGTTAAATTTTAGTTAATTGGTACATTTAGAGGAGTTTCAATCGTTCAGCAAGAAAATACATTGCACTTGAAAATGTGCCGTCAAAGAATTGGAAAGATTTTCCTGATTCACCAAAAGTTATGACTGCCGAGAGACGTTGCGCACAAATTCTTGCTCTGAATGTGTTTGGAGACCTCTGCAAAACTCTTATCCTAAAATTTGCTCATTACATTATTTTTTTGTA
>NZ_JRPQ01000139.1 GCF_000762405.1 Hoylesella timonensis S9-PR14 | reverse complement strand
GCAATGTAATAGAAAAGGCGGAGCGTATCGAGTCGTGGCTCTTGGACCATCCCGAACACGAAGAAGCAAAGCAGAGCCTTGCTGCCCTACGTGCAGCCACACCTATACCCATTCCCTTTGCCGATTTGGACTTTAACCTTGGTGAACGCTGGATACCAGCCAAAGTCTATGGTAGATTCGCTTCAGAGTTCTTTGGGACGGACATTGGCGTATCCTACCATTCCAACATGGACGAGTACAGCATTGTCTGCGACCGAAAGAATGCCAATATCTGGCACAAGTATGCCGTACAGGGTGAGTTCCGCCGTTATGACGGTATCAATCTCCTGAAGCACGCCCTGCACAATACCATTCCCGACATCAACAAGAGCAAGGAGGTGGCGGATAAGGTTACGGGAGAAATCAAGACCATCAAGGTGCGTGACGGACACGCCATACAGATAGCAAATGCCAAGATTGAGGAAATCAGACAAGGTTTTATCGATTGGCTCGGGCGCACACCCGATACCTTCAAACAGCAACTCTCCGACCGTTATAATCGTCTTTTCAACTGTTTTGTGCGACCTAACTTTGACGGCACGCACCAGACGTTTCCCGACCTTGACCTCAGACAATTGGGCATTGCCGACCTCTACAAAAGCCAGAAGGATGCCGTATGGATGCTCAAGACCAATGGTGGCGGCATCTGCGACCACGAGGTGGGAGCGGGAAAGACACTCATCATGTGTACGGCAGCCTACGAGATGAAGCGCTTGGGACTCTCAAACAAGCCGATGATTATCGGGCTGAAGGCAAACGTCTTCGATATTGCCGACACTTTTAGGAAAGCTTATCCCAATGCTAAGGTACTCTATCCAGGTAAGAACGATTTTAATAAGCAGAACCGCCAGCGGATCTTCAACGACATCAAGAACAACGACTGGGACTGTATCATACTCACGCATGAACAGTTCGGCATGATACCGCAGGCCTTGGAGATACAGGAAGCGATTATGCAAAAGGAACTGGACTCCGTGGAAGAGAACCTCGAGGTGTTGCGACAACAAGGAAGAGACATCTCCCGTGGTATGCTCAAAGGCTTGGAGAAGCGCAAGCAGACACTTGAAGCCAAGTTGCAGAACATACAGGACAGCATCGCAGAAAGAAAGGACGATGCCGTGGATTTCAAGATGATGGGTATCGACCATTTATTCGTGGATGAGAGCCACCAATTCAAGAATCTGATGTTCAACACTCGCCACGACCGTGTATCGGGCTTGGGCAATCCTGATGGTTCACAGCGTGCCTTAAACATGCTCTTTGCTATTCGTACCATACAGGAGCGTTCGGGCAAGGACTTGGGAGCGACCTTCCTTTCAGGAACGACCATCAGCAACTCACTGACGGAATTGTACCTGCTTTTCAAATACCTCCGTCCACAGGCTTTAGAGAAGCAGGGCATCAACAGCTTTGACGCATGGGCAGCAGTCTTTGCCAAGAAATCGACTGACTACGAATTCTCCATCACAAACGACATCATTCAGAAGGAACGGTTCAGAACATTTATCAAGGTGCCAGAGCTGGCTGCCTTTTATGCGGAAGTATGGGAGTAGAAAGCAGAAAATGGCATAAAACTCATATCTGACTGAAATACAGCGGATATTGCTTGTTTCTTCTTAGGGTTGCATCATAGNAAACAGGCAGAAAAGGGAGCGAAAAGGAGGGAGTTCAGTTACCAAATCGTTCGANAAACGATGAAAGGAAAAGGACGGCTGAAAGTGGTAACTAAAACGGNGTTTTCTCTTTCATTATCANTGTTTTGCATCGNTCAAAGTTCCTCAAAGAAGTGTAATTTTGCAAGNAAAAAACAATGGAAAAAGAAAAATTCAAGCTGCTTTTCTACCTCAAGAGAGGTACGCAGGACAAAAACGGAAAAAGTCCCATCATGGGACGCATCAGCGCAGGACGCTCTATGGTACANTTNAGTTGCAAATGCTCGTGTACTCCTCGTTTGTGGGACAGTCGCAAAAACCGACTGCTGGGCAAGAGTGCCGAAGCCGTATCGGTAAACAAGGAACTTGACCGCCTNCANGTGAGCATACACAAGGTTTATGAGTCTCTTTCGGGTAAATCCGATGCTCCCATCACGGCAGAGCGAGTACGGGAGCTTGTATTCGGACTGAACAGTGAGTCACAAGGACTGCTNTATCATACNGACGAGTATATCGACCGCTTCCGTGAGCGTGTGGGCATAGACCGCAGCGAACGCAGACTAAAATGCCTGTTGCTCTTTCACAAGCATCTGGCAAACTTCGTCAGGTATCGCTACCGTGTGGAGGATATTCCCGTGCAGAAAGCCGACATCGCCTTTATCAAAGACTTGGAGGACTACTTCGCCAAAGAAAAGGGATTCAAGCTCAACACTTCGGCTGGNTATCTCTCCATGCTGGCTTCCTTGCTCAAAGACCTGNATAAACGGCACATCATTGACACCTATCCCTTCATCAACCATTCCATTCGTTGGGAAG
>NZ_JRPQ01000138.1 GCF_000762405.1 Hoylesella timonensis S9-PR14 | reverse complement strand
GACCTCAAAAATAAGCTCAAAATCTAACAAAGCTAATTTATAGAACCAGCCTTAACCAGAATAACCAAAGTTAGAAATGAAGAATTATCGTTATATATTAGTTAGTGTGCTCTTATGTTTAGGGACAACACTTGTGGCTCAAAATAAGAGTCTTACCATTCTCCACACAAACGACACCCACAGTTGTATATATCCATTAAACCCGAACTTAGCAGATACCATGCTTGCAGGGCGAGGGGGATTTATTCGAAGAATAAAGATGCTGAAAGAGGAAAGGAAGAAAGACCCTCAGCTGTTACTTTTCGATAGTGGCGATTTCAGTCAAGGATCACCTTATTATACCTTATATAAAGGAGAGGTAGAGGCAAAGTTGATGAACGAAATGAAGTATGATGCTGGTGTGCTTGGCAATCATGAGTTTGATTTTGGAATGGACAACCTGGCTCGTCTTATCAAACAATTAAATTATCCTGTCGTATGTAGCAATTATGACTTTACGGGAACTGTTTGTGAAGGTTTGGTAAAGCCGTATATTATACTGAAGCGCAAAGGAATTAAGATTGGTGTGTTTGGACTCTCGCCAGAAATGGAAGGACTTGTAGATTTGAAGAAGTGTGAGGGAGTGAAGTATTTAGACCCTATCAAAGTAGGGCAGCAAATGGCTTCTCTCTTAAAAGATAAATACAAGTGCGATTTAGTGATTTGTTTATCGCACATGGGTTGGTTGAAAAAGGGGATGAGCGAACAACGTATAATTGCACATACCCGGGGCATAGACCTACTGTTAGGCGGACACTCTCATACATATTTCCAATCTCTAAGATATGTTAAGAATTTGGATGGAAAAGAGATACCTGTTGATCAAAATGGGAAACATGCCATTTATGTAGGAAAGTTGCTATTGCAATTCAAGAAAAAATGACAAAACATTTGGCGTAGGAATAAAGAAATTTCACTCTGGGTGAGTTTTATAAATTACCATCGTAGCATACGTTTTAGGGCTTGACGAGACTAATTTATGGAACTCACCCTATTTGTTGGTGTGTTCATCTTTATTCAAAATAGAATGTCAAGACTATCATCTTGGAGCGTGCTTCGTTGGTAGCGTTGGTGTAAGGTATCATGTTCTTGTCTTTGATACCTTTGATATGATTCTTATCATAGCTGTTGGTGAGTCCAAACATAAATTTAAGTTCTGGTCTTAGCTTGAAGTATTGTAGATAAAAATCACACCCCACGCCTATTTCTGCAAATACATCGTAACGCTTCAGGGCTACAAACTGGTCGTTTTTCCCATTGAGGTTAATCATAGGGTTCACCCCTGTAATTAAATAGGGTCGGTGGTTATTAAATCTCGGCGCAGCGAAGATAACATCCAAGGCGGAGGAGATGTAAGCGGTTTTCATGTCTTGTCGCTGCTCCGTTGGCTTTCCTTTTTTATCCAACATGCCATAGTCGCGGAAAGTTAAGTGTCGATTTCCGAAGTACATGGCAGGAGCAATGCGAAACTGAAAGTGCTTACTGAGCCTCATTTCTGCAAGTACTCCCACTGTGAGTCCTGCATCCCATCTATCTTGGTCAACGGTAATGAGACGTTCTGACACACTCCCGTCTTCGTGTGTGAGATGTTGAATACCTACATTATTTAATTCAACATCTTGTACATGAGTACCCAATAATACGCCAAAGTGCAGTGGGCGTAAATCTGCGTAGGGACGATTTTGGACGACACGGTCTATCTGTGCAACGCACTGAACCCATGAGGCAACAAATAAAATTGTACAAAGCACTGTCTTCTTCATGTTGGAATAACGTAAAATCTACCGTCATATTGCTAATTGGCACAAGTTCTTTAGCGGACACAGCTCTTTTTATTGATGGGCAATGTTGTTCAACAACAATCATTTTTTTTGTATTAACAACAAATTAAACGAAAAAAAAACAAATTTAATTGCTGGTATCAATGAACGCTGGCGTTCATTGTCTTGTTGAGTTGATTCGTTTCATTTGTTAAATTCGTTGTTAACAATATTTTCTTTCAACGAAATAACCGTGCCCTTCCGTTGCTATAATATTTTTGTTTGCTGTCCGTTGCATCGGAGTATCACGGATATTGTCCATGCTGTTCCGTTTGAGATGTTGCGCAGCGAGGTTGTGCGCCCTGCAAGGGCAAAAGCAAATGTAACGAAATAATAATCAATTGCTTTTGTCCTTACAGGACGTAATTAGCTCAATACATCTAACCTCAGGGTGATACCCTGGGCTGTAAGCTTTTGGGCTTTCAGCCCGTGAATTTGTGTCAACAACAATCATTTTTTTTGTTTTAACAACAAATTAGACGAATGAATTTAGTAAAAACACACAACATGTTGATGTCGGTAGATTTGCTTTCTATGTTTAATTTGTTGCTCCAACATAAGCACATCATTGTTTTTGACTACAAGCGACTTTTTGTTAATAAATGAGTCCTACTATTATTATCTATACCATGCTCTTTGTGGCAATAACCTCAATGAAATGGGGGTGTAATTATTGTCAAAATATTTAACAAGTACACGTTTATAATTCGAATATTTGCAACCAACTTTACTTTCGGTCGCAAATACGCGAGTTATGCGATAGTTTTGTAACTCGTTGTTAATTAAGTGATTATGCGCAATCGTACGCTTGAAGTCTCGTTTTTGTTCTTTTTTTGTCCCCAAAAAGCATCAAAAAACGGCGTTGTAACAATGCTTTAGTGCCTCAATAGTAACTTAGTAAGGGTGTTATTCACATGTAATAGTTGCCTTAACTCAATGCTTCAGCGAGCCAACAGCACTTTTTACGTCCAAAAATGCCGTTTCGCCTGCTTTTTTCACTCTTGTCTTTTTCTATTTCGCAACTTTTCAATTGCGGTTTTATTGTCATTTATATTGACAAAAATAGGAGAGCGGACGTTCTTATTTCGACGCAATATTTATTGAATGAGAACCGGGTGGAAGAGGTCTAAAAATTACTCACAATATATGGTGGTAATTCATAGAACCAGCCTACAACAAAGAACGCGATACCGAACCATGGCGGCTCATTTACATTGGCTATTTATGGTTTTCACCTAAAAAAAAGTAGTATCTTTGTCATCATCAATCAAAGAAAAGATATGCTTACAGAGAAACAACAACGCACGGCGGCTGCCGATTTTATAAAAAGATGACAAGGTAGGGGATATGAGAAGGGCGAGAGCCAACTGTTTTGGATTGACTTGCTCACCAATGTCTATGGCATTAGCGACGCAGCCAACTTCATTTGCTTTGAGCAGCAGGCGAGGTTGGACCACACATCGTTCATCGATGCCATGATACCCTCTACGCATGTCATGATAGAGCAGAAGTCGTTGGGCAAGAACTTGCGGCAACCCATCAAGCAGAGCGATGGCAACATGCTCACACCCTTTCAGCAGGCGCAACGCTACAGTGCCGTGCTGCCTTACTCGGAGCGGCCACGATGGATTGTTACTTGCAACTTTGCCGAGTTTGACGTGTACGACATGGAGAACCCGAAGGGTGAGCCTTCTCGCATAGAACTGAAAGACTTGGAGCGGGAGTACTACCGATTGCAATTCTTGGTAGAGGTGCGCAGTGTGCATCTGGAGCGCGAACTGCAGGTGTCCATGCAGGCTGGTGAGATAGTGGGGAGGATATACGATGAGTTGATTAAGCAGTACGATGAGACCGACCCCATGGCGCTCCGCTCGCTCAACATCTTGTGTGTGCGCTTGGTGTTTTGTCTTTATGCCGAAGATGCAGGGGTGTTTCCACGGCATGACATGTTCCACGACTACTTGGAGTCGTTTGATGTTCCTTCTATGCGCATGGCGTTGCTGCAACTCTTCGATACCCTCAACACGCCTACCGACAAGCGCAGCAAGTATATACGTCCCGACTTGGCTGCCTTTCCCTATACCAACGGTGGACTGTTTGCCGAAGAGACGGACATTCCACAGTTCACTCCCGAACTAAGAAACACGCTCTTAAAACATGCCTCACTTGACTTTGATTGGAGTCTGATATCGCCCACCATCTTCGGAGGTGTGTTTGAAAGCACGCTCAACCCCGAGACTCGTCGTGCCGGTGGCATGCACTACACCTCGATAGAGAACATACACAAGGTGATAGACCCGCTGTTTATGAACCAACTAAGGCGTGAGTTTGAGGCGTGTAAAGAGCTGCCAAACGACAAGAAGCGTGTGGCTGCACTACTTGCACTGCAAGACAAAATGGCTGGGTTGCGCTTTTTTGACCCTGCTTGTGGCTCAGGCAACTTCTTGACAGAAACGTATTTGTCACTTCGCCGACTGGAGAATGAAATCCTCAGCATCGTATATAACCAAATAGAACGTAGCATTTTTGAAAATCCTATCAAGGTAAACATCCACCAGTTTTATGGCATCGAGATTAACGACTTTGCCGTTACCGTGGCTACCACCGCCCTTTGGATAAGCGAGGCGCAAATGATAGCCGAGACGGAACGCATCGTCAATCACGATATCGACTTCCTGCCGCTCAAGTCGTATGCCAACATTCACGAGGGAAACTCGCTCCGCACCGACTGGAACAGCGTCTGCAACAAGAACGAGCTTGATTACATCATTGGCAATCCACCGTTTGTGGGCTACTCATTGCAAAGCAAGGAACAAAAAAGTGACCTGCTGCAGGTCTTTGTCGACAAACAAACAGGAAAGCCATATAAGACGGCAGGCAAGATTGATTATGTTTCGGCTTGGTTTTACAAGGCTGCCGAAATGATGCAAGGCACCAATATTCGTGCCGCTTTGGTGTCTACTAATTCCATTACCCAAGGCGAGCAAGTAGCCGCAATATGGAAACCATTGCAAGAATTGTTTGGTATTCATATCAATTTTGCACACCGCACGTTTCAATGGGACAGCGAAGCTGCCATCAAAGCACATGTGCATGTAGTAGTCATTGGATTTTCGTGTACTGTGGATGATAATCAGCTAAAAATGATATTTGACAAAGGGCAGACGATTCAGGCAGAACATATCAATGCTTATCTGATGGATGCACCTGATGTTTATATTGAAAGTAGAACGTCAAGTTTGGGTGATGTTCCAGCCATGTGTAGAGGGTCACAACCGACAGACGATGGAAATTTAGTATTGACAGCAGAAGAAAAAGACGAATTGTTGGCAGCCGAACCACAAGCGAAACCATTTATAAGACCGTTTATGATGGGCAAGGATTTTATATGTCGACAGCCTCGTTTTTGTTTGTGGTTAGTAGGAGTCAGTCCTGCTGACATAAGGAAATGCCCTAAAGTAAGGCAACGGATAGAAAAAGTAAGAGACTTTAGGCTTGCAAGCAAAAAGGCAGCTACTCAAAAGAAGGCGGACATTCCGATGCTCTTTGATGAAATAAAAGATTGTAAGACTGCGTATGTTGCGATACCAAAAGTGTCTTCTGAACGGCGGAGGTACGTGCCAATGGATTGGCTGAAGCCCGAAGTGATAGCTGGAGATAAATTATTTATGGTTGCCAATGCTACGCTTTACCACTTTGGTGTGTTGGAGAGCAACGTGCACATGGCGTGGATGAGAGCGGTATGTGGACGGTTGAAAAGTGATTATAGCTATTCAAATACTATTGTGTACAACAACTTTCCGTGGCCCGAGGCTACCGATGAGCAGCGTGCGGAGATAGCACAGGCGGCGCAGCGCATATTGGACGCACGCCAACTGTACCCCGACTCGAGCCTTGCCGACTTGTACGACCCCACGCTGATGCCCCACGAACTGCTGAAAGCCCACCGTGACAACGACCGACTGGTAATGCGCCTTTATGGCTTTCCCACCTCCATGACCGAAACAGAGTGCGTTGCCCAACTCTTCAAGCTATACCAAAAGAAGTGTAAAGGGTAAAAATGCCAATGTTAAACAGGCAAATGTTGCCCAGCTATTTGTGCACATTTGGTAAGTTGTTAGTGGATGGTTAATAAATTATTAGTGGATAGTTGGCAAGTTATGTTGGATATTTGACAAATTGTTCATGGTTCGTTGGCATGGTCTTTATGGTTTGGTGGCATACTGTTAATGGATAATTGACAAGTTGTTAGCGAATAGTAGACAAGTAAAAATAGCAAATATGTATTATAATATATACGTCTCGAAGAGGCAAAAGCCTCAACTTTGTGGCACCGCATCGAATAATGTTGCATCGTTAATGTACGCCTCGAATAGTCAAAAGTTTATTCTTTGTGGCAACGCTCTGGGTGATGATTCTACGTTAAAACCTTCTTTGACGTGGCAACAATGCAAATTTTGTGGCAACGCTCTGGGTGATGATTCTACGTTAATACATTCTTCACCGTGGCAACAATGCAAATTTCGTGGCAGCGCATCGAATAGTGCTGCGTCGTTGGCACACGCCTCGAATAGTCAAAAGTTTATTCTTTGTGGCAACGCTCTGGATGATGATTTTACGTTAATACATTCTTCATCATGGCAACAATGCAAATTTCGTGGCAACGCTCTGGGTGATGATTCTACGTTAAAACCTTCTTTGACGTGGCAACAATGCAAATTTCGTGGCAACGTTCTGGGTGATAATTCTACGTTAATATATTCTTCATCGTGGCAAATACACAAATTTTGTGGCAACGCATCGAATAATGATGCATCGCTAATGTACGCCTCGAAGAGGCAAAAGACCACAGCCCAAGGTAACACCTTGGGTAAACATGCGTGCGTTGACTTGCGCCCTGTAAGGGCAAAAGCGCTACATATCAACGCATTACGCATGCTTTTGTCCTTACAGGACGTCCNCACNCCNTTCAACATTACCNGGGGTGTTACCCCAGGCTGTATGCTATTGCCCCTTCGGGGCGCACATCACATGGAACATTAAACGCACATCACAATTTATAATATTAATATCAAATGCAACATTTATCGCAATTCAAATTTATTATACGAACATAACACATATCGTTCACCTCAAATCAAATTTATGATGNCAACGTTACCTACAACATTCGACGATAATAATACATCGCTCATTTACACCTCGAAGAGGCTAAAGCTTAATTTTTGTGGCAACTCTTTGGTTGATGATTCTACCTTAATATATTCTTCGTCATGGCAACAA
>NZ_JRPQ01000137.1 GCF_000762405.1 Hoylesella timonensis S9-PR14 | reverse complement strand
ACCTAATCACTTGCCAAAGTGATTATTATCAAGCCCCTATTATGGGCGCACTAAAGGTGTAAAACGCACCGTCCTCCGTGATGACGCTCATATTCGTCTCCTCCCGGAAGTTCTTGACCGTCGCTTTCACACGGATGACGTTCTCCGCTCCGTCCGCCTTACCCGCAATGAGGTTGGGCGAACCCAAATCCACATAGCGAACGGCGGAGGGGAAGATGATGTGCACCGTCTTATCGTAGGTGATTTCCAACCCGTGAGGCGGTATCATGCGCTCAAAGGCGATTTTACGTGTCAGTCCCTCATAGAGGTCTCCGCTTGAAGTTGTTTCCTGTGCGTTCGCACAGACTACGCCCAGCATCAGGGCGATGGCTAAAACTGTTCTTTTCATTTTACTTTGGATTAAAGTGGTGAATAATAATTGTGATTTACTTGTTCTCTGGCTGATAGAGTAGCACCTTATAACCTGCCTTCAGATGCACCTTGACGGTACGCATCTTCTTTGCAAAGTATTGGCTTGTTCCCTGTATCAGCCCCTTGCCGAGGTCGGAGGCAAGCTGTGCTTTTGCATCAGTGGAGATGTTCACGCTGCTGCCTACGGATGTCCCCATACCCGCAACGATTTCCTTGGCGGCACTGCGTTCCATCGAGCCGGGAATGAATATCCCTGCCTGTCCGTCCGTGTCATAGACCGACAGCTCCACGGGAATGATGCTTCCCCGATACTCCAATGAGGAAATGACAATGGAGAGTCGTTCGCCCTGCAACTTTGCCGTTCCCACGACAAGGGCATTGCGTGGAATCTCCCTGCCCGATACCAACATCGGCTCCAAGAGACGGAAACGCACCGTCTGCCCATCCATAACCGTCTGATTGTTATACACACAGGCTGATATGGTGTTTCTCTCCGTCTGTGAGATTGTCCCGATAGCCGTTTGAAACATATAGTTCCTCTCCTTGACATATTCGGAGCGGAAAGTCGAGTCGCTCATCGGCTGTGCCAGAGCCGACACCACTTGACCGCTCACCTGCCTGACAGGAAACGCCATTGCCTTTCCATTGCGACCGGAAGAGACCGCTTTCCTTTCGGAAGCCGTCTCATTCCCCGAGGTATGTGTCACCGAAGCAGATTGTCCATTACCTCCTGCGGGCATATACTTGGCTGCCAGTTGATAGGATTTTTCGAGCAGTGCCATCTGGTCGTTCACGGTTATAGCGGGCGACTGCTGCTCGGCACTCATACGACTTTCCAACTCCTTCAAACGGGTACGCATTTCCTCTTTTTCCGGGTCTTCTCTTGGTGCTTCATAGAAACTGCCGAGCGTGCGGTTGATGTCTTGGTAAGCGGAAGCCGAAGCATGGAATCCCTCTTGTGGAGCAGTGGTACGAGAGCCGAAACCGTTATCTCTTTCCGACAAATCCGTCTTCAATGCCAACTCTTCGGAACTCTGCACCGGTTGTCCTCCTGTCATCTCCCCGAACATGGAACTGAGGCTTTGCATGGCACGGCTTCGTTCCTGTTCCTTCTGTTCCATCATCTCCTTTTCGTAGGCTTTCTTCTTATCGCCGATGAGTTCCGAGGCTTGCGGATCCGGCATTTCCGTATTGAAACCTTGGCTGTCCTGCTCCTCCTCTTTCTTCGATGGGGCAAAGATGAGCCACATACAGCCTGCAAAAAGCAGGAACATCAGCGGGTAAATGACAAACTTCTTTCGCCTTTGTTTTTCTTCCTCCGTCAGTTCAGGCGAGGTGCTCGTATTGGAGGCTGTCTTTCTTTTGAATGGGTACATAATCGTAATACTTTAATAGGTTGATACTGTCGTTGGGATAGAGCCGCCTTACTTCAGGGGTTTCGATATGCTCGATTGCCGGTAACGTTTCCTCCTCGGAGTCTCCGTCTGAGAAGATACGGTACAAACCGTTGAAGAAAACATAGTTGGCAAGTATGGCGAAAAAGAGAAGCATCGTCAGGACGACATACAGCCTCAAATGAGCGGGGATGCGTCCGCACAGGCGGCGGAGCCTTGCCTCCGCTCCCTCCTGCATCATTCGGAACAGACTTTTCTTTTTCATCGCTTACGGGTACTGATGTCCTTGTTCTCCAAAATCTCAAATCCCTCGATGTTAAAACCGTTCGGGTTGTCGTCGCTTCGGTTCGTGTTCAGCAGGCGGCACTCCGTAACGAGGCTGCGTTCCGTGACGTTGCTGGCACGGATAATCAACTGTCGGGCATACGTCCTTGCGGAATACGGATAGCGGTTGAAGTTGCATACCACGCTGTCCACCTGCACGACTTGGTTGATGTTGCCCGCAATGATACGGTTGTAATATCCCTTCTCTGAGAAATCCCGATAATAGTTGTAGGCACTCTTGTCCGCCAAGAGCAATGCACGGGAGATATTGCTTTCAATCGCATTCTTGTCTGGTGAAAGCGTGAAGAACAGTTCGTGGAAGCGGCGGATATGCTCCTTGGCTTCCGCGGGTCTATTCTGCGACAGATCCTGCGACAGGGCGAGCATCAGCGACTTACCGCCATCCAATACATATATTTTCTGCCTCTGGGCTTCGGCAAAGGAGTAGGCACTCCATACCGAATAGCCCGCAAGGGTAGCACACAGGCAGATGACGACCAAGGTAAAGAGGCGTATCTGCCTGAAACTCGTTTCGATATTCTTTAATGACTTAAATTCCATAGCTTTTTAATTTTGTTCCGATGGTTCGGAGGATTTGTTTCCTCCCCGATGAAATAACTTCCCGGCAATCTCCTTGCCCTTGCTACCCGCATAGTTCATCGCATTTCGTGCGTGTCCTCCGGCGAAACCGCCGACGGCTCCACCCACGGCACCTGCGATACCTGCACCCTTTGAAGCAGCAAGTCCCACGTTCTTGCCATAGTTCCCTGCACCTCCCGCTTGGATAATCCAACCGGCAACGGTGGGAACGGTAAAGTAGCCGATGATACCGATGATCATAAAGACCAAATACACACCGTTCGAGGCATCTATGGAATAGGTCGGGTCGTTCTGTAACTGTGTGATGTCGTGCTTGAGCATCAGTTCCTGGATTTTTGCCAGCATCGAACTGAACAAGTCCGCCACGGGCAGCCAGAAATAGATGGAGACATACCTCGTAATCCATTGCGTGAGGGTACTCTGAAAACCGTCCCATACGGAGATGGCGAAGGCTATCGGTCCCAAGATGGAGAGGACAATCAGGAAGAAAGTCCTGAGCGTGTCGATGAGCAGGGCGGAAGCGGCGAAGAGCAGTTCCAAAAACTCCCGCACCATATTACGGAACCATTTTTTGAAGTTGTACATACTGCGTTCCACATACATCCCTGCCATCGTTGCCATATCCGAAGGCGAAAGACCGAGTTCATCTATTTTTTTATCGAACTCCTCGTTGCTCACCAAGTAGGCGGTCTCCGGGTCACGCACCATTGACTCATACTCTATCTTGTCCCGCATCTTGCGGTACTCGTCCATCTTGAAGGTTTGCGTCTCCATCATCTTGTGCGTTCCCTGCACGACGGGACTGAGCACACCGTTGATGGTGTCCAAGACCATCGGGAAAAAGAGAATGCAGAGACCGAGAGCGAACGGACGGAGCAGTGGATAGACGTCGATAGGCTCGGCACGGGCAAGCGTCTGCCATATCCTGAGTGCCACATAGAAGAGAGCACCCAAGCCCGCAATTCCCTTTGCAACGGCAATCATGTCGCCGCACATGGGCATCATCTCCGTATAAAGCGAACGGAGCACCTGATGCAGATTGTCAAATTCCGCTCCCATGGCTACCAGTATCTTTCGTTGTCCGTCCCGTACAGGTCAAGTACCCTGTCCGCATCCTTCTTCGCCTTGGCTCTGAGGTAACTCACGGAGATGTTCTTGTTGGTGTAGTAGCGCACGAGGTTGCGGTAGTCCCTCACCTCCTTGTAGCAGTGGTCCACCACGTCCATACGCTCCTTGTCGGTCATCTTCAGTGTGGTGATGTTCACCACCTGTTTCAGTTCCTTGAGCAGGTTGTTGCTCTCTCCGAGCAGTTTGGTATAGCCGTTGGCAATGGCTATCAGTTCCTCCGGTCGGAAGTTCGGGTCGGAGAGCATCTTCTTGTAGTTGTTCACATAGATGTCGGAGATTTCCCCGACCATCAGAATGGTCTCCTTTACCCTTTGGGCATCACGAACGAGGTCGTTCACCTTTTTCAGGGCATCGTAGTACTTCTTGCTCTCATTGTAGAGCTTCTCCACCTCCTTGAAGTTGTCGAGCGTGTTCTTGACCGTCTTGGAGGTCTGCACGATTTCCTTGGTGGTGTTGATGATGCTCTGTGCAAGGTTGGTGGGGTCTGTGACCACCCACTGGGCGTGTGCGCTACCTGCCATGAGACAACCGCACGCCATAAGCATTAAAATTTTCTTTCTCATTTTACTTTGGATTTTAGTGAATGTTATTGTTGTCTAATTCTCTTCGGCAAGTTGCCTGACGGCAAGCTCCATGTTGCCGCCAAGTTGCTCGGCTCTGGCAAGCACACGCATCTTCTCCGTCTCTTCCGTCGTGTAGGTGAGGTATTCGGCTTTCGACACTTCCGTGGCATAGACGGCGGACTGTACGCCACCCAGCCCAATCCACACCTCCTTGTATAACCTTGTGGCATCGTTGCTCTGGTTGATGGAGAGTATCTGCCCCCGTTCCTTGTCCGTCAGTCCCAAGAGTTCCTGTATCTGATCGAACTTGTTCATGTACTTGCGCTGGTCAAGCAGTATCTTGCAGTCGGAATTGTTGATGATACTTTCCTTGACAATGGGCGACTGGATGATGTCGTCCACCTCCTGTGTAACCACGACCGCCTCGCCGAAGAATTTTCTTACCGTTTTGTAGAGGTATTTTATATATCCCGCCATATTTGCGGACGCAATCGCCTTCCAAGCCTCCTCGATAAGGATGACTTTCCGTATTCCCTTCAGCCGTCGCATCTTGTTGATGAAGAGTTCCATAATGATGATGGTCGTGATGGGGAAAAGGATGGGATGATCCTTTATCGCGTCGATTTCGAAGACGATAAAGCGGGCGTTCAAGAGATCGAGCTGCTTGTCCGAGTTCAATAGATAGTCGTATTCTCCACCCTTATAGTACGGCTCCAGCACGTTGAGAAAATTAGCCAAGTCAAAATCCTTTTCCCTGACCTTCTTATCATGGAGCAAAGTCGCATAATCGGTAGTGAGAAACTCATAAAAGCTGTTGAATGAGGGTACGATGCCGTCGTCCGTCTTGATACGTTCGATAAAGAGCGACACGGCATTGGAGAGGGCGACCTCCTCCGAGCGTGTGGCAGGTTCGTTATCCTTCTTCCAAAGGGTCAGCAGCAATGTCTTGATGCTCTCGCGCTTCTCCACGTCGAACACCTTGTCCGGTGTATAGAACGGGTTGAAGCTGATGGGGCTTTCGTCCGTGTAGGTGAAATAGACCCCGTCCTCACCCTGCGTCTTGTGGCGTATCATCTCGCACAGCCCCTGATAGCTGTTTCCCGTGTCCACTAAGACGATATGGGTATTCTGTTCCCAGTACTGCCTCAAGAGATGGTTGGTGAAAAACGACTTACCGCTGCCCGAGGGTCCCAAGATGAACTTGTTACGGTTCGTGATGATGCCTTTCTTCATCGGCAGGTCGGAGATGTCAAGGTGAATCGGCTTGCCGCTGCGGTCTGCCATCTTGATGCCGAACGGTGAGAGCGAATCTTGGTAGTTGGTCTCCTCGTTGAAGAAGCAGACCGCCTGTTCGATGAAGGTGTAGAAACTCTCTTCGGCGGGGAAGTCGGCTTCATTGCCCGGGATGCCTGCCCAAAAGAGCGTAGGCACGTCCACGGTGTTGTGCCGTGGCTTGCACTCCATCAAGGCAAGCTGGCTGCCCACGTCGTTGCGGATACATCGGAGTTCCTCGCCGTCCTCGCTCCATGCCAGCACGTTGCAGTGGCAGCGGACGGAGGTAAGCCCAAAGCTGTGCGCCTCATTCAGATACTCGTCTATCCACTGCTTATTGATCTGGTTGCTTCGGCTGTAGCGGGAGAGCGAGTACATGTTCCGTGCATTCTTCTCAAAGCGTTGCAGGTTCTCCGCACTGTCGTCAATGAGCACATACTGGTTGTAGATATGGCTGCACGGCAGCAACAGTCCCACGGGTGCGGCAAAGGAAAGGCGGCAGTCGCTGCGGTCAGTGGATAAACGCTCATAGCGCATATCCGTGCCTACCAGCCCGGGCAGGTCTTCCGTATCGGAAAGGGTATGCAGGCAGAGTCGCTTATCACCGATACGCATTTGGTCGGCTTTGAGGTCGATGTCCTCCAAAACCGTCGTGTCGGAGAGGGACAGCGAGAAATACTTCTCAATCAGTCCCGGTGTCTCCGCCGTCCCGATAATCTCCTCGTCCGTTAGGCGAGAGAGGCGAATAAAACCGCTTTCGTTCATAATCCGCTCGAATTGCTCGGTCGCTTCGAGGAACTTGCGGGCAGTATCCTTGTCCCGTACCTCCTTGGGGATGATATGTCCTCGGCAGAGGGTGGAGAAGTTGCTTTGCTGCCGGTTGCGGTTCTTGGTCGTCTTGGTCAGGAACAGATAGCAGGCGTGATTCAAGAACGGTCGCTCATTGAAGTGTCGCTCGAAACTGCGGGAGAGGAAACTCATCTCCTCCTTTTGCAAGTCCGGACGGTAGCCCTCCTTGACAAACCAATCCTGCTTGTGTACGACGCTGTAGGTCGGCAACACCTTGATTGCCTTTACCCAAGAAGAATGGATAGAGGCATACTCCGCACTCGTCACCGTATAGAGTTCGGGCAAGTCCACACGGAAAGCGACCGTGATGTCGGCGTCCTTCGAGATGATGCAGCCCTCTTCGACGGCAAGCAGCGGGAAGCGGTTTTCCAGCGTGGTGGCTTTCAGTACGTTTCTCATTCTTTGTCCTCCTTTCCTTTGTTTGTTCTTTTACGTTCTCTTCTCTTTCGTCTTGGCAGCTCCTTGTACCGTAGCAGACGGGGAATGCGTCGTCGGTTGATGAGGTAACGGGGATGGCTGTGCAGCGCGGAACGCTTCATCAGGCCGTGTTCCCCATACTTCCTGTTCAGGGAGAAGGTCTGCCACACCAAGATGGCTGCGGCAGTACCTCCGAATCCGATACAAATCCATTGATTGACACCCGCCATGTAGAGGATGACAAACAGCACGAAGAGGGCGAGCAGCCCTCCTGCGAAGATGAACAGGTATTGGCTTTTGAGTCCCTGAAACTCTACCGAACGACCGATCCCCTTGTTGATGGGATAGGTCTCCATAGGCTTAGAGGAAGAAACTTCTTAAAATGGTGGCTGCGACAATAAGGAAGATACAGGCTCCAAACCAGCTTGCAGCGGTTTTCGAAGTGTCCGGGTCGCCTGACGAGAACTTTGAATAGACCTTTACCCCGCCGATAAGTCCCACGACCGCACCGATGGCGTAGATGAGTTTCGTGGCAGGGTCAAAATAGGACGTTACCATGTTGGTGGCTTGGTTGATGCCCGACAAGCCGTTGCCTTGGGCAAAGGCGGAATAGGCGGAAAGCAGCAGAACGGCTGCGATAAGAAAATGTCTTTTG
The DNA here is from genome assembly GCF_000762405.1 of Hoylesella timonensis S9-PR14. GTDB lineage: Bacteria > Bacteroidota > Bacteroidia > Bacteroidales > Bacteroidaceae > Prevotella > Prevotella timonensis_A. The sequence continues at coordinate 40,688 of NZ_JRPQ01000137.1, read as the reverse complement.
GTCATAAATCTTTGTTTTGTGCCGAGAGGATTGGATATGTTCTCTCGACGGGTGAATACTGTTGTTACTTTCGGATTTCAGTGGTGGCTTCTCTCGTATGTCAGCCGTACTCTTTTTCTTTCATCGTCTTTGACTGTTTAATGGGTTTGTTACTATTTGCCCTTGCCCTCAGAGGGAACATAAAGCTCTTCAAAACGGTTGCGGACAATATCGTCTATCGTGGAAGAACGAACTTTGTCGCTTCGGAGTGTTTCCATCAGACGAGTGCCTTCCAATTCGGTCAATGTCTCACCGGCTCTTTGTCGCTCCGCTATGGAAGAGGCGTTTCGGTGTATGACCGACAAGGCTTCCTGCACCCGTGCAAAGTCAATTCCTCCGTCGTATGTCTCCTTTTCAGCGTTCGGCACTGCCACTTCGACCTCTTCCTCTTCTCCTGCCGTTGCCCCATCCGTTTCATACCAGAGGGGAACATCGTCGATTTCAGGAAGTCCTCCCGTATCTCCGGAGTGCTCGTTTCCGTTTTCCATGGCAAATGTAGAACTCTTTTTCCCCGTAGAATCGACTTCCGGATAACTGCGTACTTGTGGCTTCGAGTGGCATATTTGAAAGCGACTTTTACCGATGATTTCAGCCTCGGAAACCTCTTCTGTGAGATCTTCCCTTTTGGCTTTTCGTCTTGCCATTCTCTTTCTCCGTTCGTATCCAAAGAATAGAAGCAAATATAGGAGATAGAGCAGGAATGCTATAAAAACTACTCGGAACATAGGCGGGAGATGATTTCGAGTAGTTCTTTTCCCAAACTATCGGCAAGCCGACCTGATGTTCCGCCTCTTGGAGAACGGAGCGTGCAGATACCCGCCTTGCCGTCAGCGAAGCATGGACGGAAATGTTTGGAATATGGCAAGGAGGTCTGCATAAGTACAGCTCCCGTCTCATCGGCAAGCGTTCGACAGCGTTCTTGGACTTCTTCTTTTTCCCAAGAGCCGACCATGTTACGAAGCAGGCAGAGTTCCTTGATGCTTCCCTTGCCCATGGTTAATACCTGTTCGCCTACAATCTCAATGAAGCGGCGGACGGCATCGGCATCCATCGGATTACCCGTAACGGGAAAGATGACCGCATCCATACGGGTCAATAACTCCACCGTACCTTCGGTTCGCATCAATGGCGGCAGGTCGAAAAAGATACACTTGGGGCGAATTCCCGTATTGAGTCGCTCTGCTTCCTTCCATGTTTTTGCTATGGGGACACAAACAATTGGATAGGGTTGAAGCCATAATGGTTGCCGCATCATATTTTTGAGGCACTTATCGGAAAATCCTTGCTTATTTTGTCCCTCAGTTTCTTTTCCCCTTAGGTAAGCCGTCGTATAGAGCGGATAATTGCAGTCTATTACCGCAACGCTGTATCCTAAATGATAATGAAGGGTACTTGCCGCAAGTACGGTAAGCGTGGTTTTGCCGACACCTCCCAAAGGGGATGCAATGGCGATGTGAATCGGATTGCTCATGATTTTTCTTTTGATGGGTGAATACTATATCTTGATAAATTTGCTGTAATCGAAGTTCCCGGACTGAACCGCCTTGTGAGCTTGATTCATGACACGTTCCAGCAGTTCATGGATACGTCCGCCGGCAACTTTCTCTATCTCTTGGAGCATCGGTGAATCGTGCAACTTACAGATGGTTTCTGCCGCTTTGACCTCTTCCTCTATGGGAACCTCCTTACGGGACAGGACACTTCCCATGTGGTGCAGTTCTTTCGCAGTGATACTTTCTGAGAGAGAATGGCTTTCTCCCTCAAACTCCACCTGAACGTACTCCTCTTCACTCTCCATATCCAGAAGTTCCGAAGATAGAACAGGCTTGCTATTCTCCTCGTCCTCCTCTTCGGGTGTTATGGGAAGTTCGGCCAACAGGACATTCTCCTCTTGTACGAACTCCCGCTTGGGAATACGTATAGTAACAACGACTTTGTCTTTTCCCCGTTCCTTAAAGAAGAGTCTTAAGTCTTGATAGAGTCGCTTGGCTTTTCGATAGAGGTCGTACAGGAAACGCACGACCTGCACGCTGCCGAGATAGGCTAAGCCGACCAGCAGCAGAATGAAAAATGTCTGTTTCATGTCACAATAATTTCTTGAAATTCTGTTCGCTTAACCGGTTGATTTCTTCCTTGTAGTCCTCTAAATGTTTGAGGAGGATATTTTCGACATACATTCCCAGCGTCATTTCCCGCTTCCTGATGAAGAGGACAATCTCCGCCAGCTTATCCTGCAATTCTTTGGAGATGTAGATAGCCTTTCGGTCAAACAAATCATTGCGGTGCATGAAGAGTGATACATAGTCTCCCTTGGCGACATTCCTGCGACGGGTACGAATGGGAGAATGGAATTCTTCCGCCGTTTCTTGGGGTACTTCAGTCATATCGTTTTTCTTTTCCTCGACTGTGGCTGATGCAGCCATCTCACTCTCTTTCTTTTTCATCGGGATACCCTGTGAAATCAATTCCCGAATGGCTACGGGATCGACCTTTCCTTTATTCTTCTCTGCCATAATCTTCTGTTCTAATGATGTTAAGAATATCTTCTACAAGTTCTTTCAATTTGCTGCCTCGCAAAAGGGTGCGGGAAGGAGGAAAGATGGTGGAACGAAACAGTGTCGCCCCATTATCTGTCGCCTCTTTCTTATAGCGTGTCGTATTGGGGACAGCAGTCGGCAAAAGAGGAAGTCCCAATTCGGCAATCACTGTTTCGTACAGCGCATAGAGCGGTGTCTTCTCCCTGCCGTCCACCATGTTCCAGAAAAGGTATATCCCTTTATTCTCCGTCTGTGGATTGTCGGTGATGCCTGTCTTGATGACGGAGGCAAAACTCAGGGTACTCTCCAACGAGATACGGTCTGCGGAGATCGGCGTAAAGATGTAATCCATTCCGGAGAGCGTGTTCACCACACCATCGTTGTTGATGGTGCCGGGCAGGTCAAAGAAGACGAAATCCGTATCCGCTTCATTCGTTTCCAGATATTCCCTGACTGTTTCCACGGCTGTATCTGCCGTTGAACATAGAATGGTGTATGTGGACTTAGACCCACCGGAGAACTGGGCGACAGCCAATTCCTGCAGCGATGGGTTGCGTTCCAAGCCTTGTGCATCACGCTGACGCATGGCATTGATGCTGAATTGCGGATAATCGCAATCCACGACAATCAGATTATACCCGCAAACATAGTGCAGGTAACTTGCTGCCAAGACCGTGAAGGTCGTTTTGCCGACACCACCCTTCTGAGTGGAGAAGGCGATAAAAACAGGTTTCTTTTTCATTTCATTTTCTGTTTAATGGTTTTACATATATGGATGGGAAGGTGTATGCACACCTTGTTTTACTCCTCTGAAAAGGCAGATGGGGAATTGCCGCCATAAGGAAATGGATTTCCATGTGGGCATACCGCCGGAGGCTTTGATAAGGGAATAGAGCCTTACTTGGAGGGGGATTTCCCTCCTTGCCTAAGTATCGGAAAACATGACGGGGGATACACTTGCATACATCCTCCCGCACGTCTCCCATTGTACACTTGTGCAAGTATATACGGAGCTGCTGCCCTATGCCCATTCTCATTCCTATTGCCATACCCTTGGTTGCCTGTTCAAGTAGCTACAAACAGGTGTTTAGACTTGTGGAAGTTGGTATGCCCTCCTACCGGTGAACACCTGTCTGACGGGGCAAATATAGATGTCTTTCAAGCTGTTTTCGCCCCCTTTTTACTAAGTGCGTACTTGTGGCTTCGATTTGGTTGTTTATGGCTTCGTTGCTTGTAACTAACTTATACACAATAGGTAGTAACTTTGCACCCAAGCGATGAGCCGGTGCATTGAAGGCATTAGGAGATATTCTTTTCGAGAAGGTAACGCACCGTCCTTCGGGACGGATTTATTTGCGTCCGTGCAAATAGCAAGGTATGTCTTATGCTGCACGACTTCGTTTTTGCAGCATAAAACCCTTGCTCTTGCAGAGAGCTGAAAAAACTCCGAAGTCGTTTTTTCTTGATAAGAAGAATGCGATGCCTCAAATGCCGGTGATGTCGTGAAACACTAAAATCCATAGTAAACAAATGAGACAAAAGGAAATGAGGAGTATAAGCTCCAAAGAGAAGACGGAGAAGCGTGTTTCCGTTAATTTCACGCCTACCGAATTTGCACAATTCCTATCTATGAAGGAAGTGGCAGGTGTTCAGAGTTTATCGGCATTCATCAAGGCAAGAGTTTTCAACGAGACCTTTCGGGTGATAAAAGTGGATCGCTCGTTGCTCGATTATTATCAGAAACTGACGACTTTGTACGGACAATTTCGCAGTGTCGGAGTGAATTATAATCAAACTGTAGTCGCTTTGAAAAGCAATTTTACGGAGAAGAAAGCCTTTGCGATGCTCGCCAAGTTGGAGAAAATGACACTCGAATTGGCGGTCATCGGAGGGGAAATTGTGCAATTAACCCGAGAATTTCAAGAGAAATGGTCGCAAAAATAAGTTACGGAAGCTCACTATATGGGGCATTGGCGTACAATGGAGAGAAGGTAAACGAAGGTGTAGCAAAGATCTTGGAGACGAATAAGGTGTTCTGTCCTGCCGATGGTGGGCATGATATTACTGCTTGCATGCAAGACTTTATGGCATATATGCCAAGCCAAATTCGCACGAAAAAGCCCATTATTCATATCTCCCTGAACCCGCATCCCGATGACAAGCTCTCCGATGAACAGTTCTCCGTCATTGCATTGGAGTATATTGAGAAGATGGGTTATGGCAATCAGCCTTTCGTGGTCTATAAGCATGAGGACATAGACCGGCATCATCTACACATCGTGACCTTGGCAGTGGATGAGACGGGACGGAAGATTAACGATGGGAATAACTTCTACGCCAGCAAGCGTATCACACGGGAGATGGAGCAAAAGTATGGATTACACCCTGCCGACAGGAAACAATTCAAGGAAGCGTTTCGCTTGCGGAAAGTCCGTCCCGAAGAGGGAAGCCTTAAAAAGCAACTGGTTTCGGTCATCAAACCGGCAGCCAAATTCTACCATTGTCCGAGTTTCAAAGAATACCGAACCTTGCTTTCCACCTATAATATATGTGTGGAGGAAGTTAAGGGAGAAGTACACGGAAAGCCTTACAACGGGCTGGTCTATTTTGTCACGGATGAAAATGGCAAAAAGTTTGGAAATCCATTCAAGTCCTCGGTCTTTGGGAAATCTGTCGGATATGAAGCCCTGCAAAACCGATTCAAGACTGCCAAAGAAAAGTTGAAAGAGAAACAGTTTGCACCTAAAACCAAGTGGGGCGTGGAACAGGCTATGAATCGTTCAGCCACAAGAGAGGATTTTAGGGATAATCTCCATCGCAAGGGTATTGATGTACTCTTCCGTGAAAACGAAGAAGGTAGGCTCTATGGCATCACCTTCATAGACCACAATAACGGATGTGTGGTCAATGGCTCACGATTGGGCAAGGAACTTTCGGCGAATGCCGTAGCAGAATGGTTCGACCGTCCGCACCCCGAACTGTCCGATTCTATACAGCAGAGTGAAAAAAGTAGTCTTTCCCAAACCTCGAACTCGGATGAAGACTCCGTATTGGGAGGTCTGCTTGACCTGCCGTTGGAGGCTCACGGTACGGATTGGGAGGAAGAGCAGTTCAGAAGAAGAATGCAGCGTAAGAAAAGAAAACATCGTAAACTCTAAAAACAACAGACTATGTCACAACAAGAAGATGATTTGAGGGCACTGGCGAAAATTATGGATTTTCTGCGTGCCGTAAGTATTATTTTGGTAGTTGCCCACCTCTATTGGTATTGTTACGAAACCATCAAACTATGGGGACTGAACATCGGTGTGGTGGACAGGATACTGATGAATTTCCATCGCACGGCGGGGCTGTTCGGCAACATGCTTTATACCAAACTCTTTGCGCTGGTACTGATGGGTCTTTCCTGTCTGGGCACGAAAGGCGTGAAAGAGGAGCACATCACTTGGGCGAAAATAGGAGCATTCATGGGCATCGGCTTTGTCTTTTTCTTCCTTAATTGGTGGATACTCGCCTTGCCACTACCCATAGAGGCGAATGCGGCTCTCTATACTTTTACGATAACCGTAGGGTATGTTTGTCTGCTGATGGCGGGACTCTATATGAGCCGGCTCTTGAAGAACAACCTGATGGAGGATGTCTTCAATCAGGAAAACGAATCCTTTATGCAGGAGACAAGGCTATTGGAAAACGAGTACTCGGTCAATCTGCCGACCCGTTTCTATTATCGTAAGAAGTGGAACAAGGGTTGGATAAACGTGGTCAATCCTTTCCGTGCGGTATCCGTCTTGGGAACACCGGGCAGCGGCAAGTCCTATGCCATCATCAACAATTTCATCAAGCAGCAGATTGAGAAAGGCTTTGCGTTATACTGTTATGATTTCAAGTATCCCGACCTCTCCACGATTGTGTATAATCATCTGCTGCATCATTCAAATGGCTATAAGGTCAAGCCGAAGTTTTATGTGATCAACTTCGATGACCCGAGACGGTCGCACCGCTGCAATCCGATACACCCCGATTTCATGAGCGACATATCGGATGCCTATGAATCGGCTTATACGATTATGCTCAACCTGAACAAAACGTGGGTGCAGAAGCAGGGGGATTTCTTCGTGGAGTCGCCCATCGTCCTCTTTGCCGCCATCATCTGGTATCTCCGCATCTTTGAAGGTGGCAAGTACTGCACCTTTCCGCACGCCATTGAGTTTCTCTGCCGCAAGTACGAGGATATTTTCCCGATACTCACCTCTTATCCTGAATTGGAGAACTATCTTTCTCCTTTCATGGACGCTTGGCTCGGAGGGGCGGCAGACCAGTTGCAAGGACAGATAGCCTCTGCCAAGATACCGCTGTCAAGGATGATCAGTCCGCAACTCTATTGGATTATGACGGGAGATGATTTTACATTGGACATCAACAATCCCCAAGCTCCCAAAATCCTATGTGTGGGAAACAATCCCGACAGGCAGAACATCTATGGGGCGGCATTGGGATTGTACAATTCGCGCATTGTCAAACTCATCAATAAGAAAGGAATGCTGAAAAGTTCGGTGCTGATAGACGAGTTGCCTACCATCTATTTCAAGGGATTGGACAACCTGATTGCCACCGCACGAAGCAACAAAGTGGCGGTTTGTTTAGGTTTTCAGGACTTCTCCCAGTTGAAGCGGGATTATGGAGACAAGGAAGCTGCCGTGGTAATGAACACGGTCGGGAACATTTTTTCGGGACAGGTGGTCGGTGAGACGGCAAAGACGCTCTCGGAGAGGTTTGGCAAGGTGCTTCAGAAACGGCAGAGTATGAGCATCACCCGTAGCGACAAGACCACTTCCATCTCCACACAGATGGACAGCCTGATACCTCAGAGCAAAATTTCCACACTCACGCAAGGTATGTTTGTAGGAGCGGTTGCCGATAATTTCTCCGAACGCATCGAACAGAAGATTTTCCACTGTGAGATTGTGGTGGACAATGCGAGGGTGGCAAGGGAAACGGCAGCCTATCGTCCGATACCTGTTCTTACTGACTTTACAAATGAAGATGGAGAGGATATGATGGAACAGGAGATAAAGGCGAACTATGACCGTGTCAAGACGGAGGTGCGGGAAATCGTGGAGCGAGAGTTGCTACGGATAGCTAATGATCCCGAACTATCCAAGCTCTTAACTACCAAGAAATCATAAAAATAAGTGGTAATTTTCTTGGCTCAACAAGTGGATTTTTGTATTTTTGAAGTCGTAAGAATTTGAATCAGATGAATTGCTTTAATCACATAGAACAGCCGGCGATAGCCCGATGTTCCGATTGCGGAAAGGGACTTTGCCCTGAATGTGCAGAAAGGTATGTGCCGATACTTTGCACGCCTTGTTTTCAAAAGAGAAGACAAGGCGAGAAGTGGAGGAGCGTATGTAGTTTGTTACTCTTGGCAGCTCTGTTTGCCATAGGTTTCAAGTGGAACTTTTTGGCGACCAAAGGTTTTGAGGATATGCGATGGATGTCCGGATATACGCTAATGGCGATATGGTCGGGCTATCTCTTTGTGGAAAAGTACATTCCTTATAAAATGGTAGCAGGGACAAACGGGCAGTGGATAGTTTACTACATCCTCAAACTCCTCCTCTTTGTTGTCATCGGAGTCTTTACCGCTCCTTTTACCTGCTTGTGGGCAGTGTTCAGGGTCATAAAGGCTTTTCGGTAAGAGGTACAAGCATACTATAAAGAAGAAAGAATATGAGTACGCACAATATACCGCTCACATCGGCGGAATACCTGAGTTTTAAGGAAGAGATAACAAAGCGAATCCGCTCTGCACAGTATGAGGCATTGAAAGCCGTCAATAAGGAAATGATAACTCTCTATTGGGAGATAGGCAGACGAATTACCGAACAGCAGAAGGCTCTCGGTTGGGGAAAATCCGTTGTGGAAAACCTCTCACAGGACATACAAAAAGAGTTCCCGGGAATCAAGGGCTTCGGAGTTTCCAATATGTGGGACATGGCACGATTTTACGCAGAATATCAATCGAACGAAATTCTCCAACCATTAGTTGGAGAAATTAGCTGGTCGAAGCATATCGTTATTCTGACTAAGTGCAAGGAGACGCAGCAGAGACAGTTCTATATTCTGGCGACTAAGAAATACGGTTGGACTAAGGATGTGCTGATACACAAGATAGAACTGAAAACATATGAGAACTTTTTGCTCGGACAAAGCAACTTTGATACCACGCTGCCCGAAAACATCCGCAACCAAGCGGTGCTTGCCGTAAAAGACGAGTATATGCTGGATTTTATCGGACTGGGAGAGGAACATTCGGAATATGAGTTGGAACAGGCTATCATCAAGAATATCCGCTCTTTTCTGATGGAGTTCGGAACGGACTTTTCTTTTATGGGAAACCAATACCGATTGGAAGTGGATGGCAGGGAGTACTTCATCGACCTGCTGCTTTACAACCGACGCTTGCAGGCAATGATTGCAGTGGAACTGAAAATCGGAGAGTTCAAGCCTGAATATAAAGGAAAGATGGAGTTTTATCTCAATGTACTGAATGATACCGTGAGGCTCCCGCATGAAAATCCTGCCATCGGCATTATCATCTGTAAATCCAAGAGCCGAACGATTGTAGAATATGCCCTCAAAACTTCTACAATGCCTATCGGGGTGGCAACATACAGCCTATCACCCGAATTGCCGGAGGCATACAAGGAACTGCTTCCAACCTCAGAGGCTATAGCCCAAAAGTTGGAAGTGCTTATCAAAGAATGAATGAAGGGAGATATTCCGAATCTGGAATATCTCCCTTTTGATTTACCGCTTCTTGAACTTGCCGCCTTTCAGGTCGCTCTCCACCATACGCTTATTGAGTTTCTCACGGAGTTCGTCAAGGAAATAAGTGCGGCTGTCATCTTTGCGACGCTTCATATTCATATATACGTTGTAGCAGTTCTTTATCTCTATCCCGAAGAGTTCGGAAAGGGCGTCTGCCAATTCTTCCACGCCTATTTCTCCGTTGTTGATACAGTCGCAGGTGTCGAGAGCATAAAGAAGTTCCACTAAATCTGTCGCTTTGCCTGTCCAACGGAGATTGCTGACAGACTTCTGCGGAGCAGGGAACAATCCATGCAACCGCATATCTAGCAGTTTCAGTTCTGTGTCAATGACAAAGAGTAACTCCGATACATTTTTCCCCCATTTCGACTGTTAATCCAGTTCTCGCGTGGATAATCTGCAATTGAAATCGAGTGTAATGCAAGGTTCTAAATAATGAACATACTTTTCTCTCTGTGGCTACGAGCTTTAAGATTTCTCTTATTAAGCAAGCAGTAGCTTTCGTTGTATTTTCAGAGAGTAGCATTTTAAAAGAGTTCTTTTTTACGAGTCTTTTCATATTCCTAATCTATGAATGGTTTTACTATTCTTCTGAAAGAGTAAATACATCTGAATAACATTGAATAGTCAAAACAGATGATAGAGCAAGAGATATGAAAAGAAGATTCTCATCAGGTGTTATCTTCGTTGCCCTTTTAATTTACGGGCAAAGTTCATATGTTTTATTGAGACAAAATATCCGTAAAAAGTATAGTGATACCCCTGTTAAGTTGAATTACAACGAATCAAGATATTGCTTGGGTTTTATCCTGTGATATTTGCAGAAAGCCTCCGTGAAATGACTGAGATTGGCATATCCAATTTTATAGCCTACTTCTGACACCGAGTAGAGGCGAGTGGAAAGCAGTCGTTTTGCCCATTCCATCTTTTCGGATAGGGCATATTCGGCGATAGCTTTTCCAATAACCTGCTTGAAGCACTTTTGTAATTTGGAACTGCTCATATTAGCTTCACGCGCCAATTCGGGAATACTCGGTACATCACTGAGACTTTGAAGAATCTGGCGACGAACACGGAATACTGATTCAACATCATTCAAGTTTAGGTTGGCAAGAGATTTTACTTCCGAACGTTTTTCGATCTTTTCAAAGTACATCGTCAGTAATTCCATAGTTTTTCCATGCAAATGAAGCGTTGAAAAAGGATTGTCGATTTCAGTTATTGATTTAATGTTATCCAAGACCTGTTGCATTGCAGGTGTAATTGTCTCAAACAAATAAAAAGCCTTGTCCGATTGGAGAAGCCGACCGATATAGGTTTCATATGCTGCATCAATCTTTTCAATCCAATCTTTATTGAAAGTCAGTGTAATATTTTCGTATCGTTTCTTTGGTGGAAAACTCCACTCAGTCGGAATGCTGCTTGAAGGCATAAAGATGCCATCGAGCGTGTCCACTCCGACCGTTTTAGTACTTGTTCCAATTATCTGCTCGTGCTTATGCTCATTGATATAGAACATCACAGGAATCCATTTCGACTTTTCCACCGAGCGACGTACCATAGTTATCGGCTCGTATGCTATGAAATTGATGTAAGTCAATGTGAGCCATGGCAGGGGATAATACTGTTTGAAAAATCCACTACCCATAGAAGAAGGAATAGTAAATCCATCGTTTATTACTGATGTACCAAATTGCTCGGCAACCATCTCCATCCAATCTTCGGGTTTGTTGATGGCACAAAATTCTATAGTCATATTTTATGTCTTTTTGCAAAGTTACAAACAAATACGGATAAAAACTCGAATTATCACAAGTTTTTATCCGTATTACTCTTAGAAAAGGACCAATAGCTCCATGAGAAATGTTTTTAATGGGAGCTTATTCAAATGCGATTAAACTTGAAGGTACTCCTATGGTGGTAACAACTGGTCTTTGCGAGCATTCCCCCGTTTTGGTATTGTAAGTATAGTATCCTGTGCCTTCTTTGCACGTCATACCAAAGACTATAAAATCCTTATATCGTGTACAAGCAAAAGCTCCCATGCTTGTGGTCAATGGAAGATCGAGTTTTTCGATGGTTTTATTCCAAAGATTGATTTTAACCGGTTGATAGTTGAAATCAAGAATTGATGATTGCATAAGGTCATTGTGTTGAGTGTAAGCAGGGATGTTAATACAAGCATATGCTATTCCACCTCCTGCATAATAGAACGGAAGGATATAGGCAGCATCAGTGTCTAGACCTGTTACTTTTGTTTTGGATAATTGGAAGTAATAATCCTTATCCCATTCATCAGTTCCTTTTTTTATACGTAAGAAGCCGTCTTTCAAAGGATTCATCCCATCCATGCCTATACTGTAGAAGTAGATGTCTCCATGTTCGTCCTTGATAGCCGAGGAATGACGAAAAAGTCCTACAGATGCAGTTCGATTGTCTTTAATTACCTTTTCTACCGTGTTTGTCTTCAAGTCAATGATGGCAACCTCTGCTCCCGTTCCGGGCCATGAGGTGTGAGGTGAATTTTTCTGATTAAGAGAGACGTAAAGTTTTCCATCACGGATTACATTGCATCCCGGGTCGGGATTATTGTCATTCGTTGCATATTTTGCAAGATCAATCTCATCTTTTTGCTGCATTGTTTGAGGATTGAATATGCCAATCTTCCCTCGTTTACTGAGCGATACATAGGCTGTTTCATTATTGAAGAAAGCAATTTCTCCCGGACGAGAGTCCTGCCCAAAAGTCATTGTCTGACCTTTCACCAAATGTCCTTTGGTATCTCTAGTGAATTGATGAATTTTATCGCCCCACACTCCTTCGGCAATCAATACTATATTGCCATGGACAAAGGGATAAGTACCGAAGCCGAACTCGTATGTATTTTTATTGTTGACCTCTTTCTGCAAGAGATCCGAGAATGTCCCCAAATAGTCGGTCTTTTGGTCAATCTGATTGATAAAGACAAAATGCTGCTGCACCTCTTGAGGGGTAGGCGTAGGTTCATCATTTTTGTTACAAGATGTCAGCCCTATGACGCCGACCAGCATAGCGGAAAAGGCTATGCGATTGAAAATTGTTGTATTCATCTTTTATATTTGTTAAATTAGAAAATTCCTTTCGAGAAGACGTACCTGAATTTGAGGTGGAATGTCCGTCCTGCCAATGGTTGGCGGAACTGGTCCCAGACCTCTTTGTTCATTATATTATGGCATTCCAAGGCTACGGAATATTTGTTTTTGTAGGTCAGTAGCAGACCTATGTCATTGACGAAACTGCGGGGAATACGTCGTTTCTGCAATTCGGTAAGTTCCCAGAAATAGAAGAACTCCTCAGTAAATTTGCCGTCCCAGAAAGCCTTGACATACCAATTCTTGAATAACCGGTCGCTGTGATACTCCGCCCCGAAGTTGGCGAATAAATAGGGAATGTTCGGCAGTCGCAATCCTTTTGTCGGATTGGGGGCTTGGGTACCGGGTAAATAGTTCAAGACATCGCGCACATCTTGATAAGTCAGATTTCCGTAGGCATAGACCGTTGGTGAGATGTCCAGTTTTAATTCGGTTTCTATACCTTTAATATGTACCTTTTCTGCGTTCACATATCCGGCTGCCATGTGCTGTTTCATCAGTTTTATCATATCACTTACCTGCATATAAAAGCCGTTCACTTCAAACTGCAATCGCGATAAGCCGAGTATGTCGTTTTTATCTATCAAGAAGCCCAGATTGAAGTTGTGGCTTTTCTCCGGTTTCAATCCAGCAGCAGGAAAGGTGATGATACCATCGCCGAACAACTCTTGCGAATTGGGGAGGCGTATTGCCCGCTGGTAAGATGCTTTCAGATGAAAACCTCTGAAAGGCTCGTATTTTATTGCCTCTATCCAGCCGATTTGTGAGGTCGTATTGTTCTTTTTCTTCGGAGCCTCAATCATCTCGTATGAAGTCAAATCTTCTATCTCGGAATGGAGGTGGAAATACTTTGCGGAGAGCATATTCGTCAGTTTCTTGTCAAAGAGTTTTGCCTCCCAAGTCAACCCCGATACGACACTGGTCTTTTTACTGGGAAATCCCCCGATGACAAAACCTGCATGCTGACTTGCAATGTTATCGCTCGGTTGTCTTCGTGCATAGTTAATGAGTGTGTTCAGATTCAAACTGTGATTGGCAGACAATCTGTAATCAAGATTGATACGTTCGTTGATTTCCAATCCTTTGTCGTTTGAGTTATGAGGGACGTCCCCCGTTTCTCCCATTCCGTTCGGACTCGGATATATGTTTCCCTCGAAATCGTGATTAACTCGTGCCGTATCCACAAAATTGTTTGTTGTATGCGAGAGGGAGAAATGGGACTCAAAGTGAAGGCTGTCGTTCAGCATTCCGCTTTTTATCAGTTTGTTTTCCAACATAAACATTCCTGATTGGTCTTCGGCGTGTTGTATGTTTTTTAAGATGCCTTGGATTTCATTGAAACGATTATAGTACCCGAACTCGGTACTAATCTCATTGAACCAAAGTTTCGTGAAAGCAATTTTTCCTTTCAACATATACGAACGAAAACGGTCATGGTCACGCCTTACCAACAGATTCTCTCTCTCGGGAACTCTGAAAGAGTAGTCATTCTTTGCAGATGTATAATAACCTCCCGCACCGAGCAGAATGCCACTCTTTGGAAAATTCTTGCGAGAGAAGACGCTTCCTTTGTGTGTTTGATAAGAACCTAATTCATACGAGGCATCTAAATAATCCGTACTAAACTCTTTCGTAACGATATTGACAGCGCCTCCCAATCCATCGCAACCGAAACGGGCAGGAATGATACTCTTATAGACTTCTATTCTTTCTATAATGTCTATCGGAATTTCATCAAGAGAAAAAGCCCCATCAGAAGTACTCATTGGTATTCCGTCCCATAAGATTTGAATGCGGTTTCCTTCCAATCCATGAACAATAATTCTCGAACTGCTCCCCAAACCACCGGTATGCCCGACTTTCAAACCTATGGTTTTATTCAAAACGGTTTCTAACGAAATAGATCTGCCTTGAAGTTCTTTCGCATTTATTACAGAAACTGCTTCAGGCGACTCTCTGAGAACTTGTGTTCTTGTTTTCCCAACTACGACTACATCTGCCAGCTCTGTTGATTCCGGGAGTAGTTTTATGGTATAACGCTTCCCATTTGCAGTAATCGTATCGGTAATAGACTGATAGCCGACATAACTTACCATAAGCATAAGTTTTTGATTACTTGATGCATTTAGTTTTGCAATGCCTTTCCTATTTGTAGTCGTACCATTCGTGTACGTTGGAGCATTCAAACCTTTCCATTGTATGGTGGCAAATTCTATGTTGTCTCCAGTCTCTGCATCAATAACTTTTATTTCAGTTGGTTGCAGTTGTGCAAACATAGGATAAGACCACAACAATAGAAATCCGACAATGAGCATTCTTTTATATAAATGGACTATTGAGCTGATTGACATATCTTATTTGTTTATGAAATTCTGTGCAAAGGTACTTACCTGCCGAGTAAATAAATACCCCCGCTGTTCACGCTTATGCCCCTGTTGTGTTTATATGCGTGCAAATTGTTGTTTGGGGGTAGTGTAATGCTTATCGGGGTTATTTTACCCATGTTCGTTGCCGTACCTTTGCAGCAGAAAAATCAAAACGACACATATATGGATAAACAAAAAGTCAGACCTCTTGATGAGGAACGGGAGAGCCGCAGTCTGCTCTCCAATGCAGTGGTCATATTGCACCTTATTTTTGGTACACTCCCTATACTGCTGGTAGTATGGGCAGTGGATAAGTTGATGAATGGCACGCTCTCTCCCATAATAGTTTCGGGTATTGGAGGAATAATGGTACTATTCGCACTGCTTCGGGGAGTATTCTATGGAACATCGATTTGGCGGGCACACCGGTCGGCTTACAATGCCCTTACACGATTGAGGTTGCGTATCATAAGTCATCTGCAACGCTTGCCACTCGGTTTCTTTCAAGAACGGAAAGTTGGCGAATTGGTGAATATTATCAACCACGATGTGGAACAAATTGAAATTTATTTAGCGCACGGATTACCTGAAATCCTTTCGGCTACGCTTTTTCCTGCCTTACTCTGGATAATCATTATGGTGTTGGACTGGCGTTTGGGGCTGTCGCTCATTTCTCTTTTGCCTGTAGCATTTCTTCTGCAAATGGCTGTCAAAACACTTTGGGGAAAGAACTTTCAACACTTTATGGAAAGTACGCAAAAAATGTCGGAAGACCTTTTGGAATATGTGGCTACCATATCGGTAATCAAGGCTTTCAGTAACGAGGAAAACAGAACGGTACGGGTACTTGGCGGTATGCGCGATTATATTCATTGGGTGAAGCGGAGCATGTTCAGCGTTACTGTTCCGATGGCGCTCATAACGATGTTCTTGGAAGGTGGTATCGTGGTAATGACCCTTGTCGGGCTATGGCTGATGACTTCGGGCGAACTGACGGTGGCACGTTTTATCCTTGCCCTGATATTGGGCGGACTATTCTCGTCCTCCTTTGCTAAGTTGGCAACATTCCAACATTTCCGAATCGTCTATGGTCAGTCGTTGGCAAAAGTACAGTCCATTACAGAGGTACAGACAAAGGAAACTGCGGACAAGAAAACAGATACGACACAGACGGATGTTTGTTTCGAGCATGTTACGTTCTCCTATCCAAACAAGGAAGACAATGCGCTGAAAGATGTATGTCTTCAATTTCCGAGAGGAAGCCATACTGCAATCGTGGGCGAATCCGGGTCGGGAAAAACCACGCTGGCAAGTTTGATGATGGGGTTCTGGCAACCCCAAACAGGTACTATACGACTGGGAGGAGAGAATATTACGGAACTCTCCGAACGTAATATCGCTGATTATTTTTCGATGGTACAGCAGGAGGTTTTTCTCTTTAACACAACCATTCGGGATAATATCCGTATAGGAAGACCAACCGCCACACAAAAGGAAGTGGAAATGGCAGCACAGCGTGCTCGTATTCATGATTTTATCATGGGCTTGCCGAATGGTTATGATACGCTGGCAGGCGAAGCCGGCGTAAAATTCTCCGGCGGAGAAAAACAGCGTATTTCCATTGCCCGAATGTTGCTCAAAGACTCTCCAATAGTTATTCTCGATGAAGCTACTGCCGCATTGGACGGAGAGAATGAGAAACTAATTCAAGAAGCTCTTGATGAATTGCAGCGCAACAAGACCGTCATTGCGATTGCTCACCGTCTCAATACCATTCAGGATATGGAGCGTATTGTTGTGATGGACAAAGGGCAGGTTGTGTCGAAAGGAACACACCAAGAACTGATGAAAGACTGTTCTCTGTACCGCAATATGACGGAAACACAGGAACAAGTAAGTAAATGGCAATTAAAAGAAGAGGAGGAATAAGAATGGTACGCAATATACTGAATGAATTGACCGCTCGCGGAGTGCGGCATCTGATTATCTCCGCACTGTTTTTCGTGGTTTATGCCCTTTGCGGCACGGCGATAATGCTCACAGTCTTGTTTCTCATCAACCGTCATATACAGGGAGAAAGCATCTCTTTCATTTTGGCAGCATGGGTACTCGGCAGTCTGCTGGTCTTGAAAACCATATCCAATGCCATTGCCGATATGAGTAAGCATTTTGCCGGATTTGATCTTGTGGAACGTATCCGCGAGAAAATCATATTGAAACTGAAAATGTTTTCACTCGGTTTCTATACCAATGAGCGTCTGGGAGAGATAAGTACAGTCATTCACAAAGACGTCGATAATATGGAGATGGTTGTGGGTCATCTTTGGACGCGAATGTCCGCCGACTTCATTGTAGCTCTGATACTCGGCGTCGGGCTGTTCTGTGTGGACTGGCGCATGGGATTGACGATGGTTGCCATTCTTCCCATTGCCCTATTTTCTCTGTATCGGGGCATTCGTTCGGGAATGAAAGCACAGGAGGAGGCACAGGATAATCTGGCGGATATGGTCAGTCTCTTCGTGGAATATGTCAAGGGCATACCCGTGCTGAAAGTGTTTGGTGGAAAAGGAATGTTCCGTGACAGACTCGACCACTCTGTCAGTGAATTTGGAGAAAGCAGTAAGAATATTTCCCGTTTGGCTGCTGTAAGTGTGGGTAGATACACTTTTTTGATAGAATTGGCTTTCGCTCTGATGGCTACAATCGGTCTTTGGTGGACACAGCAAGGTGAACTTTCTCTTTTCGCTTATCTGATGTTCGTCATCGTCTCAAAAGAATTCTACAAGCCTTTTGTCAATATGGAAAGTCATTGGCTGAATTACATCAAGGTAAAGGACAGCTACGGACGCATTTCCCATTTGTTGAATGCCCCTGTTATCACCAATCCTGAACAGCCGAAAACAGCAACCCATTTCAATCTTTCCTTTGACAAAGTTGGTTTCCATTATGAGAAGGAAGGTTTTGAGATGAAAGATCTCACGTTCCATGTTCCCGAAGGAACGGTAACGGCACTTGTTGGCTCGTCAGGTTCTGGTAAAACAACCATTACCAACCTGTTACTCCGTTTCTGGGAACCGCAGACCGGCAGTATTCGTATCGGTGGTATAGACATTCGAGAAATGGACTATGATTATCTACTCGGTAAAATCAGTGTAGTGATGCAGAATGTTATTCTCTTTTCAGATACCATTGCCAATAATATCAAAGTGGGCAACCGCAATGCTACGCAGGAAGAAATCGAGGAAGCTGCACGACGGGCGATGATACACGATTTTATCGTCAGTCTGCCGGAAGGTTATGAAACAAAAATCGGAGAAAACGGTTTGGGACTATCTGGAGGGCAGAAACAAAGGCTTTCAATCGCCCGTGCGTTCCTAAAAGATGCTCCCATCATTCTTTTGGACGAGATAACGAGCAATGTCGATCCTGTCAATGAATATAAGATACAACAGGCGATGTCCGCCCTTATCCGAAATCGTACAGTTTTGGTCATAGCCCATCACCTGCAAACCATTCGCAATGCTAATCAGATTATCGTGATGGACAAGGGACGCATTGTAGAGAACGGGACGCATTCAGAACTTGCAGCAAAAGACGGAATGTACTGCAAACTATTGTCGATGCAATAATTTAATCAATAAAAAATATGGAGGTATGGTGTTGAGTCATACCTCTTTTTTTGCCACTTTCATCCATATCAATGCCACAAGTACGCAGTTATTTCCAACTGCTAATATGCACAGTTTCTTTGATTTACCTTTGTTCATACACCGCTGTTGGTGTCATTAAATACATTGTAATATGGACGAAAAAATCAAAGACCAAGAAGTCCTTTTGGTGAAAGACCCCAAGGACGAGAATCTCAAAGCCGTCTCAGGGACGGACGAGAAAGGCGGACTGAAAACTGTACCGCCTACCGCCGAACATGAGCAGAGTTTCTTGAAGTTCGACAAGCACAGCAACGCCTTGGAGAATTTCCTCTCCAACTTCATGCGGCAGTTCAAGAACCCCACACAATTTCACTTCTTCAAAGTCCCCTTCGAGGGTGTTGTTGCCAGCGCACGGGTTCTCGCCGAGATGCTCAAAGCTCCGGATGTCCCCTCCAACAAGGAGATGCTGGACTCTGCCCGTGTGATTCCTTCGGACTATGCAGGAGAGCAGAAGCGGACCTTTCAGGAGATAGACCCCGAGAAGATTGACTGGGAGCAGTTCTCCAAGATGGGCGTGAGCCGTGAGAGCCTTGAAAAGGGCAAGGAGCTTGAAGCCATGCTAAAATACCGAAAATCACCCCACCTTGTCCCCATCAGCGTAAAAATCGGAGACGTAGCTCTCCATACGGACGCACGCCTTTCATTACGTGAGACAGAGGACGGCAGATTTATCCCCGTTGTCCACGCCATCCGCAAGGAGCCTCAGTTGGAGCGGGAGTTCTTCGGGCACACCTTCACCGACGAGGACAAGAATGCCCTGAGAGAAACGGGCAACCTCGGACGTACCGTGGAACTGACCTTTCCCAATAGCGATAAACCCACCCGCAGTTTCGTGAGTATCGACCGACTGACCAACGACATCATCGCTTTGAGTGCCGATAAAGTTCGTATCCCTGATGAAATCAAGGGCGTAAAACTGAGCGAAGAGCAGAAGAAGGATTTGTCGGAAGGCAAGAGCATCTATGTGGAGGGAATGACAGCCAAGACGGGAAAGAGTTTCAACGCCAACCTCCAGTTCAACGCCGACAAGCGGGCAATTGAATTTCGTTTCGGCTCACCCAAGCAAAGCCAAGGACAGCAGCAAGACAGCCGTAAAGCAGAAAATCAGGAGAAGCGGCAAGGAGTCCGCATACCCAAGAAGTTGTTGGGAAGGGAGGTCTCGCCGGAAGAGCAAGCCAAGCTCAAGGAAGGCGGAACGGTCTATATGGAAGGCTTGAAAGACAAGCAGGGACAGCCGTTCAACGCATACGTCCGTGCCAACTTTGAGAAGGACAAGTTCGATTTCTTCAAATGGAATCCCGACAAGCCCCAAGCCAAAGAAGTTGTTCCCGACAACGCCTCCAAGACACAGGTAGCCGTCAATTCCGAAGGCAAGACCAACGAAGCGACGAAGCATGTGAAAGAGCCTCTGAAAGAAGGACAGACACAGCCCACCGCCGAGCAGAAAGAAGAGAAGCAGGAACAGAAGCGTTCCAAGGGAATGAAAATGTAATCCGCCACCACTAACATCCAAAAGTAAAATCGTATGAAAGTCATCATAGCAGAAAAACCGAGCGTAGCCCGTGAGATAGCCCGCGTCGTTCGGGCAACAAACAGAAAAGAGGGCTATATAGAAGGCAGTAACTACACCGTCACATGGGCATTGGGACACCTGATAACGGCGGCCATGCCCGAAGCCTACGGCTTCAAAGGTTTTCACAAGGAGAACCTTCCGATTCTTCCTCCCGTCTTTACCCTTATTCCCCGCCAAGTCAAGAGCGGTAAAGGCTACAAGGCAGACCCGAGTGTCGTTGCCCAGCTCAAAGTCATTGAAAAACTCTTCAAAGCGGCAGAGAGCATCATCGTAGCCACCGACGCAGGACGTGAGGGTGAGTTAATATTCAGATTCATCTACGAGTATCTTGGCATCGCCAAGCCTTTTGAGCGACTCTGGATCAGTTCGCTCACGGACAAAGCCATTCGGGAAGGACTTGCCCATCTCAAAAGCGGAGCCGAGTACGACAATCTTTACTATGCCGCCCGAGCACGCAGCGAAGCCGACTGGCTCGTGGGCATCAATGCCACCCAAGCCGTTTCCATAGCGGCAGGTTATGGCACCTACTCGTTAGGCAGGGTACAGACTCCGACGCTCTGCATGGTCTGCTCCCGCTTCTGGGAAAATAAAAAGTTTACGCCACAACCGTTTTGGCAGCTAAGCCTTTCCGTAAAGGACGGCGATGAAAACTTCCGTTTCTCTAATCCCGAACGTTGCTTCAACAAGGAAGAAGCCACCGCCTTGTATGAGAAGATCAAAGCCGCCTCTCACATCACAATAGAAACGATAGTCCGCAAGGAGGCGAAGCAGGAACCGCCTCTTTTGTACGACCTGACCACCTTGCAGAAGGAAGCCAACAGCCGACACCGTTATTCGGCAGAACAGACCCTCACGCTGGCACAGAAACTTTATGAAAGAGGATACATTACCTATCCGCGCACCGGAAGTCGTTATATCTCGGAGGATGTCTTCGAGGAAATCCCCGCATTGATTGCCTTCCTGCACGACCATCCCGTATGGGGTATCCATACCCGTAACCTTTTCGTCCTCAATGCCCGGTCGGTAAACGGGAAGAAAGTGACCGACCACCACGCCCTGCTCATCACGGGCAAAAAGCCGATAGATGTATTCGGAGAGGAAGCGGTCATCTACAATATGATTGCGGGGCGTATGCTGGAAGCCTTCTCCCCTCGGTGTGAAAAAGACGTTACCACCGTAACCGCCTTGTGCGAAGGTGTAAAGTTCACGCTCAAAGGAGAAATCATCAGGCAGGAAGGCTGGCGTAGCATCCTTAAAAACGAGAAAGGCAAAGACAAGGAACAGCTCGAAGCCGAAGAGCGAGAAAGCCGTGAGAATGGCGAAGGAGTCCTCATTCCGGAATGGAACGAAGGCATGCAACTTGCCATTTCCGCCTGTTCGTTGGCACAAGGGACAACCAAGCCCAAACCGCTACACACGGAAAGTTCCTTACTTTCTGCAATGGAGACGGCAGGCAAGGAGTTGGAAGACGAGGAACTGCGTGTCTGTCTGAAAGATTGCGGCATCGGCACTCCTGCCACCCGTGCCGCCATCATCGAAACGCTCTTTACCCGCGAGTATATGGTACGTAAGGAGAAGTCGCTCGTGCCTACCGAAAAAGGACTTGTCCTCTATTCCATCGTCAAGGAAATGAAAATCGGCAATGCCGAGATGACCGGGCAGTGGGAGGCAGACTTGGCGAAGATAGAACGTGGAGAGATGAAGGAAAAAGATTTCCGCAAGGACATCGAGTCTTATGCCACGCAGATTACCGACGAACTGCTCTCGTCCAAAATCCTCTTCCCTCAAAGGCGAAGCGACATCCATTGCCCCAAGTGCGGTAAGGGTACGATGGTATTTCATTCCAAATGTGCCAAATGTTCGGATGCCGATTGCGGATGGACGCTTTTCCGCACCGTTGCGGGCAAAAGCCTTACGGACGAACAGCTGACCCAGTTAGCTGTAAATGGGGAAACCGGCATCATCAAGGGCTTTACCTCCAAGGCAGGCAAGCGGTTCGAGGCTTCGCTCTCGTTAGACGGGGACTTCAAAACGGTTTTTGTCTTCCCCGAACGCAAGAAAACGGGCAAATCCCGAAGATAAATCCCCGTAAATTGCTAATTTTGCCACTGAATGATGCGGTCATAACAATCTTATTGTTTTACTGCGGATTTTAGTGGTGGCACTCGGCGGGGACGTCGAGTGCCTTTGCATTATAGGGTTATGCCTCAAAAAAGTATTCTTTAGAGAAGTTTTTTTTCAGAGCCGATAAACGGTCGTTCAAAAGATGTCGAGTAATCTCCGAAAAGATACCGAGCAACCAGCTGAAAGCTCATAAGCTTTTGTCCGATTACTCATAAGCTTTTTCAGGGTAATCCATAACATTCACTAAAATCATTCATATGACAGTCATTCATTTTTCATACTACGAACTTTCCCTGCTCTCATTTCTCAGGGAGAGCCACCCCGAGCTGGCGGACGACATTCCTTTCGTGAAGGAGCGTGCCGAAGCCGCCTCGCAAGCCTATACCGAAGCCTTTGACAACGGCTTTTCCGTAGCCGAATGTATCGGCATCGCCAACAAAACCCTTTATGCGGGACTGCATTTCTCCCGACACGACACGCTCACGTCCGTTCTGTGGAACGAGTTCTCAGCAGATGTGCCGCTCGAAGCAGTACGGGAAACGGCAATACGGCTGCGCCCGTCTGCGGAGGAGGTCTTCTCCAAATATCCGATTTCGGACGACTTCGCCTATACCCCCGAATACAATGCCCTATACACGGAACTGACGGGCTTTATCCAATTAAAACTCGAAGAAGATGGCAAGCTATAACAAGAAAGAGCATCTTCGGGCGAATATAGATGCCATCCAAACGGTTTTTACCCTCCATCGGGAGCATCGCACGGCTACGGAGGAGGAAATGAAGGTGTTGCGGGCTTATACGGGGTTCGGTGCTTTGAAGTGTATTCTTTCACCGGCAAACTCGATGGAGGACATCGCACGCTGGAACAAGTCGGAAGTGGAACTCTTCCCCTTGGTTATGGAACTGCATCGGGTCATTCGGGACAACACCGCTTCGGAGTCTCAGTACAAAAGCTATATGCAGAGTCTGAAAAACTCGGTGATGACCGCTTTCTATACACCCGAACCCGTAGTACGGGAGATTGCCGCTTCCTTGCAAGAGGCAGGTATTGCCCCCGGCAAGATACTCGACCCGTCGGCAGGAATGGGCGAGTTTATCCGCTCGTTTGACGGTATCGCAACCGAAGGGCATACCACATTCGGCTTTGAGAAAGACATTCTGACGGGACAACTGCTTTCCGCCCTGCATCCCGACGACAAGATACGCATCCGCGGATTTGAGGAGATTGAGTCCAAATTCGAGGGCTATTTCGACGTGGTGAGCAGCAACATTCCTTTCGGGGACATCGCCGTCTTCGACCCGGTCTTCAGCAAGACGGACGAGCCGGCACGAAAGGTGGCACGCATGTCCCTGCATAACTACTTTTTCGTTAAGGGTGTGGATATGCTCCGCGAAGGCGGCGTGCTGGCATTCATCACTTCCCAAGGGGTTATGAACGCTCCCTCGAACGAGCCTGTACGGGAATGGCTGATGGAGCATACCTACCTTGTGTCGGCAATCCGTCTGCCGAACAACCTCTTTTCGGAGAATGCCGGCACGGAAGTGGGCAGCGACCTGATTGTCCTGCAAAAGAACAGCAACAAGGCAAGCCTTACCGAGGAGGAGCAGCGTTTCATCAAGAGCGGGAAGCGTCCCAGCGGTGTGATGTTCAACACCTACCTACGGAGCATGTCACAAATCGTGCATACCGAGTGGAAGCAGGACACCGATCCATACGGGAAACCTGCCATCTTATTCCACCATAGCGGAGGAGCGGACGGCATTGCCAATGATATGGGTAAAATCCTGCGGGCAGATCTGGAAAAGCGGTTAGACCTGTCATTATACCAACAACATATCCCCACACAGCAACAGAGCGAAGTTATTCTCCCTGCTCATTCTGAGGAAAAACAGACCGTGCAAAAGCCTCTGTCTTCTGATGGTGCACACACAGAAGAAAAGCCCGCGACTACGGAACCCATTCAAACGAATGTATCGCCACAGACGGAACTGTTCGACCTCTTCGGAAATGTCATTCAAGAAAAGAAGCCCAAGCGTAAAGCAGCCGCAAAACCGAAGCCGGTTTCTTCCCCCTCTCTGTTTCCCGAGACTTCACAAAGCAGCGAGACGGCAAATGGATTAAAAGATACGGGCGAGCTGTGGTGGCAGCAGGATAAGGAGAAAGGGATGCTGGCACGTCCCTATGAGGGCTTATGGCACGAACACCTCAAAGAGGGTTCTTTGCTCGCCTCGGACTTTCAGGTAGGTACGCTTGTCCGTGATATGGAGGACAACCGCCTGTTTCAGCCCATAGACTTCTCTTCCCAAGAACGGCAGAAGATGCTGGGCTACATAGACCTGAGAGACGCCTATCACGCTCTCTATGATTATGAAGCGGAGCACAAGGCGGAGAATGTTTCTCTTCGGCAGCATCTCAATGACCTGTATGACCGTTTTGTACGTCTTTACGGGCATCTCAACGATCGCAAGAACCACGAAATGATTCTGATGGACGCAGGAGGACGTGAGATACTTTTCTTGGAACGTAAGTTGGAAGGCAAGACGGTAAAGGCGGACATCTTTACTCAGCCCGTCTCTTTCAGTCTGCACGAGGTAACGCAGGTGGAGACTGCCACCGAAGCCCTTTCCGCTTCCCTGAACAAGTTCGGAAGCGTGGATCTCGAATACATGGCTTCCCTATTGCCTGACGGCACGAAAGAGGACATCCTCCACGAATTAGACGGCAAGGTCTATTACAATCCGTTGGAAGGTGGATATGAGACAAGCGAGAAGTTCATTTCCGGAAATGTTGTCGCTAAGGCGGACGACATCGGACATTATCTGTTGGAACATCCTGAAGATACAAGAGCCGCTGCCTCCATGCAGGCGCTTAGGGATGCCGTGCCTGTCCCCATTCCTTTCGCCGACCTTGACTTCAACTTCGGGGAAAGATGGATTCCCGTACAGATATACTCGGACTATGCCTCCTTCCTCTTCGACACGGAGGTGGCGATACACTACAATTCAAGTGCGGACGAGTACTCTGTCGATGCACGCCTGCACAATGCCAACATCTGGGACAAGTTCTGTGTTCGGGGACAGCACCGCCGCTATGATGGTGTTACGCTAATGAAACACGCCCTATTGAATACTTCTCCCGACATCACCAAGAAGATTATGGTCGGAGACAAGGAGGTCAAGGTAAGGGATACGGAAGCCATACAGATGGCAAATTCAAAGATTGATGAGATACGAAACGGCTTTACAGACTGGCTTGCCGAGCAGCCGGACGATTTCAAGAAGCAGCTGGAAAAACTGTATAACGACAAGTTCAACTGCTTTGTGCGACCGCAATATGACGGCTCGCATCAGACGTTTCCCGACCTCAATCTGAAAGGATTGGGTATTGAAAGCCTGTATGGCAGTCAGAAGGATGCCGTATGGATGCTCAAACTCAACGGAGGGGGTATCTGCGACCATCAGGTGGGAGCAGGAAAAACGCTCATCATGTGCGTGGCAGCCTACGAGATGAAGCGATTGGGCTTAGCAAACAAGCCGATGATTCTTGCCCTGAAAGCCAACGTGCAGGAGATTGCGCAAACATTCCACACGGCATATCCGAACGCAAAACTGCTTTACCCGGGCAAGAACGATTTTACACCCGATAAAAGGCAGCGTATCTTCCATGACATCAAGAACAACAACTGGGATTGCATTGTCCTTACGCACGATCAGTTCGGTATGATACCCCAGTCGGACGAGATACAGCAAAGCATCTTGCAGGATGAGTTGGACAGTGTAGAGGAGAACTTGGAAGTGTTGCGTCAGCAGGGGCATACGATTTCCCGTTCCATGGAAAAGGGATTGGTCAAGCGTCAAATGAATTTGGAGGCAAAACTTTCCGACATCAAATTCCGCATTGACAATCGAAAGGACGACGCGGTGGATTTCAAGACAATGGGCATAGACCATCTTTTTGTGGATGAGTCGCACACTTTCAAGAATCTGATGTTCAACACCCGCCACGACCGTGTGGCAGGATTGGGCAACAGCGAGGGCAGTCAGCGTGCACTCAACATGCTCTTTGCCATCCGCACCATTCAGGAGCGGACGGGTAGGGACTTGGGAGCGACCTTCCTTTCGGGAACGACCATCTCCAACAGCCTCACGGAGCTGTATCTGCTCTTTAAGTACCTCCGCCCGCAGGCATTGGAACAGCAGAATATCAAGACCTTCGATGCTTGGGCGGCTATCTTCGCCAAGAAGAGTATCGACTACGAGTTCTCCGTCACCAACGAGATTGTGCAGAAGGAGCGTTTCCGCTATTTCATCAAAGTACCAGAGCTGGCAGCGTTCTACGCCCAGATAACGGACTACCGGACGGCAAAGGACATCGGCATAGACCGACCCGAGAAAAACGAAATCATGCACAATATCCCGCCAACGCCCGAACAGGAGGAGTTCATCGCCAAATTGGTGGAGTTTGCCAAGACGGGCAATGCCGAGCTGTTGGGAAGAGCTCCGCTTACGGAACGGGAAGAAAAAGCCAAGATGCTGATAGCAACTGACATGGCGAGGAAGATGAGCTTAGATTTGAGGCTCATAGATCCCGAGAAGTACTCGGATCATGTGGACAACAAGGCTTCCCACTGTGCCGCCAAGATTGCAGAGTATTATCGGAAGTATGACGCACAGAAAGGTACGCAGTTCGTATTCTCCGACCTCGGAACCTACAAGCCCGGAGAGTGGAATCCTTACAGCGAAATCAAACGGAAGTTGGTGGAGGACCACGGCATACCCGCTCAGGAGATACGCTTCATACAGGAGGCGAAGAGCGACAAGGCTCGAAAGACGCTCATTGCGGGCATGAACGAGGGAACCATTCGGGTACTGTTCGGTTCCACCTCTATGCTCGGTACGGGCGTGAACGCCCAGAAACGTGCCGTGGCTATCCATCATCTTGACTGTCCCTGGCGTCCTTCCGACCTTGAACAGCGGGACGGACGGGCGGTGCGTAAAGGAAACGAAGTAGCCAAGTTTCATGCGGACAACAAGGTGGATGTAATCATTTATGCAGTGGAAAAATCACTTGACAGTTATAAGTTCAACCTATTATATAATAAGCAATTATTTATAGAGCAGCTGAAGAACAATCGTCTTGGCAGCCGTACCATCGACGAGGGAAGCATGGACGAGAAGTCGGGGATGAATTTTTCCGAGTATGTAGCCATTCTTTCGGGAAATACGGACTTGTTGGAAAAGGCGAAGTTAGAGAAGAAGATTGCTGGCTTGGAGAGTGAGCGACGTTCCTTTATGCGCAGCAGGCAGACTTCCCGAAGTCGATTGGACGAGGTGTTGCGTGTCGTGGATGGGAACAAGGAACTGATAGCACGCTTCAAAAGCGACCGGGATCTGTTTGAGAGCAGGGTGCAAAAGGACAAGGACGGTAACAAACTCAACCCGATACAGCTGAAAGGCGTGGAAGGCAGCGACCCGAAACGGATCGCAGCCAAACTTGCGGAAGTCAAGGAGCATGCCCGTACCAAAGGGGAGTATTTCGACATCGGCACTCTTTACGGTTTCAAGATAGTGGTCAAGACCGAATCCTCCTCACAGAGTCTTTTCGACTTATCGCAGAACAGGTTTTTCATCATGGGAGAGAGTGGCATGAAGTACAGCTACAACAACGGTAACATTGCCACAGATCCGGTACTTGCCTCCATGAACTTTCTCAATGCGTTGGAAAAGATCCCGAGCCTGATACAGAAATATGAGGCGGATACGGTGAAGATAGCCAAAGATATTCCCGTATTGCAGGAGGTGGTCAATGGCTCGTGGAAAAAGGAAGAGCAACTGAAAGACCTCAAGACGGAACTTGCCGCACTCGACCGTCAGATACAGCTTTCCTTGAAGCCCATTGAGCAGGGAGACGCACAGCAGGAAGAAGAGAACATAGAAGAGCAGAAGGAAATGGAAGGGAACATCTCAGGGCAGTCCCGTCCGATTGAGCCTACCGCTAACGCATCCTCCGTCTGCACGCTTTCGGCTCAAACCGACAGACTGCCCGAAGACGCGAGGCAGAGTATTAGGGATACACAGCCCCTTACGGACGGTGTGCCGTCATTGGCAAACAAGGTCTTTGTCGTCAGACCGAAAATATGATTTATGAAACGGACTCCAAGTATAAATCCCGCCTCGTCATCACGACGGGACGGGATTTGCACAACTAAAATAAAAAAGCAAAGAACTCATTCTTCTTTTTTCCTCTTTCTTCTCCGTTTCTTATTCTCGGTGAAATGATGTTCCATAAAGGCAGTTATCTCTGATTCCAGATACCACGTTTTGTGATAGATGATGTGGAACGGCAGCGTCCCCGAATCTCGGTAACGTTGCAAGGTTCGCTTGCTGACTTGCAGCATCATACAGACCTCTTGATTGTCCAAGAGCGGCTCGCCGTTGAGCATCGGACGTTGGGGAATATCGGGAATGGTCTGCTTCAGATGGTCGAAACGGGTCATAATCCGCTCCATCCATTCAAGAAAAGTGTCTCTGTCCAATAGTTCCATATGCTATTTCGTTCTCTTGGCTTTAAGCAGGAAATTCTGTCTCAGCTCTTTGATGTTTTGAGGATTGCAGTACAGGCTCTTCTTGCGTATCGCCTCCTCTATGTCGTTTAAGTCGTAATAGCATCGTCCAAGGATAATCTTGTAACCGATACGTTCCGAACTTCGCAACCGTTGGAGGGTGCGTTGGCTGATGCCGAGTATTTCGGCTAAATCCTTGTTGGTTATCAGGCGGTTTTCGTATTCTTCCTTCGCCTGTTCCTCTTTCTCCACATATCGGAGAATTTTCTCTATCTTGCCCACCAAATCGTGGTAGGCTTTGCTCTCAATTGTAATGACATCCATCGCTCTTTTAATTTGATTATGGTGCAAAGTTCGGGCTTTGAAATCGTTTGGATTGTATGCTAAATATGTACTGAATAGAGATTTTTATTGTCAAGTATTCAAGCCCGAAGACACAGGCTGTCATATCAAAGCCACAAGCACGCAATTTGATGAAAGTATCTCTTTCTCGCATACGCTGTCATTACATTTGCATATCGTAATATCCAAACTAAAAATTGATATATGGAAGTAATAGCAATCGAAAAGAAAACGTATGAAGCCATGATGGAGCGTTTCCGCATCCTGACCGCCAAGGTCGATGCCCTCTGTCGGGAATCGGACGAGAAAAGAATGGGCAAATGGCTGGACAACCAAGATGTCTGCCAAATCCTGAACGTCAGCTTGCGTACACTGCAAACCTATCGGAGTAACCGGACTTTACCCTATACGAAGATAGGCTACAAGATGTACTATAAACCGGAGGATGTTCAGAAACTGGTAGACAAGTCGGTCTCTCCATAACACAGTATCTTAATCACCACTAAATCCAAAGTAGAACTATGAGTAATAATGTAAAGACCAAGAATGACGAAGAAATCATGCACTTCCTCAATGCCTCCGACCGTATGATAAAAGGGATAGATGCCCTGAGGAAAAGAAACAGACCAACGCTTCAAGGGCAGCGGTACTTGACGGACGAGGAACTTTCCCGACGGCTGCATGTCAATCGACGCACCCTGCAAGACTATCGTGATATGGGGCGTATTCCATTTGTCAAATTAGGAGGGAAAGTCCTCTATAAAGAGGAGGAGGTAGAAAAGTTGCTGCAAGAGAACTACCACCCACGATTTGAGGAATGATGAAATGTTTGTCGCTGTTGCCTTGATTTTTGTCGTATTGTCGATTTGTTTTGACCACGATAAAACAAGCTCTCAAAAAAGTGACGTAAGATTTCAGAAAACTTACGTAAGTTTTCCGAGATTCTTACGTAAGATTTGATGGCTTCTTCGACCACTTCTCTTCATTGGCTCATCATACGCCCAAATCAAGTTACAACGGAATGTGCAGTAAGCAAAAAGCAGACAGTAGGAATTATCTTCTTACTGCCTGCTTTTCTTTAATTATGTTGTCTGCCAACGGTGTAACAGACAATCATGGGTGGAGAGGAAACTTTCTTCTCCGAAAGCCTGCCGATTATCCACCTTCGCAAAGTCTTTGCCTGTGGTGTGGCAATACGAAACGACAGCATCGTTATCATTTCGATACTGTATAAATCAATAAATCCTTGTTCGGAGTGGATTGTTCTCATCGCTTCCGTCTCCATCAGGAGAACTTCTTTGAATATCGCTTTGATTTGTGCGCTCACCTTGCCGGAGAATGCCCCGAGCAGGTCGGCAATCTCACAAGCAGACATCCAAACGCGAGTAGCTGGGATATGTATTTCTCCGTTACCGCCAATGGTTATGATTTCTCTTTTCATAGACATTCTTCCTTATTATTATATGGTAATACCGCTAAACTGTTCTATCCGGCTTAACTTGTCGGAAAGGGAATTCATATCCCGGCTTTCCTTCTCGTGGGTAATTTTGGCGTAGATTTGTGTCGTGCGGATATTCGTGTGTCCGAGCATCTTGGAGAGCGTTTCGATGGGAACTCCGTTGGTCAGACAAATTTCCGTTGCCATGGTATGGCGACTGGTATGCCACGTTATGTTCTTTTCTATACCGCAAAGTCCGATGATTGTTTTAAGGTTCTTGCAGGCGGTAATGTACTGAGGAACGGGCAGGAGATAATTTTCCTTTGCCATGCCATCATACTTTTCGATAATCCTCAATGGAATGTCCATCAGCATGATGTTGGATTCCACGCCCGTCTTCTGTCGCTTGGTCATAATCCACAATTTGCCGTCGAATGAAGTTTGCACATTGTCTTTGGTCAGGTTCTTCATATCGGTAAACGACAAGCCGGTAAAGCAGCAGAAAACATACAGGTCACGCACCAACTCCATGGACTTGCGGCGAAACTTCAAATCCATCATTTGACGTATCTCGTCCTTGGTCAAATAATCCCTTTCCGTACTCTCGGCGGAGATGCTGTAATCCACGAAAGGGTCTCGAACAATCCAGCCGTGATTCTGGGCAATGGTAATCATTCGGCGCAAAGGCATCATGTAGATCCATACGGTATTATTGCAGCACTGCTTTTCCGTGCGGAGGAAAATCTCAAAGTCCGTGATGAATGCAGGTGTAAGCTCTCGCAGGGCAATGTCGCTCAGACGATAGCGTGTCTTGATAAATTCTTCCAAGTGCTTGTAAACGGTACAATACTTATGGTATGTGGAATCGCGACGCAGACCGGCAGATACCTGCTTGGCAAAATCCTCATTGTGCTGGGCATAGACCGTCAGCAGTGTCTCGTACCGCATCTCCAAACCCAAGAAAGCGTTCTTTACTTTCTCCGCCGTGACATAGTTGTCCCTTTCGGCAATCTCCTTGTATTTGGCATTGATACCCACCCGAATCTTGTCCAAGAAGCGGTTGGTTTCCAATGCGACGGAACTTTTTCCCGAAGCCCGGTTGCTCTTGACATCCCATAGATTGGGGAGAATGTCGCATTTGCAACTGAACTGTGCAATGGTTCCGTCGATAGTGATACGGCACATCACGGGAACGGAACCGTCTTTCTTCGGGGCGT
Organism: Hoylesella timonensis S9-PR14; assembly: GCF_000762405.1. GTDB lineage: Bacteria > Bacteroidota > Bacteroidia > Bacteroidales > Bacteroidaceae > Prevotella > Prevotella timonensis_A. The sequence continues at coordinate 8,814 of NZ_JRPQ01000137.1, read as the reverse complement.
TCTTTTTGAGGTAGAACAGAACCTTAAACGTACTTCGCATAACTCTGACCTTTTATAAGTTACAAAACTATTTATTGTCAGGTTATCCGCTGATACGCAATTCATTGTACTTTGATGGGAAAGATTCCAAGCATTCATTTTTTTGCCTTTTTTCTTCCCATTCTCCCTTTATTGGGCTATCTTTGCGGAAGATTTCAGTTGGGGATTAGCCCGTTCGTTACCGTTTTTGCCATTCCTTTCTACTTGGATATAGGGTAATGTTTTAGTAACGCTGCTCTGTCCAAAGTTGGCAAAAGTCCGTCTTTTGGCGGTTTTTCCCCCGAATGGTCAAATAATCAGAACTGACTGACTCACAAATCATTTGCTATGTCCGCTCATTTTTTGACCATTAAGGATAGATTTTTAACGAAAAGAACGAAAATAAATAAGTGCCATCTCTTTCCGAGACTTCACTGAATGAGAGAGGTTGCAGGAAATGTTTTTCGTCTCTTTAGATAGAAGGGGATGTTCAACTGTGAAATATCTTCTGTAGCACAGTATGTTTTTCGTTTGCGTTTTTCGTTTCTTAGACATGTGCTGTCAGTCTATATCTCTGTTCGTACGCAAGAAGTTCCAAAGGAAAGAAAGTTTAAGGAGTTGTACGGAAGTTAATCTTGTGAGTAAAGGCGGGTCGAATCCCAAAGGAATGATAGTTCAAGGTGTTGTGCGGCAGTTGATGTTGTGAGCAAAGGCGGGGCGAAACCCCAATAGTATGATAGTTCAAGGTGTTGTGCGGCAGTTAATGTTGTGAGCAAAGACAGGGCGAAGCCCCAATAGGAATACAGCCCAGGGTACCACCCTGGGTGAGCTGTTGTTTACTAATTGGCGCGCTGTAAGCGCAAAAGGAGTCAGTGAAGCATTCTTTCTTTTCGTCTTCCTCTTGCTCTTTCAGAGCGCAAAATTAGTGGTCAACTGTACCCAGGGTGTTACCCTGGGCTAAGAGCTTATTGGGCTTTCAGCCCGTCTTTGCTGCGTGTGTAAACCGTTTATTCTAAAATTGTGATGATTAAAACATCATTGTGTTGCCCTGGCTCTTTTCTGTTTATGTCGTAAGACTGTGGGTGAAGGCAGTCAAAAGAGCAAAATGAGTAGGTGGTATGAGTGCCTATCTCTCTTTAGGAGTGATAGTTATGCAGGTGATAAAGATACCAAAAAAGTTGTTTATTCTTCTTCTGCGTGAGGTGTGCGAAGAATTAAGCTTGTTGCTCCGATAGTAAAAAGAGTACCATCGTAGATGATGCGACGCTCACGATCGCCCAAAATTTCGTTGTGTACAAAGGTGCCAGTGAAGCTGGGACCATCGCTCAGTTCATATTTCAAACCGCCTCGCTTGTCTTTCGACACCTGAATGCGGCAATGTGTCATGTCAACGCTGGGGTCGGTGGTTTCGATGGGGCAGTTGATATCATTGCCTTTCTGATAGCGTCCTATGACGTTGATGCCCAATTGGAGTGGAATGACTTGTTTATAATGAAATACATTCTCTATCACCACTAACTCTCCATAGTTGACTGTTGCTTGCTCATCGGGAGTTTCGTCTTGTTGTTTGTCTTTTTGTTTGGACACACCTAACTTGATACCAAACTGTTTGTTGCAGGCTGGACATTGGAAAACCAACGATTGCCCATCGGTATATTTGGTTTCATCAAAGGTAAGATAATAGTCACATTTCGGACATCGAACTCTCTTCACGGTCAGTATTTCTATCGGGTTGCGGTTGGGTGCTTGATTTTCATGACCCATCCTTCTGTAAATGCGGGTTTGTGGCGCAAGCTGTTCAATGCTTGATAGGCAGCTTGTTCGGTGGCATAGTGTCCAAAAATCACTCGGGTAGTCTTGGCTTTAGTGTACACCTCAGCCTCTTTGACTCCTTGCTTCTGCAATTCTTCCACGTAAGTCGTGGCGTTGCGAATGGTCACTCTGCTTGCCAAGACAATGGTATAGAAAGGTTCTGCCTTTTCTTCTGTCGCTGCCTGTTTTGCAGTTGTGGGTACAGCCTCCTGCGGTTGCTCTGCTTTTACCACCTTTTCAGCTTTTTGTTTTGTAGGCTGTGCGTCTGTTTGAGTATTCCCCGTGGTTACGTCTTTCGGCATAATTCGATAAAGCAGACGGGTGTTAATTTTCCCAAACATATCGGCTGTATTTCCTGCATCATGGAGTGTGGCAGGGAATAAGAAGAAAGCCAAGACTGCCAAACATGCCGCAGCCAAATTGCGTAGCACACTCACTTTTATTTCAATGGTGCGACTGGGGCGAACCTCTATTACTTCTGTATCAGCTGAAGCCTCTTCTTCGGTCTCAGCAGGTAACACAGAATGGGTCTGAATGGGTACATTCTTTGGATTGGTAGACTCCTCCAACTGAGGCGCAGGGGCGGTTGTGCGCACTTGAACACGTCTTAGCGGCGTGATGTCTACCGTGCTTAATCCGTAAAGTTCGGGCGTCAGAATGCCTGCCTCACAGGGTTGAAACGTATAGCTTCCGTCATGATGATAGAAAATAGTACCAAGGTCGGACATTTCATAGGAGCCTTCGTTTGCCAAGTGTTGCTTTACTTCGCTCACCTCGCTATCGATACGTTGCAATGCCTCTGGATAGCTGATGTCGTAAACATCGATATACGACTGTGCCAATAACGAATCATTCAGGGTAAGTTGTGGATTGAATCCTATTGTCCGAAGTGGGGGATAGTACATTTCTTGCTCCTCATCATAGTGTGCCTCAACATGATGCGTCATGAATCCGCCAAAGTTGGGGACAATCACGCAATCATTGTTCAGCAGAAGAATCTCGATATGTCTTTCTAATTCAATCACGTTTGCAAATTTAGCTTATTTTTGCGAATAAACCAATGAATTGTTTGAAAAAATAAACAACCTAAAAATTAAACCTGCATTTGCTTTGTCATTCTTTCAAATAATGTTATCTTTGCTTCAGAATATTTGTTTTAATACAATATGATGAAGTTTACAGAGACCCCTATTCAAGGGGTTTGGATTATAGAGCCAAAGGTATTTAACGATGCAAGAGGCTATTTTTTTGAAGCTTGGAAACAAGCCGAATTCAACGCCCATATAGGAGAGGTCAACTTTATCCAAGACAACGAATCTCAATCGAGTTATGGTGTGTTGCGCGGACTGCATTATCAAAAAGGTGCATATTCGCAAGCCAAACTCGTTCGAGTAATTCAAGGAAGCGTCTTGGATGTTGCTGTAGACCTCCGAAAGTCATCTCCTACTTTCGGGAAACATGTCGCTGTAGAGTTGAGTGCCGATAACAAACGGCAACTTTTCATACCTCGTGGGTTTGCTCATGGTTTCTTGGTGTTGAGCCAAGAAGCTATTTTTACTTATAAGGTGGATAATGTTTATGCACCTCAGCACGAGGCAGGCATTCGTTGGAACGATGAAGATTTGAATATTCAGTGGCCCTTGGACCCTGCTTGTTTTATCACCAGCGAGAAGGATTTGAATGCTTGCTCTTTCCGAGAGGCAGAAGTCTTTGAGGATATTTAGTAGAGTTGCTGATGATGACAATAAAGGACGTGACAGTGAAAAAGCTCAACCATAGAACATTACCCCTTTCTCTCTTTTTGTTTACCCTGCTCCTCGTATTGGGAAGTTGTGGCTCTGAAAAGAAGAAAAACGTGCAAGATGCTATCCAAGAAGATGTGCAAGCAAAGAAACTGCTGCAAGGCATTTGGCTCAATGAAGACGAGGGGAGCGTGGTGTTCAAGGTACATGGCGACACCATTTATTATCCTGACTCGACCAGTATTCCTGTGTACTTCAAAATAGTGCAGGATTCGTTAATTTTACAAGGCAACGCTATCACGCAATATGCCATTGTAAAACAGGCACCCCATTTGTTTATATTCAAAAATCCTTATGGTGATGTGGTTCGATTGGTGAAGAGTGATGATCCCGAAGACCGCTATGCCTTTATGTCGAAGCAGCCTGTGGCACTCAATCAGAACAGTTTGATTAAGCGTGATACCGTGGTGCACGCTGGTGCAGAGCGATATCATCTGTACGTACAGGTGAACCCCACCACCTATAAAATTATCAAAAACACCTATACCGACGAAGGGGTAGAAGTGGGGAACATCTACTACGACAACATTATCCACGTGAGTGTGTTCAATGGTGCCAACCGAATTTTCTCACGTGACTTTAAGAAACAGGATTTTAAGACGCTGATTCCGAGCGACTATTATAATCAGTGCATCCTGTCCGATTTTCTTTTTGATAAAATTACTGCCGATGGAGTGACCTATCGTGCTTATTTACCCATACCAGATTCTACGACCAGTTATGTTATCAAAGTGTTGATTTCGTTTACTGGAAAGTTTGAATTAAGCATCTAATCAATGCCTCGAAATTTTTTACGAGGCGTTTTTTAGATGCTTTTGCCCATCTTCATGCCTTTAATTTTCGCCTGTTTTCTACGTCTTGATACTTGTGTTTCGTAAAGAAAAATGACAATTTTTGGCACTTTTATTTTTCGTAAAATAGAATTGGGAAAGGCAATTTTCTGCTCGTTTTTGCCCCATTTTGTGGCTAACTCCATATAATAGATGAGGAATAATAAAGAGATAAGCCCCTTAACCCATGAAGGTAAGCCGTCTAACCTATGTGAATAACAGGGTTGGAACGTCTCTTTTTAGTCCAAAACAGAGCTTAATGCAATGAGATAAGCACCTTTTAAGAAGGTTGGAACGCATGGTTGAGAGCGAAGTATCTGACAGTCAGCCGATTACCAACATACAAAATCCAGCCCATATTTGAGACCTGACCAGACTTTGCTCGAAAATAATCGAGTATTTAAGCACCTACTGTAAGAAAAATTCAAAATAAATTTACCCTAAAACGTCATCGTGGCAACACCTCAAACGGAAGTGTTGCCACGATGTATGTAAGATTCTAAAAAGAATGTTTTTGTGGAGTTTAGGCTGGTTCTATAAATTAGCTTTGTTAGATTTTGAACTTATTTTTGAGGTCAAAATGCAAGAGAGTGAAGGAGTGTAGCGTGCTACACGACTGAACGAGCTTACATTTTGAACCAAAAAGAAGCCAAAAGATAACAAAACGTGTTTCATAAAAATTTAATGACTTTATGCGGTGGTAATTTATAGAACCAGCCTTTAGTCTAATTGCGCTGCAACAAACTTTCGTAATTCATCGCCTCGCAAATCCTCTGCCAATACCTCTCCTTTGGAATTGATAATCACGGTGTGAGGGATAGAGTTGACACGGAACAGGCGTGCCGCTTCGTTGTCCCAGCCCTTCAGGTCGGAGAGCTGTGTCCAGTTCATGTGCAACTGCTCCACTGCTTCCTTCCATGCCGCTTCATCATTATCCAATGAAATGCCGACAATACCCAATCCTTTGGATTGATAATCGTTGTACACGGCAACAACATTAGGTGCTTCGTGCATACAGGGACCACACCAGCTTGCCCAGAAGTCGAGAATGGTGAGTTTGTTTTTCGCCATTTCGTCTTGGATAGCAACAGGTTTGCCGTTGATATCGTTCATCGTAAAGGTAGGAATGGTGTTCTCCGTGTCCTGCTTTTGCTCCTGTGGAGCTGCTGGAGCCGCTGGTTGTTGCTTCTTCTGTTGACAGCTGCTCATCATGAGCCAGCCTGCCAGCATTATGATTATTCCTGTGATGGGTTTCATCAGCTTCATTTTATTAAATAAGGTATTGTGAAGAGATACTCTCGTTGTGAATAACACGACGAATGGTCTCGGCAAACATATCTGCTACAGAGAGTTGCTTAATCTTTGAGCAACGCTGAGTGTAGGGAATGGAGTCGGTGAAGACAATCTCTTCGATAGACGACTGTTGCACACGTTCATTGGCTGGTCCACTCATCACACAGTGAGATGCCATGGCACGAACGCTGAGTGCACCCGCAGCCTTCATTACGTCGGCAGCCTTGGTGATAGTACCCGCAGTGTCTACCATGTCGTCGATGAGCACCACATTCTTGCCATTTACGTCACCAATAATCTGCATGCTCTCTACTTCGTTGGCTCTCGCACGTGTCTTATTGCACAATACGAGTGGGCAACCTAAATATTTGGCATAGGTATTGGCACGTTTTGAGCCGCCTACATCTGGCGAGGCAATGACCAAATTGTCGAGTTTGAGACTCTGTAAATAGGGGAGGATAACGCCCGAAGCGTAGAGGTGATCAACGGGAACGTTGAAGAATCCTTGAATCTGGTCAGCATGCAAGTCCATGGTGATGAGCCTGTCGATGCCTGCACAGCTTAAGAGATCTGCCACCAACTTAGCCCCGATGCTTACTCTCGGTTTGTCTTTGCGGTCTTGTCGTGCCCACCCAAAGTATGGAATCACTGCAATGATGTGACGAGCCGAGGCACGCTTGGCAGCATCAATCATTAAAAGGAGTTCCATTAAGTTGTCTGAATTGGGGAAAGTGCTTTGCACCAAGAACACATTCTTGCCACGAATCGATTCTTCGTAGGATACGGCAAACTCACCATCCGAGAACTTGGTCATCACCATATTTCCCAATGGGCATCCCAAACTTGCACAAATCTTTTCTGCAAGATACCTTGTTTTGGTACCCGAGAAAATTAAAAAAGAGTCATTGTCACTCATTTCAGTATTGCGTTTAATATTTAATAGTGTTATGTGTATTTTAGTAGATTCTGCTCTTCAGGGCTATCCAACTGCCTTTTTCAGTTTTTGAAAATGCGCAATGAGCGCCTTGAAATCTATTTCATTGTGGATATTGAAGTGATTCCACAAATCACCTCGAATCACCACTCCGCCAAATCCGTATTCTTTTGCCAACTTGATGTTGTCCAAGTGCATGCCTCCCACCGCAAAAACATGGCGGTCAATGAGTCCTTTCCTGGCGGCTTCTTCAATTTGCAGCAGGTTGAAAGAGGCTTTCTGTGTTGGGTCTTCAATGCTATCGAAAATCTTTTCCAAGAAAACATAGTCGGCTTTGCGCTTTGTTTCTCTCAACAACTGTATGTCAGAGCAACTGCGTGTGATGCGACCTCTAACCCCTTCGGGGACAGGATCGGTGAGTTGCTGAAGATGGATGCCTGATAAATTGTATTCGTTTTTAAGATAATAATGTTCGTGAACAATAATCTTTTTGTGGTATCTTTCGGGTAGAAGCGATAACAAACGTTCCGAATAGAGCGGTGAGGAATCGGGTTTGTGCAAGTGTAGGCTGTCCATACCCTCCTCGAAGAGGGCTGTCAATATTTTATCTTCTTCCACAAAAAATGTGGATTTCGTCATGATTACGAGCTTCATCACCAAGTTTGTTTGATGTTGCAAAAGTATGAAATTTATGTCACATGCGCAATTTTATCCGAAATAAAAAGCTATCTTTGTGATGAATATGTGCGACAGCTCCTTGTCTGTCGCCTTTGCCTTCGGCTGTGGCATGGAGGTAAAACCCTATTTAGAGACAAAATGAGCATGAAAATTAATTCTATAACGTACGAAGAGATACATCGACCTATCTATATATTAGAAGAAGAGAAGTTAAGACGCAACCTCCAACTGATTCGACATGTGGCAACAACCGCCGATGTGGAGATTATCTTGGCTTTCAAGGCTTATGCCCTTTGGAAGACTTTTCCTATCTTTCGGGAGTATATTCACGCCACGACAGCCAGTTCGCTGAATGAGGCTTTGTTGGGCTTTCATGCCTTTGGCGAGCCTACACACACGTATTCGCCTGCCTATACCGACGATGAAATGGAGGAAATTGTGCGTTGCTCGAGTCATGTCACGTTCAACTCTCTTTCCCAGTATGAGCGTTATCATGTCTTGGCTCGACAGGTTCAGCCGAATGTGCAATTGGGTTTGCGCATCAATCCCGAATATTCCGAAGTGGGAACAGACCTCTATAACCCCTGTGCGCCCGGTACCCGATTTGGCGTTACCGCTGATCAATTGCCGCCATCTTTGCCCAACGACCTTACAGGGTTTCATTGTCACTGCCATTGCGAAAGTGGGGCAGACGTGTTTCAACGCACGTTGGTGCACATCGAGGAGAAGTTTAGCGGCTGGTTTGACGAACTGTCGTGGATTAACTTTGGTGGGGGACACTTGATGACTCGTCAGGACTATGACGTAGACTTGTTGATTGCCCTGCTTCAAGACTTCAAACAGAGGCATCCGCATTTACAAGTTATCTTGGAACCGGGCAGTGCTTTTGCGTGGCAGACGGGCGTGTTGGTGGCACAGGTGGTTGATGTGGTGGAGAATCATGGCATTCGTACCGCCATTGTCAACGTGAGTTTTACGTGCCACATGCCCGACTGTTTGGAGATGCCCTATCAACCTACAATTCGAAATGCCACTACCTTGGCGCCAAAGTCGCAAAACCATACGGAGAAAAAACATGTATATAGAATAGGTGGCAACTCGTGTTTGAGTGGTGATTTCATGGGCGATTGGCAATTTGACCATGAATTGAAAGTGGGGGAGAACCTTATTTTTGAAGACATGTTGCACTATACTACGGTGAAAACCAACATGTTTAACGGTATTGCCCATCCTGCGATTGCCCTGTTACAGACCGACGGAACGTTGCAGATGCTGCGGGAATATACGTATGACGATTATCGCTTGCGGATGGATTAAGGCTGGTTCTATAAATTACCACCGCACATAGTTATCAAATGTTTATGAAATACGTTTTGTTATCTTTTGGCTTCTTTTTTGGTTCAAAATGTAAGTTCGTTCAGTCGTGTAGCTCGCTACACTCCTTCAC
>NZ_JRPQ01000136.1 GCF_000762405.1 Hoylesella timonensis S9-PR14 | reverse complement strand
ATGTTGCTGACGTTTTGGGTATTGAATTTGCTCACATCAAGCGATGTCAATGCCTCGCAGCCATTGAACATATTGCTCATGTCGGTGACCTTTTGGGTGTTGAATTTGCTCACATCAAGCGATGTCAATGCCTTGCAGTCAGAGAACATGACGTTCATGTCGGTGACGTTTTGGGTATTGAATTTGCTTACATCGAGCGATGTCAATGCCTCGCAGAATTCGAACATGCTGTTCATGTCGGTGACCTTTTCGGTATTGAAGTTGCTCACATCAAGCGATGTCAATGCCTCGCAGCCAAGGAACATCCACGCCATGTCGGTGACATTTTGGGTATTGAATTTGCTTACATCGAGCGATGTCAATGCCTTGCAGAATATGAACATGCCCCCCATGTTGGTGACGTTTTGGGTGTTAAAGTTACTCAGGTCAAGTGATGTCAATGCCTCGCAGCGATTGAACATGCCGTTCATGTTGGTGACGTTTTGGGTGTTGAAGTTGCTCACATCGAGCGATGTCAATGCCTCGCAGTGAGAGAACATGCAGTACATGTCGGTGACGTTTTGGGTGTTGAATTTGCGCACATCGAGCGATTTCAATGCCTTGCAGCCATCGAATATACTGTTCATGTCGGTGACGTTTTGTGTGTTGAATTTACTCACATCGAGCGATGTCAATGCCGAGCAGCCATCGAACATGCGCCTCATGCTGGTGACGTTTTGGGTGTTGAATTTACTCACATCAAGCGATGTCAATGCCTTGCAGTTTTCGAACATCTTTCCCATGTCAGTGACGTATTCGGTGTTAAGGTTTCGTATGCCTATGATGTCCTGCAAATTGATGCAATGTGCGAACCAGGAGTGGGTGCTGGTGGGACGGTACCCGGAAAAGGAGGCGTCGAACACAACATGCTTAATATTTTTTGGGGGGTTATCATCATCACCTGCCCAAGCAGGAGGTACTCCAGGTTTGGGCATATCGTAGATGCGCTCATAATTCTGATGGGTGATGCGCAGATTGTCATAATAAAAAGTGAGCGTCTGGTCGGGTGTTAATACGGCATAAGCCTCTGCTGGCCCAGGCAGGATTGTGAAGTAACCCGTGATGGGGTTAGCCATCTTAATGCCCGTTTTGCTTGCGTCGAACGAAGTGTTGGTACCTTTCAGCTGCGTACAGTTATCAAACATACCTTTATCATCAACATATTGCCCAACATTCCAGTTTCTGTTGCAGTAAATAGTGGTCAGGGATTCGCAGCCATAGAACATCCATTTCATGTTGGTGACGTTTTGGGTATTGAATTTGCTCAGGTCAAGCGATGTCAATGCCTTGCAGCCTTCGAACATGCCTACCATGCCAGTGACCTTTTTGGTATTAAAGTTGCTTAGGTCGAGCGATGTCAATGCCTTGCAGCCTTCGAACATGCCGTACATGTCTTTAACGTTTTGGGTGTTGAAGTTGCTCACATCGAGCGATCTCAATGCCTTGCAGCCTTCGAACATGCTTCTCATGGAGGCGACGTTTTGCGTATTGAATTTGCTCAAATTGAGCGATCTCAATGCCTCGCAACCAGAGAACATGGCGCTCATGTCGGTGACCTTTTTGGTATTAAAGTTGCTTAGGTCGAGCGATGTCAATGCCTTGCAGCCTTCGAACATGCTGCTCATGCTGACGACGTTTTGGGTATTGAAGTTGCTCACATCGAGCGATGTCAATGCCTTGCAGTAATCGAACATCCTGCGCATGTCGATGACCTTTTCGGTGTTGAATTTGCTCACATCGAGCGATGTCAATGCCTCGCAGCTAAAGAACATAGCGTTCATGTCGGTGACCTTTTCGGTGTTAAGGTTTTGTATGCCCTCGATGTTCTGCAAATTGATGCAACATTCGAACCAAGAGAGGGTGCTGATGGGACGGTACCCGGAAAAGGAGGCGTCGAACACAACGTGCATAACGTTTTTCTGGGGATAACTTTCAGAACCTGCCCAATCGGGAGGTACTCCAGGTTTGGGCATGTCGTAGATGTGCTCATAATTCTGACGGGTGGCGCGCTGATTGTCATAATAAAAAGTGAGCGTCTCGTCGGATGTTAATACGGCATAAGCCTCTTGTGCTGCCACTGGCAGGCTACCCGTGACTGCAAAAAGGGCGACGAGGAGTGAAAGAAGATAATTTCCCATGATGATGGTTTGAAATGAATAAAAGGAGGTCATCTGTCCGTCTTGTTTCCCAAGGGGTGGTGCGGGCAAACTCGTGACCGTGAATAACTATCAATTGCATATTGCAGTAAACATTCTTCTTTTCGTGAACAGATGATGTTCCTGCATCGGAAATCTCACCTTAGCCATATCGGTTGCGTATCGCAAAAGGTGAATACGAACACAAAATTAAATATAAAAACCAGAAAAACTACGGTTGACCCTAAAAATATTTGAATAATCAATCGGTTCAGAAGAGTGAGCCGCCACCAACATTAGAAAATGAGATTGCGCGTCATGTTATTTTGCAGATATTCTAAAGGTGTACACAACGTGTAGTTAAAAATCACTATATTTGCAGGTACAACCCTTTAATCTCAAAACATTGATGGAAAAATCCGATTCCGACCGTCAGCGAGAACAGTCCATATACCGTGTCACCATTGCCGGCAGCATCATCAATGCGCTGTTGCTGGCATTCAAGTTCACGGCTGGAATCTTGGGCGGATCGGCTGCCATGATTGCTGATGCCGTGCACTCTGAGCCTTTGAAGGTGAATGGAGTGTATGTGGAGCCTTCTTCAGGTGAGTGTCAAACTCCCTATAGATTTGATTTGCAGGATGATTGTCGCAAATTTTGAAGTTGACTGTTTGTAGATATAAAAATAATCCCATTGACTTGAATCTATGAAGTCAATGGGGTGATAGGTTTACGTTCACGCTGTAAAATGATTGAAGCTAAGGAGTTAGGCACTTGAAGTGTGTGCGCAATGCCCCTATCTCAATACATGAATAATTTTAGGGGTTCGCCTTTGAAGGTTCATTCTTTTTAGCCCGATATTCACAGGCTTTCAGTTGGTTGTATTCTTCCATGGAGAGTATCACCACACTTTTGTCTTTCGGTCGGTGAATGAGCAAGGAATCGCCATTGTCCACCACACTGTCAAGCAGGTGAATGGGGTCTTCAATGAGTTGTTCAATATGGATAATTTTCATATAGCGTTGTTCTTCTTTGTTTTTATATGATGTGATTTTTAGTGTGCTTCTAACCAGTTGTGTCCCCAGCCAGCATCGGCTACGAGAGGAACTTTGAGTTGATAGGCGTTCTGCATCTCCTCTAAAACGATGCGCTCTACTTGTTCTTTCTCTGAAGGTAACACACTGAAATTGAGTTCATCGTGTACCTGTAGAATCATCTTTGATTGGATATTCTCTCGTTTGAACCGTTCGTAAATGCGTATCATTGCCACCTTGATGATGTCGGCAGCCGACCCTTGTATGGGCGCATTGATGGCATTACGCTCTGCAAAGCCACGGACAGTGGCGTTTTGACTGTTGATATCGGGGAGATAGCGGCGGCGATGGAAGAAGGTCTCTACATATCCCTTTTCCCGAGCCGTGTCTTTGGCTTGCTCCATGTAGGTCTGTACCTGTGGGAAGGTGGTGAAATAGCCGTCGATGAGTTGTTTGGCTTCGCCCCTGTCGATGCCCAATCGTTCCGCCAAGCCAAACACCGTGATGCCATAGATGATGCCGAAATTGGCACGTTTGGCTTTGGTTCGTTCATCACGTGTCACGTCTTTCATCTCCTTGCCATAGATTTTGGCGGCAGTGGCAGCATGGATGTCATACCCTTCTTGAAAGGCCTCAATCATGTGCTTGTCTCCACTGAGATGCGCCATGACACGCAATTCTATCTGACTATAATCGGCAGAGAAGAACAAACAACCGTCTTCAGGGATGAAACATTTGCGGATTTCTTTCCCATCCTCGCCTCGTACGGGGATGTTTTGCAGATTAGGATCGCTCGAGGAGAGCCGTCCTGTAGCCGTTACGGTTTGATTGAACGAGGTGTGAATGTGTCCTGTTTGGGGGTTGATGAGCTTGGGTAGCGCATCAACATACGTTCCCAAGAGTTTCTTCAGTCCACGATAGTCCAAGATGAGGGTTACTATTTCGTTGCCAGTGGCATATTTTTGCAGCTCTTCTTCACTGGTAACAAACTGCCCGGTCTTTGTCTTTTTGGGCTTTTCGGCTATCTGCAATTTTTCAAAAAGAATGTCGCCTACCTGCTTTGGAGAAGAGACGTTGAACGATTCGCCAGCTAATTGATGAATTTGCGCTTCTAAGTTGTTCATACGTTTGGTAAAGCTTTCAGAAACCTCTTGCAGTGCTTTTGTGTCTATCCGTATGCCGTTCATCTCCATTTCTGTCAGCACACGTACCAAAGGCATTTCCATTTCATAAAACAGCTGGTCGACCTCTCGTTCCTTGAGCTTAGGTTCAAGGATATTTTTAAGTTGCAGGGTAATATCTGCATCTTCGCAAGCGTACTCATAGATGTCGTTAGGAGCAAGGTCGCGCATATTCTTTTGACCTTTTCCTCGTGGTCCAATGAGTTCTTCAATATGTATCGTTTGATACCTTAAATATACCTCTGCCATGTAATCCATGTTGTGATGCAACTCGGGTTGTAAGAGGTAATGCGCAATCATGGTATCGAATAGGTCGCCTTTGAGCTCGATTCCGTAACGGCTTAAAACCTCCATGTCATATTTGATATTTTGACCAATTTTGAGTATCGCATCGTTTTCGTACGCTGATTTGAATAAATTAACAATCTTTATTGCTTGTTCACGGTTTGCTGGAATGGGTACATAAAAGGCTTGATGAGGCGCCACCGAAAAGCTCAAACCAACCAATTCTGCTTCCATTGCATTGGTTGAAGTGGTTTCTGTGTCCAGACTTAAAATCTTATTTGTTAAGAAAAAGTCACATAATTTGCGCATTTCCTCTTCATTATCAATGAGTTTGTATTCGTGAGATACTGTTTTAAGGCTCTCAAAACTCTTGTTTTTTGGCTCAACCTGAATGTTGGGCGAGGATTCTTCAAATAAATTGAGTTGTTTGTTAGCTTTCTTTGTGCTATTTTTAGATTTGTTTAGCATTCGATTCGCTAACGTCTTAAATTCCAATTCATGGAGAATTTTTGCAAGTTCTGCCTCATTCGGTTCTTCCACTTGTAAGTCATCGAGTTTTAAGTCGATTGGAACATCGGTGCGAATGGTGGCTAAGAATTGGGACATCTTAATATCCTCGATGGCATTTTCTACTTTCTCACGCAATTTACCCTTGATCTCTTGTGTTCGTTGTAGCATCTCATCAATGCTACCAAACTGGTTGATTAGTTTGATAGCTGTTTTCTCTCCCACGCCGGGACAGCCAGGAAAGTTGTCAGCAGTGTCGCCCATGAGGGCTAAAATATCAATGACTTGCAACGGAGAGTCGATGCTGTATTTGGCACAAATCTCTTTCTCACCGAGTGTTTCGTAACCCCCTCCGTGTCTTGGTCGGTACATCCACACATGTTCTCCCACCAATTGTCCGTAGTCCTTGTCAGGGGTCAGCATATAAGTATCAATGCCTTTTTTGCCCGATTTCATCGCTAACGTGCCGATAATGTCATCGGCTTCGAATCCTTCTACCTGAAGACATGGGATGTGATACGCCCCCAAAATCTGTTTGATGATGGGAACAGACTTTTTAATATCTTCGGGGGTGGCTTCTCGCTGTGTCTTGTAGGCGGGGAAAGCCTCGTTCCTAAAGGTAAGTCCGTGGTCGAATGCCACCGCAATATGGGTGGGTTGCTCCTTGGTAAGTACCTCGTTGAGGGTATTGCAAAAGCCCATAATGGCAGAAGTGTTTAACCCTTTTGAGTTGATTCGTGGACTGTTGATAAACGCATAATAAGATCTGTATATTAAAGCGTAGGCATCTAAAAGAAAGAGTTTTTCCATATTGCTGATGTGTTATAATGGCTTACCAGATAGGGGGCATTCTCCGTTAAAGCCCTTGGTAAAGCGACATTGAATTTATTTTTATGCTAAATTACGCAAAAAAAGCGACAAATAGGGATTTATTCTGTATTTTTGTAACAAATTTGGTAAGCATGGACTATTTATCCCTCATACAACACCCGATTACACAAGAACTGAATGATTTTAATCAGTTATTCGAAGAGTCGTTGTCACACGCTGATGGTCTGCTATCGCAAGCACTTTCTCACATTCGTCAACGAACGGGAAAGCGCATGCGTCCCATGCTTATTTTGTTAATAGCGAAGAACTTTAATGGTGTTACCTCCACCGCCCAACATGCCGCGGTGGGCTTGGAACTGCTGCATACCGCCAGCCTTGTGCACGATGATGTGGTGGACGAGAGTGGCGAACGTCGTGGACAGGCATCGGTGAATGCTACCTACGACAACAAAGTGGCGGTGCTGGTGGGCGATTATATCCTGTCAACGGCTTTGTTGCAAGTTTCTTTCACCCATTCGGAAGCCATTATACAAAACCTTGCTAACCTTGGCAGAACCTTGTCGAATGGTGAGATTTTGCAGTTGAGCAATATCCAGAATCAGGACATTTCGGAAGAAGTATATTACCAAGTCATCAAACAGAAGACGGCTGCCTTGTTCGAATCGTGTGCCGTCATTGGCGCACAAGCAGGCAAAGCAACACCCGAAGAGGTAGAGGCTGCTCGTCAATTTGGACAGACGTTGGGTATTATTTTCCAAATTAGAGATGATATTTTCGATTATTTTGAATCGAAAGAGATTGGCAAGCCCACTGGCAATGATATGGCAGAGGGGAAACTTACCCTCCCTGTTATTTATGCCTTGAATTCTACTCGTAATGCTGCCATGCTCCAATTGGCACATAAGGTGAAGGACAACACGGTGACGCCCGATGAAATCGCACAATTGGTAGCTTTCACAAAGCAGCAGGGGGGCATTGAATATGCCGAGCAACGCATGGGCGAATTGCATCAACAAACGCTGGATTATATAGACAAGCATGTAACGGATGCCGATATTAAAACGGCTTTGCAAGCCTATATCGACTATGTGGTGAAGCGTACAAAATAAGGAGTACGCACACCTTTTATCGCCTTGTTTTTGTTTTGAGCGTGATAGATAACCTGTAAATATCATATTCATATCGTCATGAAAACAAGATTTCTTACTTTTATGCTCCTGTTGTGTGCTTCCGTTTGTGCATCGCATGCACAAAAATTGGAAGGTAGTTGGACGGGAAAACTGTCGGTTCAAGGTACACAATTAACGCTTGTCTTTCACGTGGAAAAGGACAAAAACAACGGTTTCATCGTAACGATGGATAGTCCTGACCAAAGTGTAAAAGGCGTTCCTGCCACAGTGAACTGTCTGACAGCCGACTCTGTGGATATTGCTATCTTGTCGATTGGGGCTCGGTATCTCGGCAAACAGCAAGGAGATCACATTCAAGGAGTGTTTACGCAGTTTGGTAAGGCTTTCCCTTTGATGCTCAATCGTGGTGTGGAGGAACTAAAGAGACCGCAAACTCCTCATGCGCCTTATCCATATCAAACTGAGGAAGTAACCTTTCAAAACGCCAAGGCGAATGCTGTTTTCTCGGGAACATTGATTTATCCTGTGGGTTATGAGCAGATGAACAAGCAGAACGTACCTGTGGTACTGATGGTAACAGGTAGCGGTCAGGAAAATAGAAACGAGGAAATATTCGACCATCAGCCTTTCTTAGTCTTGGCAGATTACTTGGCTCGCCATGGCATTGCTTCGCTTCGATACGATGATAGAGGGTTTGCGAAGTCTACAGGTGATGCTTCCCAATCAACAATGAAAGACAATGCGGAGGATGCTCGCTGTGGTTTCAACTACCTGAAAAGCCTGAAAAAGTTCGGAAAGATAGGTGTCATGGGACATAGTGAGGGTGGTAGTATTGCCATGATGTTGGCAGCAGAGGCCTTACCCGATTTCATTGTGAGTCTTGCAGGGATGGCTGAACGTGGCGATAGCTTGATGTTGAGGCAAGTATATCAAGCGATGGAGGCGAGAGGTGGTGCTTCTTTCGCACGCGATTACTGTAAGGTGTTGGGGGCTATTTATGCTTATAGAAATGCCAAGAAAGACATTTCTCACCCCGAAGCCGTGTTAGACTCCTTGTTGAAACAAACTAATGTGTCGCTCCCAGCATTGAGCCGGCAAAGTTTGTTACCCATTATCACCATGCAAACCCCATGGGTTCTCGATTTCATCGCTACCGACATGGCTTGCTATCTTCCAAAAATCAAGTGTCCTGTCATGGCAGTGAATGGTAGTAAAGATGTGCAGGTAGATGCGCACGACAATCTTTCTGCCTTGCGAAAAGGCTTGAAACCCAACAAAAAGAACTTGATTAAAGAATACGAAGGACTGAACCATCTGTTTCAACATTGTACTACGGGGCAGACAATGGAGTATCGATTGATTGAAGAAACCTTTGCCCCAGAGGTGATGCAAGATATCGTTGATTGGATCAAGGCGCTTTGATCGTGCTAAAAAACACAAGCGGATATACACTTCTGAGGTGTATATCCGCTTTTTTACAAGGTATTTTTTTCAGTTGCTTCTATTGTATCATTAGAAGAATTTTACTTCCTTTCCCTCAATCTCGCTGAGTAACATGTTCGCCAAGCGACTGGTACCTAAGCGGAACCACTTATTGGTAAGCCATTTTTCGCCTAACACTTCTTTTACAATGGTGTAGTAGATGAGGGCGTCCATTACTGAGTTGATGCCGCCAGCAGGCTTAAAACCTATCTGAATGCCCGTTTCATCGTAGTATTCCTTGATGGCTTGGCACATCACATACGCTGCTTCTGGTGTGGCTGCCACTTTCTCTTTGCCCGTAGAAGTCTTGATATAATCGGCTCCGGCATACATGGAAAGGATAGAGGCTTTCTTGATATTTGACGCTGTTTTTAAGCATCCTGTCTCTAAAATTACCTTCATGGCGGCGTCTCCGCAAGTCTCTTTCAACTCTTGTATATCCTCGCACATCTCTTCGTAATTGCCACTTAGGAACTTGCCTACGGGCATCACGATGTCAATCTCCGTAGCTCCATCTTTCACTGCCAATGCTGTTTCGGCTACCTTTACCTCGATGAGGGCTTGAGAAGAGGGGAAACTGCCCGATACGCAGGCTATTTCAACGCCTTCAACCTCCAAGGTGTCGCGTACTACCTGAGCAAAACAAGGATACACGCAGATAGTGGCAACGTGGGGAAGGTCAGCATATTGCGTGTCAAACTGGTTTACCTTTCCGGTAAATGCCATGATGCTTTCGTCCGAATCAGTGCATTTCAATGAGGTCAGTTCAATGCTACCAAACAGGAATTTCTTCACCTCAGGGGTGTCATTGGTATGTACTTTCTCTTCGATGAGCTTCTTAACTGTTTCTCGTACTTCATCATCGTTGAGATTGGTGTTGTACTTTTTCAAAGCCTGTTCGTACTTATCGACTGTTTGCTTAGGCGTATTCTTGGCATTGCGCTGCTCTTTTGTAGGCTGTATGTTTTTGTTGACTGTCATTGTTGTTTTAGTTTTGGATTATTGATATGTCTTGTCTTATCTCGATTGGTTTTCTTCTTCATGTTTTGTTCGAAAGCCTCGGTGAGGTCAACTCCTGTTTGATTCGCCAAACAGATGAGTACCCACAAAATATCTGCCATTTCATCGGCAAGATTGGGTGTCTCTCCTGGCTTGAAACTTTGGTCGCCATAGGTGCGTGAGATGATGCGTGCCAACTCGCCAACCTCTTCAGTGAGACACGCCATGTTGGTGAGTTCTGAGAAATAGCGTACACCATATTCCTTAATCCAGCGGTCTACTTGTTGTTGTGCTTCTTTGATTTCCATATTTTGAATCTTGATTTGGGGGTGTTTGAGTTACTCTTTATTTTTGGTATCCATACAGATGGTGACCGGACCATCGTTCACTAATTTCACCTGCATATCGGCACCAAACTCGCCAGTTCCTACCTCTTTTCCCAATTGGGCACTCAAACGTTTGTAAAACTGCTCGTAGAGAGGGATAGAAATCTCGTGCCCTGCGGCTCGAATGTAGGAGGGTCGGTTGCCCTTTTTGTACGATGCCATGAGGGTAAACTGGCTCACCACCAATATTTCACCATTGATATCGAGGATAGATTTGTTCATCACTCCCTGTTCATCGTCAAACACACGAAGGTTGACAACCTTCTTTACAAGCCATTCTATATCTTCTTCGTTATCTTCTTCGCCAATGCCTAAAAGAATAAGAAAACCTTGCTGAATGGACGATTTCATCGTGCCTTTGATGCTCACCGATGCTTCTGAAACTCTTTGTATGACTATTCTCATATTACAAAGATATTTATTTTTGGGCATTTAGCCAAATATTATGTTCTTAAATGGTGAGTTTTTAAGTGGAAAAATTGATGAGTAGATTTTTTATAAAATAGTCCCAAAGGGTATAGAATAACCAACTAAAAATGGTCAAGAGAGTCTATGAAAGTACTATAGCATTGGGTTAATGCTCTTATAAACATGGGTTAATGCCCTTATAATAATGACTTAATGCCCTTATAGTAATGGGTTAATGCCCTTATAGTAATGACTTAATGCCTTTATTATAATGGGTTAGTGCCCTTATAAAAGTGATTTCTATTTTTTTTGTTGTTATTCTAATAGTTTTATCTCTTTTCCCTACTTGTTAAACAGTCATCAAAAAACCTTTCGCTACTCATCAATTGCGGTAACGAAAGGTTAGTAATATGCCTCGTGTTATATTCATGAAGCGTAGGAATTTGTCGTGTCGGACGGGCTAAAGCAGGTTGATGATGCTTTCTGCCGTTTTGCCTTTATAGATGCAGAGTTCGTGGAGAGGAGTGTTCTTAAAATCCGCATAGCCAAATATTTGTATGGCAATAAACTGTTTGTCTGCGGTTAGGCAGGCTTCCAAACGGTAGTTGCTCATACTTTGTTTTTGTGGCATTCGCATTTTCTCTGCTTTTTCTGCGATTTGTTCCTCGGGCATTTGCAGAAGTTTGACTAATTTTTCGCCATCTTCAGCGTTGTAATAATTGATGATTGCCTTGAGAGGAGTGTTTGTAGGGGTATATATTGCCTTAGCTCCAAAGCCAAGGAAACCATTAGAAACAGTGATATCTGGGTTGGTAGAGAGTGTACTGGACATCTCTAAATTTGAGACCTCTGCAAAACTTTCTCTTTCTCTCATAAATTCACTTATAACCACATTA